>JAZSRR010000006.1:0-14772 GCA_045538605.1 Faecousia sp.
ACATTGGAAATAATATCTTTTGGGGAAGTAAATCCACAATCCGCAATAATGCCCTTCACATTTTCGGGCAAATCGCTGTCAGCCAAATACAGCATTGTGGAGGCGCCCATAGATAGACCGGAAAGCATAATAGGTAGGTGAGAATTCTTACAGTTATGAAATTCAATCCAGCCTTGCATATCCCGACTTTCCTTGACGCCAAAGGTGATATACCGACCCTTACTTAGGCCATGGCATCTTTGTTCCGGAATTAACAAATTCATACCCAGATTATGATATAAATCAAAGGCGAGTCCAAAATCAAGAAGCATCGTGCTGCGATAGCCGTGGGCAAATATAACGGTTCCTCTGGGGTTCTCCGCTTCTACCCAAAAACCGTGCAAACGCAATCCTTCATTGCTGCAAATAAAAACATCTGTCGCATTATGATCTAAAAGCCAGCGATTGGCATCTTGAATATTCTTTGCGTATTTTCCATAAGAGGTGTTTCTAATTTCCTCTTCAACAAGACAAGGTAATTCCTTCCTGCGAACACAGGCAACAACAAAAACATAAACGCCGCTAACAATACATAGTGTTATAAGTGAAATGATAACAAAGGCAAGGATTTTCATTTACTGCTCCTTTGTTCCCAGCTTGCCAAACCAACGAAAAGATAACGGCCAGACAATACCGGCAACCACCACGACTACAAAATAACGAACCAGTCTGCCGGGTAATTCTCCAAATATAAGATTCAGCGGCACTTTTAGTCCGCTTTTTACTGCCAATACAATCAAAAGTCCCAAAACAATCTTCAAAATTTGCGCCCACCAAACTGCTTTCACGGGAAAATGTAACCATTTTTCATCCGCTATATACACGATCAAGAATCCAAGCAATGCGCCTAAAAGTGTGTAAGCATTTTCCGTACCGGAAGCAAGATTTGTAGAATCCACATCCCCGGGAAATGGGTAAAACTCCACAAATCCAAGATAGGCTAATGAAATTGCAGTCATAAATACCAATAAATAAGGCAGCAGTTTCCCATCCTTATAGAACACAACCGGTTTTAATGCAACAATTAAAATTATTGAAGTTGCCGCTGCAACCAAAACATCCATCGGGGTATGTACACCCAGATACATCCTGGAAAAAGGAACAAGAATAACAAGAACTGCGCAAATAACTCGTATCCAGCGGTTTTTCGTTGTAAAACCGATGCCACCAAAGGTACTCACCGCGCTTTGAGTATGGCCACTGGGAAAGCTATATCCGGAAGCTGCTTTCCGAGCTTGCTCCAGAATTGTAAAATTTTCATCCAAAACCCATGGTCTTGGGATCCGAAACCACAATTTCATAAACTGGTTTGCCACAGTACCTATAAGCCCGACTGAAAGAATATAATATCCCTTCCTCTTATCCACGCACCAAAACATCACCAGAGCTGCAATAAGAAAAATTGTTTCTTCTCCGAAGCGGGTTACGAAAAGCATAATTTCATTCAAAACCGGCATACGCAGATCTTCCAGAACATACAAAAAATTCATATAAACACCCCTTATGTAAATCAATTATACACACTGTTTATAAAGTTGTAAAGTTTGCTACGGGAAAATCCCCACACAATCTTGAGTTTTTTCAAAAAAGGGATATAATATAGAAAAGTTATCATCGAGAGGGGGCAACGCTATGCTTTCCAATTTTCCCAGATGCCATTACAAAAACAGTTCTCTTGTTGAAGTAATTTGTCAATTGCGTTTTTCTGAAATACCCTCTATTAACAGTATTACTCCACTAGAATTTTCGGCGGTAATCCGGGAACAATTTCCGCGATACTCTGCTGTTCAGGAACAGCCTGCAGGGGGAAATTCTCCGGTTATTCTCAATCACCAATTTATCTCCAATGACGGTGTTTGGCGCGTTAATCTGACGATGAATTTCATATCCTTGTCATGTAATCACTACACAGAATGGGAAACCTTCGCAAACCACCTTGACCGCCCTCTGGCATCCTTTATCCAGATTTACAAACCGGATTCTTTTACCCGGATTGGATTACGATATATTAATTTCTTTTCCCGGGAGCGGCTGCATTTGGAAGGTGTTCCTTTTCGAGAGCTATTTGCTCCAAAGTATCTGGGACTTATGTCCGATGATATGCTATCTGAGAAAAATTTTTACAATAGTATTGTAGAAGCGGATTTTGCTCTAGGCAGTAACTGCCGCGCAAAAGTACACGCCGGACCGGGTATGGTAAAACGCAACGGTCAGCAAGATCCGAATATTAACTTCATTTTAGACTTAGATTACTATACATCCGGCAATATCCCTATCAACCATGCAGCCGGTACATTGGAGAATCTCCATAACCAAACATATCCGCTGTTTCGCGGTGCAATTACTCCGCTGCTTCATAATGCAATGGAGCCGGATGAATAAAGGAGAGCACAATGCCTTATTATTACTATAGCTTTGATTGGACTTATCTTGCACTAGTTCTTCCTTGCGTAATTTTATCACTATGGGCAAGTGCAAGGGTAAACGCCACCTTCCGTCAATACGAAAAACAGATATCCTCTCGCCATATTACCGGTGCGCAGGCAGCGCAACGGGTGCTTTCAAGCAACGGTGTAAGCGGTGTCCGAATTGAACGGATAAGTGGAAAGCTTACTGACCATTACGACCCAAGAACCAATGTGATCCGCTTATCGGAAAATGTGTATGACAACGCTTCAACCGCAGCGATTGGTGTTGCTTGCCACGAAGCAGGCCATGCGGTTCAATATGCGCAAGACTATGCCCCCATAAAGCTCCGCGCCGCTATCATTCCGGTAACCAATATCGGGTCCCGTCTGGCTATGCCACTGATACTCATCGGTTTGCTGTTTTCTGCCCTTGGCAGCTTTTCTGAGACAATTATTTATATCGGTATCGCATGCTTTGGACTGTCTCTTGTGTTTCAGCTTGTTACTCTTCCGGTTGAATTTAATGCCAGTCGTCGGGCAATGGAAGCGATTGAGAACAGCAACATTCTATCCAAAGAGGAACAGGTCGGCGCCAGAAAAACCCTTTCAGCAGCCGCTATGACATATGTGGCAGCAACCGCCGTAGCACTGGCGCAACTTTTACGGCTTATTTCTCTGTTCGCCGGTCGTAGAAGGAACCGATAAACTGACCGCTCCGGTATTGACAACCGGGGCGGCATTGTTTATACTACTGTAGTATGAAATGTGTGATTTGTATGAAAGGAGGAACGCAATGACCGGAGGAAAACACATACTAGGTAAAGGCAACGCCCGCAGAGTTTTCGGCACAGCAAAGGTTGGCGACCGGGGACAAATTGTGATACCAAAAGAAGCACGGGAATTGTTTCGCATCCAGCCGGGAGACACACTTCTGATTCTAGGCGAGGAGGACACAGGTCTGATTGTTTCGAAACCGGAAGTGCTTACAGATATTGCAAACAAGATATTTACCACAGTCAGAAATGAGGAAGAGAACAATGGATGAATTAATGAAATATTATACCGATTTAGGAGTATCCCAAAAGGTATATGAATGTGGCGAAAGCGTAATTGCAGGTCTTACTGAACGCTTTGCTGATATCGATAAGATTGCCGAATACAACCAGGCGAAGGTCCTTGCCGCAATGCAAAAAAATCGGGTATCCGCCGCCTGCTTTGCCGCAACTACCGGCTACGGCTATGATGATGTTGGCAGAGATAATTTAGAGCGGGTATATGCCGATGTATTTCACACAGAAGCTGCTCTTGTTCGCCCGCAGATTACCTGCGGGACCCATGCGCTGACGGTTGCGCTGTCTGCTAACCTTTTGCCGGGTGATGAGCTACTCTCCCCTGTCGGACTTCCCTATGACACATTACAGGAAGTCATCGGCATTAAGGATAGTCCTTGCTCCCTGAAAGAATACGGCGTGCAGTACCGTCAAGTGGATCTACTGGATGACGGTTGCTTTGACTATGATAATATCCGAAAAGCAATCAATGACAAAACAAAGCTGATTACTATTCAGCGCTCCAAGGGCTATGCCACAAGACCTACCTTCTCCGTAAAGCAAATTGGTGAGCTAATTGCTTTTGTTAAGGAGATCAAACCGGATGTGATCTGCATGGTCGACAATTGCTATGGCGAGTTTGTTGAGACCATAGAGCCGTCCGATGTTGGCGCTGATATGGTTGTCGGTTCTCTGATCAAAAACCCGGGCGGCGGATTAGCTCCCATTGGCGGCTATATCTGCGGAACAAACACCTGCATCTCCCGATGCGCATACCGCTTATCCGCACCTGGTCTGGGCCAAGAGGTTGGCGCAAATCTCGGCTTAATGCCTGCGCTGTATCAGGGACTTTTCCTGGCTCCCACTGTTGTAGCCAGCGCAGAAAAAGGCGCTATTTTTGCTGCAAATCTTTATGAACCCCTGGGCTTCCGCTGCATTCCTAATGCAACAGAAAGCCGACACGATATTATTCAGGCAGTTGAATTAAAGAGTGAGGCCGGAATGATCGCCTTCTGCAAGGGCATTCAAGCCGCAGCTCCGGTGGATTCCTTTGCCACCCCCCTGCCTTGGGATATGCCCGGCTATAGCGATAAGGTAATTATGGCTGCCGGTGCTTTTGTGCAAGGCTCGTCCATTGAGTTATCTGCAGATGGTCCTATCCGCGAGCCCTACGCCGTTTATTTCCAGGGTGGCCTTACCTGGCAGCATGCAAAATTTGGTATTTTAATGAGCCTCCAAAAAATGGTAGACGCGGAGCTCATCAAATTATAAAGGAGAGATAAAATATGTCTTGGTTCTTTTTTGCTGTATCAACCGCAATCTTATGGGGCGTCGCCGAATTATTTTATAAAAAAGGTGCACGACCCGACGAAAAGTATTCTCATCTGAAAATCTGTGTCTGGGTTGGTATCGTGATGGGTGCCCATGCTGTATTCACACTGCTGACACAGGATATTCACTACAATCCTGTTAACATTCTCTGCTATCTCCCTGTATCTCTGTTTTACATAATCTCAATGGCATTCTCCTATTTTGGAATGCGTTTCCTTGAAGAATCCATCTCTGACCCCATTGAGAACACCGCTGGTGTTATTTGCACCCTTCTGTTTGTCGTATTTATGAAGGAAAGCATTTCCCTATTCACCTGGATTTCCATTGCAATTATTACCATTGGCGTTGTGGGTGTTGGTTTTTTGGAAAACCACGGCGAAACCGTGCGAAAGAAGAAGCTAGGCAAAACTCTCGCAGTTGTGGCATTCTGTATGCCCTTTGTGTATGCCCTGTTGGATGCCTTCGGCACATTCCTTGATGACGCCTTCTTCCTTATTGAGGATGTCGCCAGATCTCCGTTGGTAGATGTTACCACTGATACTATTGAAGCGGTAGCAAACACCAGTTATGAATTGACCTTTGCCGCTTTCGCTTTGGTACTGTTTATCTTTATGAAGGTTAAAAAAGTGAAGTTTGGTCCTCTTCAAACACATCGGGATAAAATCGCTGCCGCCGTCTTTGAGACTGCAGGACAGTTCACCTATGTTTATGCACTCGGTGGAAACGATGCCGTTGCCGCACCTATTCTTTCCTCTGTGTGTGTCGTTTCCCTACTGCTTTCCCGAATCTTCCTAAAGGAAAAACTTTCCTGGAAAACCTATATCTTTATTACTATCGTAATTATTGGTATTCTTATGTTAGCTGTCAGCGAGGAGCTGTAATATAAAAACCGGCAGAAATACGTCTGCCGGTTTTTTATATTATTATGCCTTACGAGATTTGATTTTATGATAGATTTCAATGGGTCCAAACATAACCAATAAAACACCTGTGATAATAACCGGGAACCCCAGCAAATGACTGCCCCACATTTGTTCAAACAAATATAAAGGATTTCCGGGATCTGCCGACATCAGGAACATAAAATTCGTATCCAGCAACAGGTTCACACCGTAAATCGGAATCGCCATCCCAACCAAAAGCAGCAGGTAACGGGGAATATATTTTGCACGGGGATTCAGTTCTCCTGCAGTTGACAGCACAATAGGGTAAAGTGCCAATAAAATATGCACAGTAAAGCTATGCAGGTGCATAAAATTGGATACCGGAAGACTTGTCCATGTAGGAAACAGCATTGCTGCCAAAGCGCCAGGGATACCCACAGTATACAGATAACCACTTAAGGTTTTTGATGGCTTAAATGCGTGGAGAGAAATCAGGAAAATATTGATACTGCAAAGATGCAGTGGTAAATAACTAGAAAGATATCTTCTCCCGATAATCAGCATAACCACCTTAAAAACTTCATCTGCGACCAATAAGCCAGCAACCGATATCCTCCATCTTTTTCTGCCGTTCTCTCCCAACATGCGGTAAAAGATACAATTACCGATCACAATCAACACAAATGCGAGTAACCAAATCAAATGTACGCTGTCGAAATGCTCAAACCCCAGATTTGCCGGTATCGTTTCCGTTGTATCCAGAAAGTACTGCATATCAAATTCCTTCTTTCCATTTCATTTGACTTAATTATAAATCCTTCATAATAAAAAGGCAATTAAAATATTGACAGCACATGCAAATTTCGATATATTGTACCAAAAGGAGGTCATTATATGTGTATTACAATCGGACTGAAGGGTGAAGCCAGCAGTTTTGTCGAAAGAGAGGACACCGCCCTGGAGGTTGGCTCCGGAAGCCTATTGGTTTATGCCACTCCCTGCATGGTTGCGCTAATGGAAGGGGCAGCCTGTGAGGCTATCAGCCAGGCTCTGCCGGAAGATAAAACCTCAGTTGGTGTGGAGCTTAACGTTTCCCATCTATCCGCAACACCTGTCGGACTGTCTGTCCGGGCAGAGGCAGAAGTTACAGCAGTAGACGGGAGCATTATCACATTTCAAATCACTGCATACGACGAAGACGGAAAAATCGGTGAAGGAACGCACAAGCGGGCAGTTGTTACTACACAGCGCTTTTTGGATAAAACCTATTCCAAAGTATAAATAAAGCCTCGTGTCTGACGACACGAGGCTTTCTGTTATATTTCCTGACGGCCTTCCAGCGCCCGGGATAATGTGATTTCATCGGCATATTCCAGCTGACTGCCAACCGGTACGCCGTAGGCAAGCCGCGTAACCTTTACCTCCATGGGACGAAGCAGCCGAGAGATGTACATAGCGGTTGCCTCCCCTTCCACATCCGGATTGGTGGCCATAATAACCTCACGAACACCACCCGTGGCAACCCGCTGCAAAAGCTCTTTTATGCGAATGTCATCCTGGGAGATGTGGTTAAGAGGAGAAATCACACCATGCAGAACATGATAAACTCCAGAAAATTCCCGTGCGCGCTCCATAGCGATCACATCCTTGGGGTCTGCAACAACGCAGATCAATCCATTGTCTCTGGCACTATCTTGACAGATGGGACAAATATCTCTGTCTGTTAAATTCTGACACACCGGGCAGGTATGCACGGTGTTTTTTGCATCCATAATCGCATCTGCAAAAGCCTGAGCATCCTCCATTGGCATTTCCAGAACACGAAAAGCCAATCGTTGCGCCGTTTTGCCGCCCACGCCGGGCAGTCTGGCAAATTGGTCAGCCAGCGCTTGCAATGCAGCGGGAAAATACTGCATAAACCCTCCTTAAAACAAACTACCTAAGTTCAGACCACCGGTCAGCCGGGACATATTGTTGGCAGAATCTGCATCAGCCGCGCGCATTGCCTCATTGACCGCAGCAATCACCATATCCTGCAGCATTTCCACATCCTCCGGATCGACTGCATCCGGATTGATTTGAATATCCTGCAGCTCGTGTTTACCGTTTACAGTTGCCGTAACCATTCCGCCGCCGGATGTTGCACTGAAGGTCTTGGTTTCCATTTCCTCTTGCATCCGCAGCATTTCTTGCTGCATTTTTTGGGCCTGACGCATCATTGCTGCCTGATTCATACCACCGGGCATCCCACGAAATCCACCTTTTGCCATAAAATAACTCCTGTTCCTAATTGTTTCGAATATTTATGATATCCTTGTGCGCTTTGCCAAAATTCAGCAACTGCTCCATTTGGGCATTTTTTTCTTCCAAACCAGTATCATCTGTTACGATCACACGGATTTGACGACCTAACTTACTGGAGGCTTTTTGCGCAACAAGGGCTAAAATTTCCGGTTTTTTAACAATATCAATGACCCATTGATTCTTACAGGCAAGGACTAATTTATCACCTGCCAGAATACCTCGCAACGGAGCATTCGCAGAAGTTGCAAAAAAACCCCGCATAGACGTAGAGAGCTCACCGCGGATCTCTTCAGCCAAGTCAGACCAGAAACCAATCGGCGCATCATCTGTAACAGCATTACTCTCGATCTTGTGCTCACACTCTGCAACAGATTCCTGTGCTTCCAATACTGGGGTAGTATTTTGCTTTTTCATCTTTGTTTCTACCGGCGCAGACTGCACAAAGGAACCGGAACGCAGTTGACTTTCCAATTTAGAAATTCTTGCCAACAAACCTTGCGTGTCTGTGTCCAGTTCCGGTTGGCACAAATTGACAAGACAAAGCTCCGCGTCCAGACGGCGGCTTGCGCTTCTTGTGAATCCGGCAGCGGTTTGCTGAATGATGTTCAGCATCCGCACAAGCTCTGCTGCTGTAAATTTCTTCGAAAGTGCCAAAGCATCCTGCTCCGATGTAACGCCGGAAAGCATCGTAATCCCAGTATCCGGAGCTGCCTGCAAAATCATCAAATCTCTTGTCAGGCAGGCAAGCTCATCCAGCATAGCACCCATATCCTTGCCTTCGGTATAGAGGCGATTTAGAATGGACAGGGCATCCTTAACATTACGCTCTGCAATTGCCGTCATAATAGAACCGCAATCCCGGATGCCGGCAATGCCAAGGCAAGCATAGACCCGTTCTGCATTCAGCTCGCCGATTGTAGCAGAGGCGCATTGGTCTAAAAGACTCAAACCGTCTCGCATACCGCCATCTGCAAGGCGGGCAAGAACACGTGCCGCCGAAACGTCCAAATCGATATTCTCCTGGTATGCAACAAATTGCAGACGGGCAGCAATATCCTCCTGGCTGATCCTGCGAAACGCAAATCTCTGACAACGGGACAAAATAGTGGCGGGCACTTTATGCAGCTCTGTAGTTGCCAGAATAAACAGCAGATGCTCCGGAGGTTCTTCAATAATCTTCAAAAGCGCATTAAACGCCGAGATAGACAGCATATGCACCTCATCTATGATGTACACACGCATTTTTCCCTGAGAAGGCGAATAAACCGCATCATCCCGCAAATCCCGAACATTATCTACACCATTGTTAGATGCCGCATCGATCTCCAGGACATCCATACAGGAACCGGCATCAATAGACCGGCAGCTGCTGCAGCAATTACAGGGATTACCTTCCTGGGGATTTTCACAGTTCACTGCTTTTGCCAAAATTTTAGCGCTACTGGTTTTGCCTGTTCCCCGAGATCCGGTGAACAGATAAGCATGGCTGAGCTTTCCGGTCTGCATCTGGGTTTTCAGCGTCTGTGTAACCGCCAGCTGCCCTACCACATCATCAAAGGTCTGTGGTCTATATTTTCGATACAGCGCCTGATACATAGTAACCTCCAAAAATTTACCGGCCCATAACAAGATCGCACACCCACATTTGAACAGGCAGAATACCCGGTAGCTATGCAGCCAGCTCAGAAACGGCAACCCTGCGGCACACAAAATGATCCGCTTAATGCTGCTTGGTTCCCCACCTGACATGGTTCACGGGATTTCGTTGCGCAAGACCGTTTCATCAACGCCGCTTACACAGTCCTGACGATACTCAAACCTGCCCGGGTGTGGGAATTCATCCCTGCTGTAGCGGATTGCAGGTATAGGGCACCGCTATCTCCCCGACTAGTGCGACCTTGTTATGAGC
The DNA here is from genome assembly GCA_045538605.1 of Faecousia sp. Taxonomy (GTDB): domain Bacteria; phylum Bacillota; class Clostridia; order Oscillospirales; family Oscillospiraceae; genus Faecousia. The sequence continues at coordinate 9,926 of JAZSRR010000006.1, forward strand.
CGGTTTTGCCACAACAAGGATTATGTTTGATTAGTTGATTTTCGAATCAATAAAGTCTGCCAACTCACCAAAAGTGGCGATTTTTTGATCTTCCATATCCAGTTCTACACCCAGCTCTGCTTCCAGGTCCATAATCATTTCTACAATATCCAAGGAATCAATACCCAAGCCTTCGAAAGTGCTGTCTCTGGTAATTTCATCGGCATTAAGTTCCAGTTGACTTGCTGCGTAGGAAACTAATTTCTCGTACATATTTTTCTCCTCCGAATGTTCCAATAGTCTTTTACTGGTATCGAATGTATTTTATTACACACCAAGACATTTGTCAATGTGTGTTTTTAACACTCATACCGGCGCAATAAGCCGTCGACCAGGCAATCTGCAAATTATAACCTCCGGTATAGGCATCACAGTCCAAAATTTCACCGGCAAAATATAGACCTTTGACGATTTTAGACTCCATTGTTTTGGGGTTGACCTCAGAAACCCGGACACCGCCGCTTGTAATAATAGCTTCTGCAACCGGGCGCTTTCCGGAAATTGCCACCGGAAACGCTTTCAAAAGCTCCAACAGCGCTCTTCTTTGCTCCTTGCGCAAGGAGTTAGCCTGCATACTGCGAGGTATAGACAAGCGGTCCAATACAACCGGAATCATCGAGCGCGGCAACAAGTCTGTCAAGGCATTCTCCATTGTGCGATTTTGATACATATCTAGGTCGCGCAAGATCCGATCATTTAATTTTCCTTCCTCAAGCGCAGGCTTCAGGTCGATCAAAAGACGGCAACCATCACCGGACATATGGGCGCTCGCGCTTAAAACCGTAGGTCCGGATACACCAAAATGAGTAAATAGAAGCTCACCAAAATCCTTGAACAGAACTTTACCTTTACTGTCAAGAAGCTTCACACCAACATTGCGAAGACTTAAGCCCTGCATATCCGCACAATCCACATCAGACGATACCAGTGGCACCAAAGAGCCCTCCTGAGGAATGATCGTGTGTCCCAAACGTTGCGCCATTGTGTATCCGTCGCCTGTAGAGCCGGTGGCAGGATATGACAAACCGCCGGTTGCCAAAATTACCCAATTTGCGTAAATCGTTCCACAGTCGGTTATTACACCGGAAACAGAGCTGGCTTCAGCTAAAATTTCCCGGGCCGTCTCCTTCCTAACGTTTACACCATTACGGCGTAAAGCTTTTTGCAGCGCTTCCAATACAGAAGCAGACCGATCAGATACCGGAAAAACACGATTTCCCCGCTCAGTTTTTAAGGAACATCCCTGTTTCTCAAGAAAATGCATAATAGCCTCCGGAGGATATGCATTTAGCGCGCTGTAGAGAAAACGACCGTTTCTGGGAATGTTTTGCAAAACACCTTCCACACTGCTGTGATTGGTAACATTACACCGTCCCTTGCCGGTAATCAACAGCTTTTTTCCAAGTCTATCATTCTTTTCTAACAAAAGCACACGATATCCCTGTTCAGCCGCAACAATCGCTGCAAACATTCCGGCAGGTCCTCCGCCAATTACAATTCCGTCATACATCATCAGCTTCTACTCGTTTTTCATATACATTATATTCTTCCCAGACCCGTTCCAGAGCCTCAAAGTTTTTTGCTAAAATCTGTCCCCTGCCAGCTGCAAGGGCAACAATCAACGCATTGATCAAACTAAGGGGTGCAACCAGAGAATCCACCAATGAAAGCATATCGCTTTTTGCAAGCAGAACGCAGTCGCTATTCTGTCCTAAAGGAGAAAGGGCACTGTCCGTCAATCCGATAACCGTTGCGCCGGTTGTCCTGCAGTACTGAGCGCCCTTGGCCGTTGCTGCTGAATATCTGGGAAAGCTGAATGCCAGCACCACATCATCCGTACCCACATCAATCAGCTTTTCAAACATTTCACTGGCACCGGAGGATGTAACAATCCGCACATTACGGAACATAAAGCTTAAATAATACCCCAAAAAGCTGGCAAGTGGCGCAACCGATCGGCAGCCCAGAATGTAAATCGTCTTTGCATTCGAAATGGCATCAACAGCTTTCTGAAATGCCTCTCTGTCAACCAACTCTCCTGTCTGGCGGAGCTTGTCAATATCCGATTGCAACACACTGGATACAACATCCTGATTGCCAATCCGATTATTTGCAACCTCAATTCTCTGCACAGATGTCAAACGGTTTAAGACCAATTCCTGCATCGCCTTTTGCATTTTAGGATATCCGTCATAACCCAATTCCGCTGCAAAGCGAACAACTGTGGACTCCGACACCCCAACCGTTTGTCCCAACTTACTGGCTGTCATAAACGCCGCTTTATCATAGGATTCCGTTATAAATTTTGCCAGCATCCGCTGACCCTTTGAAAAGTCAGCTGACTTTCTTTGCAATATGGCAAACAAATCATTATGCATATGTATTTCCCCTTATTTCAAGCTCCTCCGCAAAGCGGCAACCTCTGCATCCGTTAAATAGCGCCATTTGCCTAAGGGCAAATTCTCAAGACTTAACGAACCTTCCCGGGTTCGCACCAATCTTAAAACCTGTATGCCGGCAATTTCACACATTTTACGGACCTGTCGATTTCGTCCTTCGTGAATAGTAACAGAAAGCTGCGCTACACGTTCATCCTGTGAATCCAGACGCACAAGTTTAACATCCGGTTTTGCGATGGTATAGCCATCTATGGTAACCGGCATACACAGCCTATCAAAAGCCTGTTTTGAATACCCATTAACTGTAACCAAATATGTTTTATTGACCCTATGCCTTGGATGCATCAGTGTATTTGCAAAATTACCGTCGTTGGTAAATAGCAACAAGCCTTCTGAATCCATATCTAGCCGACCAACCGGATACACACGGGCATCACAACCAGTCAACAGCTGCATCACCGTCTTTCTGCCCTTTTCATCGGATACAGTTGTAACATACCCTCTGGGTTTATGCAGCATCAAATAGATATGTTTCTGTCTGGGCGGGAGTTCTTTCCCGTCCAGACAAATGATGTCCGTATCCTCATCAGCACGATCACCCAAACAGCATACAATGCCATTGCAGGTAACGCGTCCGGCAGTAATCAATTCTTCGGCGTGACGCCGGGACGCAACACCCCGGGAGGACAATATTTTTTGTAATCGTTCTTTCATTATCTCCAGCCTCCCCAAAAGCGTTCCCAAAAGCCGGGTTCTTCCTGTCGCTCCTGTTCAACGGTTTCGCCAAAAATCAGGGGTATTCTTCCAACGGCATTGCCGTCAATACAAATATATGCCGACCCGGCAGACTGTCCTTTAACCACAGGTGCATATACAAAACCGGAACCCTTGATCACAATTTCCGGTTTTTCTCCATCGGTAAGGGAATAAGAAAAGTCTGCATCTGCGATCAACTGCACATACCCAAAATCTCCTCCGGCAACCTCTCGTGTACCAAGGCAGTCTCCTTTTTCAACAATTGAACAAACATGATAGCGCGAAAATCCATCCTCAAGCAGGGTTGTATGATCCTTCCAGTCATTGGGATCATTCATTGTAACAGCAATCAGTCTTCTCCCTTGGCGAGTTGCGCTGGAAATCAAAATACGCCCGGCCGCTTTGGTAAAGCCGGTCTTAACACCATCAGCGCCCTGTAAGGACCACAAAAGCTTATTATGATTGCGCAGGCTGCGATTTCCGACTGTAACCGTCTTTGTGGATACTGTTTTGGCAAAAATGGGATTTTTCATAGCATAAGCTGCCAGTTTTGCCATATCCCGGGCTGTGGAATAATGACCCGGGCTGTCGAGTCCGTTTGGATTTTCAAAGTGGGTTTGTGTTAATCCCAGCTTGTGAGCTTTATCGTTCATCAATTGGGCAAAACCTTCCACAGTACCACCGCAATAAATAGCCAGAGCAACCGCTGCATCATTCCCACTGTGAAGCATCAGACCGTAAAGCAACTCCTGAATGGTCAGGATCTCCCCTTCCCGCAAATACATAGAAGAGCCCTCAATTCCAACCGCTTCTTTGGGAATCCGCATCCTGTCAAGCACATTGCATTGTTCACAAATAACAAGCGCCGTCATAATTTTCGTGGTACTGGCAATCAACGCCTGCTGATCCGGATTTTTTTCATATAATGTTCTTCCGGTTACGGCATCCAAAACAATTGCCTTTTCCGCAGAGATTGCCTGAACCGGGTAAGGAAAAAGCAGGACGGCAGCCAGCAGAGCCGCTGCCATCCCGGCAATTCTTCTTTTCAAATCAATCACCCCGGTTTATTTTGTAACCGGAAGGCGGAATTATTCGCTTTTCTGTGTGCGGGAATCGATAAATGCCGCAATCTTGTCCAGCGTATCCGGAACAAGCTCCACAATACGATCCGCGGTTGTATTGGCTGGTGCGGCAACCGGAAGCATCCGGACACTGCCGTCCTTTACAACTAAAAATGCAACCGGCGTAACCTTGATCCCGGCGCCTACGCCGCCGCCAAAGGGATTATCCTGATGATTGGGGTTCTTGGAAACAAAATCCGAGCCGCCGCCGCCAAGTCCAATACTTACCTTGGACACCGGGATAATAGTTACCCCTTCCGTTGCGTGAATGGGTTCACCCACAACCGAGTTAGCATCCAGCATTTCACGGATTTTAGAAATCGTGTTATTTAACATATTGGGTAAATTCTGACTCATATTATTGCACCGCCTTTGATTTTTTAATAATGTTCAGATATTGCTTTAAGCCACGCAAACCGTAGCGCAAGGATACAAAGAAAAATCGACCGAAGGGTATCCGAATATCCGCAAAAAAATGTATGCGGGTTTTTTCTGCTGAAAAATCACATTGGATTTCAATTTCCCGGTTTTT
>JAZSRR010000055.1:0-29444 GCA_045538605.1 Faecousia sp.
AATACCGTTCTGCTTCCCGGGGAAATGCTGTAAGGAGGTGGCAATTATGAACGTAATGGGTATTGTTTTTGCCAACGACGGCACATTAGGCGCTTTGACCGAAAAGCGGACCATGGCTTCCCTGCCCTTTGGCGGGCGCTACCGGCAGGTGGATTTTGCCTTGAGTAATTTAGCCTGCGCCGGTATTCACCGGGTAGGTGTGGTTACCCGGCACAATTATCAGAGCCTTCTCAACCACATCGGCTCCGGCGAAGAATGGGGCTTGGAAATGGAGCAGGGAGGTCTGGAGTACCTGACACCTTATTCCTCCTCCAGCACCTCCGACTATCGGGGTAAGTTGGAATCTCTGCACGCAGCTATGAGCTTTCTGGAGTTCAGCGACGACGATTATGTGGTTATGTTCGATGCCGCCGGCATCTGCAACATTGACTTAAGCAAGGTCATTGCCAGCCATATTGAAAGCGGCAAGGACATCACCGTGGTTACCAAAAAAGGCATCGCCGACGGCAACCGGGTGCTGGATATGGCTGTGAAGCTGGACAAGCACGGTCAGGTTACGGATGTGGCTGTTGACTATGCCGCCCCCAGCAACTACGAAGCCTCTATGGACATTTATGTTTTGTCCCGCCCCTGGCTGATCGAACAGGTGAAGGAGCATATCGCCCGAAATCTGTTCCACATGGACCGGGATTTGGTGCTGGGTCTGTGGAAGGAAAAAGCTGCCACCTTGAATGTGTATTCCTTTGGCGGCGTTACCCTGTTTAACGAAAGTGTGGAGGATTACTTCCGGAACAATCTGGCATTGATTGAAAAAGAGGTCCGGGAGGACCTGTTCGGCAGAAACCATCCGGTGTACACCAAGGTCCGGGACCGGGTTCCCACCTACTACGGCGAAAACTGCGCTATCGAAAACTGCTCGGTTGCCGACGGCTGTATGCTGGGCGGCAGTGTGAAAAATTCCGTCTTGTTCCGGCAGGTTACGGTGTATCCCGGTGCGCAGGTGGAAAACTGCGTGATTATGAACGATACGGTGGTAGGCAAGGACGCTTACCTGGAAAATGTGATTTTAGACAAGGATGTGGTGGTCAAGCCCGGTACCCGGCTCATTGGCACACCCAACAACCCGGTGGTTATCAAACGAGGTGAAGTGGTATGAAAATTGCCCTGCTCGCTTCCGAGGGTGCGCCCTATGTGAAGTCCGGCGGTCTGGGCGATGTGATGGAGGCGCTGCCGGCGGGGCTGGGCGCTATTGGCGGCAACGGGGTGGCTCTGCTTCTGCCCTACTATAAAAAAATTGCCGAGGATGCCCGGTTTGAAACGGAGTTTGTTACCAGCTTTGACACCCAGCTTGGCTGGCGGCAGCAGTATACGGGCATTTTGCGGCTGAAAAATGCCCCCAAGGGGGTGCAGGTGTACTTTATCGACAATCTGTACTACTTTGGCGCTCGGGGCGGTCCGATTTACGGAGAGCTGGACGATGGAGAGCGGTTTGCCTTCTTCTCCAAGGCGTGCTTAGAGGCGCTGCTGCACTTAAATTTCATTCCGGATATTTTACAGTGCAACGACTGGCAGACCGGTCTTGCGCCGGTGTATCTGGCTGCCCAGTATTACCCCCGGTTTCCCCAGACCAAGTGCGTGTTCACCATCCACAATGTGGAATATCAGGGCTGGGCAGACCCCTATTTCTTTGATGATGTGCTGGCGCTGCCCTGGGAGTTCCGGGCGTGTCTGGACTTAAACGGCGGCGTGAATGTGATGAAGGGCGCCATTGAAACCGCCCATCTGGTTACCACCGTTTCCCAGACCTATGCCGGTCAGCTGATGCTCTCCTACTATGCCCATGGGATGGAAGGGGTGCTGCAAAATGCCGCCGGGAAGCTTACAGGCATTACCAACGGCATCGACGTGGGCACCTTTAACCCGGCAACGGACAAGGCGCTGCCTTCCCACTATGACGAAAATACCTTCATAGAGGGCAAAGCCGCCTGCAAAAAGGCACTCCAAAAAGAGGTGGGTCTGCCCCAAAAGCCGGACACGCCCCTTTTGGTGATGGTTACCCGGCTGGCAGGCCACAAGGGTCTGGACCTATTGTGCTACATTGCCCGGAAAATGCTCTCTGAGCAAGACTGCCAGCTTCTCATTTTAGGCACAGGCGAAGCCCAGTTTGAGCGCTTCTTCCGGGAGCTGGCAACGGAATATCCGGACCGGGTCGCGGCTAAGATAACCTTTGACCTGGGTCTTGCCTCCCGGATCTATGCCGGCGGTGACATCTACCTGATGCCGTCCAAAAGCGAGCCCTGCGGCTTAAGCCAGATGAACGCTATGCGCTACGGCACCGTTCCCGTTGTCCACGCCACCGGCGGACTGAAGGACACCGTACCCGGGGCAGACGAAATGGGCAAAAACGGTCTGGGCTTTACCTTCCAGAGCTACAATGCCGACGATTTCTACGGCGCAATCTGCCGGGCGCTGAACCTGTATCACAACCACCCGGACGATTTCCGGGCGCTGCAGAAAACCGATATGGAGCAGGATTTCAGCTGGGCAAAGCCGGCAGGAAAGTATATGGAGCTATTCCGGCGTTTGACCGGGCAATAACAGAGCTTGCCACGCCAGTTTGCGAACTGGCTCGCAATGACAGATATCATTGTCCATTTTCTATTCTCAATTTCGGGCGTGCTGCAAAAGCGGCACGCCCATCGGAGATTTTATGCGTATATTATTCGATTCGAAGAAAACAGAATATAAAGATCCCTTTGGGTGCTTAACACCGGGGCAGGAATGTACCCTGAACATCCGGATTCCCCAAAGCGTAGGGACTTCCGGTGTGAAGGTGGTGTTCACCTATGAAAACGGGCAGCTTTACCGGGAAGTGCCGATGGAATTTTCCCGGCAGGAGGGGCTTTACGATTTGTGGACTGCCCGGTTTTCTCTGGATACGCCGGGACTTTACTTTTACTATTTTGCCATCACCGGCAACACCGGCACCTTCCGGCTTTTTAAGTATGGAAACGATACCAACATGGAAGATGGAAGCTGCTGGCAGGTAAGCTGTATCCCTTCTGACTTTACCGTTCCGGACTGGGCAAGGGGCGCTGTGATGTATCAGGTGTTTCCCGACCGGTTTTATAAGGCAGGCAAAACCGACCTGACCGGAAAGCTGCAGCCTTTTATCCTCCACGAAAGCTGGGAGGAAGAGGTCTTCTGGCAGCCCAATGACCGGGGCGAAATTCTCAACAACAACTTTTACGGCGGCAATTTCCGGGGCATTACCGAAAAGCTTCCCTATCTTGCCTCCCTGGGTGTGGGGATTTTGTATCTCAACCCCATCGGCAAAGCCTTTTCCAGCCACCGGTACGATACCGCTGATTATAAAACCCCCGACCCGATGCTGGGCACCTTGGAGGATTTTAAGACCCTGTGCGACACCGCCCACAGTCTGGGTATCCGGGTGATTTTGGATGGGGTCTACTCCCACACCGGGGCAGACAGCCTGTATTTTAATAAGTATGGCAATTTTGGTGCCGGCGGCGCCTACCGGGACCCCGGCTCGCCCTTTTCCTCCTGGTATGATTTTCACCACTATCCCAACGCCTACAACAGCTGGTGGGGCTTTGATACCCTGCCCACAGTAAAAAAGCTGGATGAAGGCTTTTTGGACTATATTATCCGCAAGGAAGACAGTGTGGTCGCCCACTGGCTTTCTTATGGCGCAGACGGCTTCCGGCTGGATGTGGCAGACGAGCTGCCGGGAGAATTTTTGCGGCTGCTTAAAAAGCGCATCCGGGAAATAAAGCCGGATTCGCTCCTCATCGGCGAGGTGTGGGAGGATGCCTCCAATAAGATCTCCTACAACACCCGCTGCCGGTATTTTGTAGTCGGGGTGCTGGACAGTGTGATGAATTATCCCTTCCGCAGCGCTATTTTGGACTTTGTCCGGGGTGCTATCGGCGCAGAGGCCCTGGCGGAGCAGGTGATGACCCTTCTGGAAAATTATCCTGCCCAGGTGGCGTGCTGCAATATGAACCTTTTGGGCAGCCACGATACCCCTCGGCTGCTGACCGCTCTGGCTGACCCCTTTGACGGCAGCCGGGAGCAGCTTGCCGGGCGGTTTTTGAGCCCGGACCAGAAGGCGTGGGGTAAGAGGCTTCTGTTCCTGGCTGCTGTTTTGCAGTTTACCCTGCCGGGGTGTCCTTGTATTTATTACGGCGATGAGGCGCTGATGGAAGGACACAAGGACCCCTTTAACCGCCGCCCCTACCCCTGGGGCAGGGAGGACGCCGAAACAATTGCCCATTACCGCGCTTTGGGTCAGCTGCGCAAGCGCCTGCAGGCGCTGCAGACCGGCGAAACAGAATTTACCTATGCCCAAGGCGGGCAGCTTTCCTTTGTCCGAAAAACCGAGAGCCAAATTGTGAGGGTCTTTGTGAACAGCTCTGGTTCTGACTGGACCTCACCGGACGGAGAAATCCTGAAGCCTCTTTCCTGGCGGATTTTGGAGGGATGATATGGAAAAGGAGCATTTTCTCTCCGGCTACTGCCGGTGTATGGACTGCGCCCGAACCGTAACGGCGGTTACGGACAAAACCCTTCTGGAGGCAGACTGCGATTACCCCCACTGCCCCTATGCTGCAAGCTGCAGCATCGGTAAGACGCTGTCCCAATTGGAAAACCCCGATTGATCACAAAAAAGAGATGATACGATGAAAAACAGACAATTTTACCGCTATCTGATTTCCGGCTTTGCCACCACCTGCGTCAACTGGGTGGTTTACGCCCTTTTGCAGGCGGTCCCGGGTTTTTACCTGACATTGGTAAATGCCGTCGCCTGGCTGGTCGCGACTTGCTTTTCCTTCTTTATCAATAAGGAGTTTGTGTTCCACAGCCACTGTCATCAGCCGAAGCTGATGCTTTCCGAGGCAGTGCGGTTTCTGTTCTCCCGGATGATCTCCGGTGTTTTTGACATTTTCCTGCCCAGCGGTCTGATGCTTCTGGGACTTAACCAGAGCTTTCTGTCCATCCGGGGCTTCTGGGCAAAGCTTGCCACCGGCGGCGTGGTGCTGGCAATCAATTATTTGCTTAGTAAAGCCTTCGTTTTTCGGCAAAAATAGTTGACTTTTTGGTGCTGTAATGGTATCCTTTTGTGGACTACAAAGAAAAGGGTGTTTTTATGGATGTTGCGCTGCTGCTTGTAAAGCAGATCGTGATTATGTTTTTGTATATGGCCTGTGGTTTTCTTCTGTTTAAGGGAAAGAAGATCACGAAGGAAGGCAGTGCCTCTATGGCAAACCTGCTGGTTTGGCTGATCATCCCGGTGGTGCTGGTAAAAAGCTTCTGCGTGGAGCCTACAGCCGACCGGGTGCAGGCTCTGGCGCTGAGTGTGCTGCTGGCGGTGGTGGCGCTGGCCCTGTCCATCGGCCTTTCCGCCTTTGTGTTCCGCAATCACCCCATTGAAAATATTGCCGCCGCTTTTTCCAATGCCGGTTTTATCGGCATCCCTCTGGTTACCGCCACCGTAGGCGGTCAGTATGTGTTCTTCATCGCCTTTTTCGTGGCGATGCTGAACATCCTGCAGTGGATTTACGGAACGGCGGTGATCACCTCCTCCAAAATGCGGTTTAACAAGGCGACCCTGTGCCATCCGCTGATCTTAAGCGTGGGCGTGGGTCTTGTGTTGTTTTTCACCGGCTGGGGCGTGAAGCTGCCGGCGGTGGTACATAGCACCATGAACGGCATTTCCGCCGTCAACTCCCCCATCGCTATGTTTGTAATGGGCGTATATCTTGCCCAGGCTGACCTGAAAAATCTGTTAAAGAATAAGTGGCTGTATCTGGTCAGTGTTGTGCGGCTGTTGGCAGCACCGGTTTTGACGCTGTTGGCTTTTTGGGGCCTACAGGCGATCCTGCCGGCTATGGAAAAGAATATGCTGATGGCGCTGTTTATCACCGCCGTTGCCCCTGCCGGCGCCAACGTGGCGGTATATGCCCAGCTTTATAACAAGGACTATGTATATGCCAGCACAACGGTTGTGGTTTCTACGCTATTGTGCCTTGCCACAATGCCCCTGATGGTGTTGGCTGCCCAGTATCTGTTCTGAGATTGCCACCAATGACAAACTGGATAGACGAAAAGACACTCTGTAAAAACTTACAGAGTGTCTTTTTTATTTCTTATGGATAACCTTCTTCAATACTTTTCCGCCGTAGTCCAGCAGTAGCCGGTCTCGCAGGATAAGTAGCAGCAGGAAATATACCCCGCCGCCGACGATGATTTGCAAAACCGTCATCCACACACCGCCAAAGCTCAGAAGCTCCGGCAGTGCCAGAACCGCCAGCAGCATAGCCGCTGCCGCCGGCAGGCGCTTGGCGCTGTGGCGCAGCAGGAGCTTCAAACGCATATAACCCCGGCTCATATACAGATACACTCCGGCGATCACCAGCTCGGCAATCACAGAGGCAATCGATGCGCCGGCTGCGCCGAAATGGGGAATAAAGCACAGGTTCAGCGCCACATTGATAACGGCTCCCAGCACGATGCCCTTGCTGCTTCTGCCCCGCTGACCGCTGGGGGTCAGGTACTGGGTTCCCAGGCAGTTGCTCACGCCCACAACCAAAAGCAGCGGACTATAGACCCATAACAATGTCTCCACCGGCTCAAAGCCCGGACCGAAGAACCAAGGCACAAAGTTTTTGGCAATGCCCATAATGCCGAAGGTCAGAGGATAGCCCAGCAGCAAAATAAAGCTCATAGACCGGCTTAACCGCTGCTTCAGCTCGGAAAGCTTCCTCTGGGAGAACAGATAAGACATCCGCGACGACATCACCGTATTGATGGAAAGCAGCAGTGTCTGGGCGATCCGGACGATCCGGGTGGTCTGCTCATAGTAGCCGTTTTCGGTAGTATCATCCAGCAAGATCCGCAGCATCGTCTTGTCCAGCATCGTGTACACCGAAGAAGCGATGGTGGGGATAAAATACACAAAGGTCTGCTTCAGGTGGCGAAAAACCCTTAATTCCTTCCAATTTACCGGCACCAGAAAACGGCGCAGGTAGGTAAACATAGTTAAGTTTCCCACCAAGCCGGTGGCAGAGAGCACACCCACATACAATAAAAGGTCGCTCTCTTTTTTAACCGCCAAAAACAGAAAAGCCACGCCCACCAGCTTGACAGCGGTGTTGCGCAGAACGATGAAACGGAATTCCTCCAGTCCTGCAAAAAACCAGGTGATATCGAAAGCCGCCGCCAGCACCGTAAAGCCGGACACCAGCAGATAGGAAGTGTAGGTGGTTTCCACCAAGCACACGATCAGCCAAAGCACACAGGTAATGGCGGTGGTGGTAATGGCTAACAGTTCGATCTCCCAGAACAGACGGGAGGTTTCCTGCTTATCGTCCCGGTGCTGGGCGATCTCCCGCTGACCGTAGGACAGCACACCCAGCGCTGCGAACAGGGAGAATACCATTGCCAGGGAGCTGGCATAGCTTTGGATGCCGATGCCTGCCGCGCCGAAGATCCGGGAGGCATAAGGGGTGGTGATCAAAGGAATGATCACCGCCAGAATTTGGTAGGCGGTGTTATACAAATAATTTTTGCCGATGCTGGCAGCCGGTTTGTTACCCAAGGGCATCCACCTCCCAGCTGCGGATCAGCCGGCGATACGCCTGCTCCAGGTCGATTTCCGGCTCCCAGCCAAGACTGCGAAGCTTTTGGCTGTTTATCCGCAGCCGGGTTTTGGGAGCATAGCCCAAAGACGTTCCATCCTCAGGGATTTGAATTTGAACGGAGATCGCGCCCCCTGCCACCTTTTGGGCGACCATTTGCGCCATATCGTAAATGGTGGTGTGGCACACCTCATTTGCCGCATTGTAGATCTGCCCCGGCACACCCTTGCACCAAAGCAGGAAAATCGCCTTCAAAGCGTCGGCAGTGTAAAGGTAATTACCCTCAGAAGAGCCGTCAGTATGCAAAATAATATCTGTTCCGGCAATGGCGCTTTTGGCAAACTGGGCAAACACCCTGGTGTCTTCCCTGGATACGCCGGCGCCAAAGGTCTGCGCAAGGCGCAGTGCGTACACCGGAAGCCGGTACTGACTGGCATAGGCGCTGCATAGGCACTCGCACATCCGCTTGCTTTCCGGATAGCCGCTGCGCACCGCCTGCAGGTCGACAAAGCCCAAATCCTGCTCTGTAACATCGCCGCCGTCGGTGCGGACACCGTATGCCTCCATAGAAGACAGGTACACCACGCCCTTTGCTTGCTTTTCTACAGCAAAGTCCAGCACGGAAAGTGTGCCGTTTAAGGCGGTTTTGGCGCAGTCCACCGGGTTTGACACCAGTAGCTTGGAGGTGGTAACCGCAGCGGTGTGCAGGATGTAGTCCACCGGACCGGGATAGGTCAGCGGCGCGCTTGCCAGGTCCAGGCAAAGAAGGGTTACGCCCGGATCTTCTCCGAATACCCGGCTTGCCTTTTCAAGGCTTCGCACCTGCGCCACCACCTGCAGCTGCAGATCGTGCACCCGGGAAATGTAGAGCAGCGCCTTTACCGCCAAAGAGCCCACCAGCCCTGTGGCGCCGGTAACCAGAAAGGTCTTACCCTTCCAAGCTCCATAAGGGATATCCGCTTGACACAGCCGGTGGAGATCTTCTTCCAGCGCCGTCCTTTTCTTGTCTTGCATCGTGTTCGACACTCCCATTTAGCCTTGGTCGTCCAATCCGTAGATCTGGGCGTTTTCCCGGGCATCCAGCAGCGCCCGCATAGCGTAAAAATCATCCGGGGTGGTGATCTTGATATTCTCCTGGGGTCCTTCTGTCAGATACAGCTTTCTGCCGTAATACTGCAGCATGGTGCAGCTGTCAATAAAGTCGTTTCGTCCCTCCTGCCGGGCTTTGCGGTGATAACACAAAATATCCGACAGATAGAAGCTCTGGGGCGCCCGTGCCAGCCGGGAGTTTTCCCGGGCAGGTACACTTTCCACCGCGCCGGTCTCCGGCGCTACCAGCAGCACCGTTTCCTTCACCGGTATACAGGTGATGGCAGAGCCGTGCGCCTTGACGCAGGCGATATTATCGGTGATAGTCTTTTCGTAAATCAGTGGGCGGACACCGTCATGAATCAGCACGATGCTCTCCTGCCCTTGTGCCAGTGCCTCTGCTGCGCACAGACCGTTATAAATGGACTGCTGACCGGTCGCGCCGCCGGGAACGATCTTTACGACCTTTTGCAGGTTAAACCGGGCAATCAGCTCCTGCAGATAACCGATGCCGTTTTCCACGCAGGCAACCACAATGGCGTCAATATCCCGATGCTTCTCAAAAACCTCCAGCGTGTGGATAATTACCGGCTTTCCGTGAATCTCCAGAAACTGCTTAGGCTTTTCCTTGCTGTGCATTCTGGAGCCGACGCCGCCGGCAAAAATGACCGCAATATTCATAGGGAACTCCTTTCCCTCAGCCAAGTCCCTTTTGACGAAGCTGGGTCAGAATTTGATCGCAGGCCGCACACTGACAGGGCGGAGCATAAAACAGATCCCGGACCCGTTTGCGCTCCGCTAAATAGGTGTCCTGTCCGCCGGCAATGTAGTGCCGCAGCTGCTCTAAAAGTGCTGGGAAGCTGCCGCACCGGGGGCCGGGGGTAATGGTGTCGTATTCCCAGTACAGCTCCCGGTCCTGGCGGATGTAATCCTCATAATCGTAGCAATAGTAGAAAATAGGTCTGTCCAGCAGCAGATAATCGGCGGTGCAGCTGGAGTAATCGGAAATCAGACAGTCTGATACCATCAGCAGCTCGTTGGAGTCCACCGGGCGGTTGGTGATGTCCAGAATATGGGGATACCCGGACAAGTCCTCCTGCTCGGCGTTATGGTAGAAGTGCTTTTTGATGAGGAAAACCGCATTGTTTTCCCGGCAGAACTGCTCCAACGCCGGCAGATCCAACAGCTTGGTCATATCCATTTTCACCTGACCGGTTTTCCGGTGGGTGGGCATATACAAAATCACAGTCTTGCCGCCGAATTCTTCCTTAGATATGGTCTGGGGCACATAATCTGGCTGGTAGAACATATCATTCCGGGGCTGCCCCGCGTAAAGGAAATGTTCCTCATCGATCTCAAAAGCCGTGGTGAACACCTGCTTCATTGCCGGGCCGGTTGCCAAAAAGTAGGGCTTTTTCAAAAGCTTGTCTTCTATTTTTCTGTAGACCCGGTTATGGAAGCGCAAGGCTTCTTCCCGGTACGCCTTGTCGTCCATACCGATGGTCTTGCCGCCGCCTACACCGTGCCACAGGTTCACGTGGGTGCAGCCTGCAAGCATCTGCCGGCAGAAATCACCGTCGCTGACGCAGGTAAATGCCACCCCTGCCCGGGCCTGGATATACAGCCCCTGCAGGGAATAGGCCATCAAAACCGGCAAGCCCTGTGCCTTCAGCTGCTGAAAAACAGCTTTGTTATTGCAAATCCAGAAGCATTTCTTATCCGAATGGGTCAGACAATGCAGGAACATCGCCCGGCTGTTGTCAGAGAATTTCCGGCCCAGCCAAGCGCCGAAAATATAGATGTCCCTGCTCCGGGGCATAAGCCGGGCAAACACCATTGGGATTCGCTTGACGCAGCCCAAAGCGGTGCGGATATATTCTTTCAGCATACATTTCCCTCCCGGTACAGCGCCCGGACGGACCGGTTATCGTAAAAGCCCATAAACAGGTACAGATAGAAGGGAATCTCAAAGGACTGGACATTGGGCAAAAATACATAGCCCACCAGTACCATCACCGCCACCGCCGCCGGCACAAGGTAGGGATAATCCTTGCGGCAGCGCACCGTCTTGACCAGCAGCAAAACGGTGGGCGCAAAATACAAAACCATTCCCGGCAGTCCCAGCTCCCGGAACATCAGGTAGAAGGAGTTTTCCACCTTGTAGGGCGCAGCCAGAAACTCCTCTGCCATCGGTCCGTTGATGCCAAGATGGGCGATCATCCAGCCGGGCAGCCAGGATATGCTGTCCAATCCCGGAGGAAGCTCCAGCAGATGCTCCAGATGGGCATTGGCAGAGGGGTCTGAGCCATCAAAGCTGCGAAACAGTGTCGACAGGAACATCCGCAAAAACAGGCTCTGGAACACCAGATAATCAAAAAGCAGGAACGCGCCGGCTACGCCCAAAATATACAGCCAGCAGCGGAAGGTCTTCTTGGTGATCCGACGCCAGCTCTTCCGCAGACCCCAGCAGAAAAATACCGCGCAGGCAAAGCCTAAAATGGCGCTGCGGGAGAAGGTTGCCATCATACCCAGCACCAGCATAGCGCAAAGGACAAACCGCCGGGCAAAGGGCATATCCTCTTCTGTGAAGCACAGGGCGCAGCCTGCCACTGCCAGCACCGCACCGCAGAAATTGGGGGAAATAAAGGTCCCAACGGAGCGCTGATAGCCATAAAAATGGGAGATATAGTAAGAGAAGCTTGCCAGAATACCGTCCTCTGTCTGGGGATAGCCGATGGCAAGAATGAAATCGTCCCCCAGGAAAAACGCCTGGAAATAGCCGTAAACACCGATGATCGCCAGCTCCGCCACCAGCAAACGGTTGAGCCGATAAAACCGTTGACCGTCAAATTCCACCGACCGGGCAATATAAAACACCAGCATCGGCACCAGATAGGTCCGCAATATGTTGAGCATAGGGAACACCCGGTATACCAAATAAGTGGCAACGCCGCACACCAGGAGCGTGCCCATACTGATACCCATAGAAATCCTCAGCGGCTTTGCGGAGTTATCCCGGGCAAACAGACACAGCATCGCCAGGGCGATGATCACAAAATCCCGAACAATATTGTCAAGGCTCGTTCCCCTGAGTAACAGTTCACAGATGAAAAAGTGGAAAGGCATATAGACGATCAATCCTGCCAGTCCGTAGAACAATATTTGGTTTTTCCTGGTTTTGAATACCATTTCCAAACTTCTCCTTAACGCAAAAGCAATGTAAACAGCTTATAAATTCCGTTTTGCACAACCTTATCCAAGTACCGCAGATAGCCCAAAATGGTCAGCTTATGGGTATCATGGAGATACTTAAAGTAAACAGAACGCTTGAGTTTTTCTAACTTTTTATCCGGATATTCCGGGTTTTTCTCCAAAAGATCGCACATTTCCATACAGGAGCGGTGCATTTTATCCAAATCAAAGGAAAGATTTCCCTCCTGAGAATTTCTGTGGATATATACCGGCGCCGGATTGTTTGCAAAGACTGCTCCTGCCTGGAACAGCAGCATCCACAGGTAATAGTCGTCCGCGCCGTTGACCGCCATAGGATTTTCCAGCCAGTATGCCGGCAGCGCCGACTTGCGGATCAAGCAATGCCCGGGCGATGCGATCAGATTGCGGATGGTCAGAAAGCGGTTTTCCGTAATCAGGTAATCCATGACCGCCCGGTTGGCATACAAAAGAGTCTTATCCGCGCCGTGATAATAAAAGCAGTTGCCCACCACCGCATCTGCCCCCTGGCAAAGGGCGACGGTTTCGGCATATCCCTCGGGAATCAGCAGATCGTCCTGGTCCAGCATCTGAATCCATTGGCCCTTTGCCTGGCGAATACCGTTCACCCGGGAGCCGTGGATGCCCAGATTTTTGGGGTTTTCCAGCACCGTAACGGGGATTTGGGAGGCGACGGTGATCTCTACCGGCACATCCGGAGAATCGTTGACAACGATCAGCTCCATTGCCGCTCCGGTTTTGCTTTTCACCGCTTCTGCCACGGCATTGACATTGGACACCAGCTCATTGATATAGCGGTTACCCTTGTAAAAGGGGGTGATCACCGATATGGTTTGGCAAGACTGTTCCATATACTGCTCCTTCTGGGTTTATGCCTCCTGCAAAAGCCGGGCATAAGCGTCAGAATAATTTTGAATATAGGCTTCCATAGAGAAATGCTCCAGAAGCCGGGTCCGGGAGTTTTCTCCCATCTGCCGCAGCAATTCCGGATCGTCCAGAAGGCTGCAGATCTTTTCTGCCAGATCCTCCGGATCTCGAACCTCCGCCAGCAGCCCGTTGTGGTTTTCCCGGACCATTTCGCAGACACCGCCGTGGCGGTAGCCCACAATGGGCTTTCCGGTGGCCATGGCCTCCAGAACCACCGTGGGCAGCGGATCCGGGTTGGTGCTGGGCAGCACAAACACATCGTAAAGCTTGTAAATGCTTTGGCTGTCTGTCCGATAGCCTTGGTTGATGATCCTGTCTTTATAGGGAGATTGGGCAATGGCATCTGCCAGCTGGACTTCCCGCCACTGCTCCCCTTCAAAGGCTGCGCCGACAAAGACCGTGTACACATCCTGGTATTTTTCCATTACCCGCTGGGCAGCCTGCAGAAAATCCTGCTGACCCTTCCAGCTGTTGACCCGACCCATCATACCGATGACCCGGGCATTTTCCGGAATGTTCCATTCCTTATACAGGTAGTTACAGTCGGTTTCCGGATGAAAACGGCTGGCATCCACACCGTTATAAATCACTTCCACCGCATCCTCCGGGAACCTGCCGGAGGCGTGCAGGTGCTGCTTGACCGCAGCGCTATCCGTTACCGTTAGCGTAGCGAAACGGCTGATCAGCCAGCTGGTGAACCGGAACATCAGCTTGGGGCGTACAATAATCTCGTGAATGCTCCAAAGCTGGGGGATTTTCAGCTTCCGGCTGATAAAGCTGCCTTCCAGCACCGCAGCGGTGTTGGTGTGCACCAGGTGAATGTTTTCCTCTTTTGCCAGCTTACAAAGCTGGCGGTTGTATTGAATCAGGTCCAGACCGTAGCGGATGATCCCCTTGGGAGTGAAGTGCTTCCGCCGCATAATGGGATAGGGAATCACCCGAACATCCAATCCCGCCTGCTCCATTGCCTCCACCAGAACACCTTCCGTGGGAAGCACCACCACCGGGTGATATTGGGTCTTGTCCAGACCCTTGAGCAGATCCAGCAGGACCTTGTCCGCGCCGTACATTTCCGCACCGGCGTGCAAATACAGTATGTTTTTCATCAGGCTTCCTCGATCTGTTTCTTCAGGAATTGGGCAGTCCGCAAAATGCCCTCCCGAAGGGTAATCGGGTTTAGTTTGCCGCAGGCCGCTTCATAGCGGGAAATATCCAGATAATTCACCGGCACATCCACATTCCGTCCGGGCAGATACCGGATATTCAGGGGCTTACCCAGCTGCTCCTGCACCGCCTCCAGCACCTGCCGGATACTGGTTCCCTGTCCGCTGCCCAGATTGAACACCTGGTGCTGGCTTTCCGCGGCAGCAATATTTTCAATGCCCCGGACCGCATCGTCAATGTAGATAAAGTCCCGGACCACCGATCCGTCGCCGTAGAGGGTAATTTCCTCGCCCTGCAGCGCTTTATAGGTGAAGGTAGTAACCGCGCCCAGAACGCCGTTGGGCCGCTGATACGGACCGTAGGGATTGGCAAGCCGCACCACCCGGTAGTCCAGGCCGTACATATGCCGGTAGAGGCTTAACAGCTTCTCAATGGTAACCTTTTGCAGACCGTAGGAGCTGATGGGATCGGTGGGCGCATCCTCCCGGATGGGGCAGTCGGACACGGTTCCGTAAACTGTGCCACCGGAGGAAATAAAAATCACCTTCTGCACCTTCTGTCGCACACAGGCATCCAGAAGCTGGGCAGTCATTACCACATTGGCAGAAAGCTCCTGGGGCAGGTGCTGATTGGAGGTGGCAGGCACGGTGGTGCTTACCAGGTGGTACACCACCTGCTGACCGGCTAAGAGCGTATCAAAATCCGTATCCTCACAGAAACTGCTCTGCACAAAACGCAGGTTCTCCTGCTTTTTCAGCACCGGGGCAAAATATTCCAGGCAGACATCCACCAAGGTGATGGTATCGCCGGTATGTTGGGACAGGCGCAGGGCTAAATTCGTGCCGACAAAGCCGGCCGCGCCAAGAAGCATCACATTCATAAATAACTCCTGTCGTCGGTTTTTCTGCGGACAGTCCGCTTCATTTTCTCAAAAATAATCTCTCGTACGCACCGGCAATGAACTGCCAGCTGTAGGCATCGGCAATGCGTTTTTTTGCCTTTTCGCCCAAAGCGGCAATTTCCGCCCGGGGCATTGCATCTGCCGTTTCGATCAGCTTTGCCAAATTGCCGGGGGTCTTGCTCCAGTAAAGCGCCCCATCCTCGGCGCACTCCCGGTTAAAGCCTACATCCAAAAGCAAATTCAGCTCCGTGCTGCCCAATGCCTCCAGCAGGCTGGGGTTGGTGCCGCCTACCTCGTGGCCGTGAAAATACCCGTAGGCATCGGCACGGATCTTCATCAGAAGCTCCTGGTCATAGACCGTACCGACAAATTTGATACGGCTGTCGCTGTCAAAGCCGGTCTTTTCCTTCAGTTCCTGGAGGAATTTATCAGAAACATTGGTAATAAGCGCAAAATCCTTGTCGGTTTTGCTCTGCATAAATTCCTTGATCATGGTTTCATAGTTGTTTTCCGGCACAAACCGGCCCACGACCAGATAGAATTCCTTAGGCTTTAAGCCTTTTTCTTCATACCAGGAAAGCAGCTTGGGGTCATCGTCCTTCAGATCGCTCTGACGGGTCTCAGCGCCGTAGGCGATGTAGGTGGTTTTGGGGCTGTATTTTTCGTAGGCAGAAAGAATGTATTTTTCAATATTCTTACTGTCGCAGACCATCAGATCCGCCTTTTTTACCATTAGCCTTTCTGACCATTTCCAGTAAGCCCGGACAGGCGCTGGCCACTTTGCCCGGAGCCACTCGTGTCCGTCGGGGTTGACATACACAACGCCCCCCAGCTTATGGATCTTCTTCACAAAATGCCCCATAAACGGACCGATCCGGCAGGCAAGAATATAGACGATGGGGTTTTCAATATGCTGCTCCCGGATATACCGGCAGCACCGATGCAGAGCCACCACATCATAATAAATTGCCTGCGCCGGTCCCATGGACGGCACTTTGATATGGAAGCACCGGGCATTGTGGTACCAGGTTTCCCAATTCTTATTATCCTTGCAAGCCACGTTGTAACATAAATGCCCGTGATCCTGATGATATTGGGTCAGCTTGTCAACAAAGGTTTCATAACCGCCGTAGGCGCCGGGAATGCCTTTGGAGCCGACGATAAAGATATGTTGCATAATTGGCTGTTTCTGAAGGGAAACCCTCCAGCCTTTCTATTATTTTTTCAGAGTCGGAAGGTTTGCTCCAGACCCTCCCGCTGTTTGTTTTTCCTAAGTTTTATATAAGGGCAGAATCCCCCTTTATATTATTGCCCATTATAGCCGATTTTTCCCATTCTGTCAACTTGACGGAGCTTCCCAAAAAACAAGAAATCCCAACAAATCTCCAGCCTCCGAAACAAAAACCGCCGGTTTTCCCAATGGCACCAACTTTCCTGCCAAAAACTCCCATTTTTCCAGTGTAGGGACACCCCTCCCGGGGTGTCCGCTTGACTGCGTGCGTATCGGGCGGACACCCGAGGACGGGTGTCCCTACAATCACCGTCCCAAAGATGTTTTTGGGGAGGCAACCCCCCTACGAACAAAAAGCTTCTGTGCGGTTATCGCACAGAAGCTTTTTAAGGCTCTAAATTATCCTCATCAAACACGTCAGCGTTAAAGAACTCCGTAATCGTAATGCCCAAACCCTGACAAATTTCGTGAACGACCCGAAGCTTGACGGAATCGTAAGTGCAGTTGATCAGGTTGCCAATGGTAGATTTGGGAACACCGCTTTTCATAAACAGCTGATACTGGGTCATATTCCGCTCTTCCAGCAATTCTGACAGTCGCTGACTGACCGCTTTGTTTAACTGCACCTTTTACACCACACTTCCCTGTAACTGTACCAGTATTATAGGAAAATGTTTCGGAAAATTAGTACATCCAACTGTACTAATTGCCAATTTTGTTGTATAATACAGTCAAAAAGGGGTGAGATTATGCCGGTATGTACATTTTTTGGTCATCGGGATTGCCCGGATACCGTCAAGCCCAAGCTTCTGAAGATTTTGGTGGATTTAATTACCAAAGAAAATGTGGATGTGTTCTATGTGGGGCATCAGGGGCGGTTTGACGCCCTTGTCCGCAGTACGCTCCGGGAACTGAAGCAGGAATATCCCCAGATGAATTATGCAGTGGTGCTGGCATATATGCCCAGCAAACAGACGGAGTATGAAGACCATTCCGATACTATGCTCCCGGAGGGTATTGAAGCAGTACACCCTCGCTATGCCATATCCTGGCGCAACAACTGGATGCTCAGCCAGTCTGACTATGTGGTTACCTATATCACCCACACCTGGGGCGGCGCTGCCCAATATGCAAAAAAAGCCAAGTCCCAAGGAAAAACCCGAATAGAATTGGTTTTGTAGCACCACAATAGGGGCAACTTTCCTGCCAAAAACTCCCATTTTTCCAATGTAGGGACACCCCTCCCGGGGTGTCCGCTTGACTGAGTATGTACCGGGCAGACACCCGAGGACGGGTGTCCCTACAATCGCCGTCCCAAAGATGTTTTTGGGGAGGCAACCCCTCCGCCCAGTGTGCGCACTGGGCACCCCCCTTACACAGGGGAGGCTTCCCACTGCGGTGGGACTGGGCATAGCGAAAGCTTTTTGGAACCCCCGGCCTTGCTTGTGCAAAAAAGAAACCGCCCCATTAGGCGGTTTCCTTTACCTTTGTTTTTGATTTTAAGAAGTCCAACAGCAGCTTTACGCCCACCGGAAAAGCAACGCCTGCCACCGTATAAGCGATCCACCAAAGCCCCTCCTTGTGATGCACCGGGAAAGATGCCAGCAAATACGCCTCCTCCCGGTACACCGCCAGCTGAATGGCGGTAACTGCCTTGAAGCCCAGAAAATGCAGAAACAAAATAAACAGACTGCTTTTGGAAAGCAACACCCAAAAGCTTTTCAGCCATTTTACCGGCTGCAGAATGTCCGCCAGACTTTTCAGCCAATACCAGCCTACAACCGAGCAGATCAGCAAAAACGCGGGGCTTGTAAAGTGGTTTTCGTTCAGGCTGATGCTGCCAAAGCCGGTGGCGAAATAGAAAAATCCGGCGCCCAACACCGCCAAAACCCACCGGAGCTTTTTGGTAAGGGTGTCCACCCATTCCGGCAGTCTTGCCAGCAAAAAGCCTAAAATGTACAGGCTCATACCGGTAATTGCCACCGACCAGTAGCCGTCTAAGAAATAATTGCGTGTCCGAAGAAAATTGCCCAACCACAGGCAGCCAAAGGCAAACACGCCAAAAATGGCATTGCGGATCACCGGCTGCTTGATCCATCGGATGCAAAAGCACACCCCGGCAAAAATCAAGGTGATGTAAAACAGAACCACAACAAACCAGTCTGCACCGCAAAGCTGCTCAGTGGCAGCCGGGTCAAAGTGCAGCGCCCTGCTGAGCCTGGACACGCTTTGCCACCAGATTCGCTTTTCCACCGCACCGGAAAAATCCGGATGGTTGGTGTAGATATTTAAGTCGATCAGCAGATTGTACAGCAAAATGAAAATGCCGTTAAACAGCGCATAGGGCACATACAAGCTTTTCAGCTTCCTGCCTGCATAGCTGCCCAGCGCCTGGGCAGACTGGGAGTTGCGCAGATCGTAGCAATAGCCCGATGCCATAAAGAATATGGGCATATGGAATAAATACACCAACTGAGAAAGAGGGAAGCCGCTATGGGCCAGCACCACAAAGAAAATACCCAGTCCTTTGATGATATCTACCGTTTCATTGCGTTTCATATTATACCTCAAAAAAGGAGGGCATTGAGCGCCCTCCTTTTCTTATTTAGCGGTTTGCGTACATTTTTTCGTAGTAGTTCTGGTATTCGCCGGAGATGATCTCCTCCCACCAGGGCTTGTTGTCCAGATACCAGCGGATAGTCTTCTGGATGCCGTCGGCAAATTTGGTCTCCGGCAGCCAGCCAAGCTCGCTATGGATCTTGGTGGGGTGGATGGCGTAGCGCATATCGTGGCCCTTCCGGTCGGCAACATAGGTGATGAGGCTTTCCGGCTTGCCCAGCTCCTTGCAGATGAGCTTGACGATATCGATGTTGCGCATTTCGTTATGGCCGCCGATGTTATAGACCTCGCCCACTCTGCCCTTATGGATGATCAGGTCGATCGCCTTGCAGTGGTCCTCCACATACAGCCAGTCCCGCACATTCAGGCCTTCGCCGTACACCGGCAGCGGCTTATCGTTCAGGGCGTTGGCGATCATCAAAGGAATCAGCTTTTCCGGGAAATGGTAGGGTCCGTAGTTATTGGAGCACCGGGAGATGCTCACCGGCAGACCGTAGGTACGGTGGTATGCCATTACCAGCAGGTCCGCGCCAGCCTTGGAGCTGGAGTAAGGAGAGCTGGTGTGGATGGGGGTTTCTTCTGTGAAGAACAGGTCGGGTCTGTCTAACGGCAGGTCGCCGTAGACCTCGTCGGTGGAGACCTGGTGGTAGCGCTCGATGCCGTATTTCCGGCAGGCGTCCATCAGCACCTGAGTGCCCAAAATGTTAGTCTGCAGGAAAATTTCCGGGTTTTCAATGGAGCGGTCCACGTGGCTTTCGGCGGCGAAGTTCACCACCATATCCGGCTTTTCTTCTTCAAACAGGTTGTATACGCCTGCCCGGTCGCAGATATCCAGCTTCACGAACCGGAAGTTGGGGTTATCCATCACCGGGGCAAGGGTGCTTAAATTACCGGCGTAGGTCAGCTTATCCAGGCACACGATTCGGTACTCCGGATATTTCTTAAGCATATGAAACACAAAGTTTGCGCCGATAAAGCCGGCGCCGCCGGTAACGATCAGGGTCTTCTTCATTTCTCTAACTCCTCCAGACGCTTTTTGTCCCGGATCACATCCAGGTATTTGCCGTCCAGCACATCCTGCAGGTAGCGGCCGTACTGGTTCTTGCAAACCTTGATCACTTCTTCCACCTGCTCCCGGGTGATCCAGCCGTTAATATAGGCAATATCCTCTAAGCAGCCGATCTTCCGGTTTTGGTGGCTTTCCACGGTTTTGATAAAGTTGGTGGCCTCCACCAGGCTTTCGTGGGTGCCGGTGTCCAGCCAGGTAAAGCCCTGACCCAGCAGCTCCACATTCAGCTCGCCCTGCTCCAGATAGATCCGGTTCAGGTCGGTGATCTCCAGCTCGCCCCGCTTGGAGGGCTTCAGATTTTTGGCGTATTCCACCACCCGGTTATCATAGAAATAAAGGCCGGTAACGCAGTAGTTGCTCTTGGGATGCTCCGGCTTTTCCTCAATGGAAATGGCGTGGCCGTCGCTGTCAAACTCCACGATGCCGAACCGCTCCGGATCGTCTACATAGTAGCCGAAGACCGTTGCACCCTTGCCGGTACGGGCATTGCGCACAGCGGCGCGCAGCCGCTTTTTCAGACCGTGCCCAAAGAAGATATTATCTCCCAGCACCATTGCCACGCAGTCCTTGCCGATAAAGTCCGCGCCGATGGTGAAGGCCTGCGCAAGACCCTCCGGCTTCGGCTGCTCAGCGTAGTGCAGACTGATGCCAAACTGGGTGCCGTCCCCCAGCAGCTCCCGGAAACGGGGCAGATCCTGGGGCGTGGAAATAATCAAAATATCCCGAATCCCGGCGCTCATCAGCACAGAGATCGGATAGTAGATCATGGGTTTATCATAAATCGGAAGCAGCTGCTTGGAAGTTACTCTTGTCAGGGGGTACAGCCGGGTTCCGGAGCCGCCTGCCAAAACAATACCTTTCATACCTTTTCCTCCCATTTTTCTATGTTTTTCGCTTTCAGTATACTACACATTCCGAAATAAATCAAGGATAAATGCAGGGACACCCGGGGACAGTTGTCCCTGCTGATCCTTCGTATCGTTTACTTTTTATTTGACCGTCTCTTTGCTTGCGATCACCCGGTCATAAATTTTCAAATAGGTATCAACGATCCGGGAAATATCGAATTTTTCCGCTGCTCCGGGCACACGGGCTGCCATACTGCGATACCATTCATCTTTCTGCGCAATTTGGGCAATTTCTTCTGCCAGCGCAGGAATATCGATATCCCAGTCCTTTAGCGCAAACAAAGCGCCAGCCACTTCCTGGTTTTCATCCACCAGCATATTGCGGATCTCGCCGATATCGCTCGCCAAAACCGGTTTGCCGGACAGAAGGCTGTCGATCACAACCAGCGGGAAGCTTTCCCCCCGGAAAACAGAAGGCAGGAAGCCCATATCCGCCATTGCAAAATAATCCCGGATATTCGGCTTTTGCCCCACCACGTGGATACAGGGATCATTCACCTTTGCCAGCTTCTCCTTCATAGGACCTTCCCCGATCAGGAGCAAATGAATTTTTCGATCACTGATTTTGTTGGCGCGGATGACTGCGTCCACCGCTTGCTGCCAGCCCTTTTCCGGAATGGCGCGGCTTACCAGACATAGAACAAAATCCTCCTGCGCTATGCCAAGCTCACTTCTGTCAATGGGACAGATCTGCGTAACAGGCAGCGCATTGCCCACCTTCACCAGCGGGAACTTGTCAGCATAATGAAGCTCCTTGATCCGCGTCAGGTTTTTATCCGCGGTATAGACAAACTGACCACAGGTCTGCAGAAGGTTGCGGAAAACATATTCGCAATTCTGCGTGTTCATGGTCTCATACATACCGTGCAGAGAAACCACCTGGGCGCAAGGGAGGCACATACCACGAATCCATTCTGAAACCATATTGTCAACAGAGGCGTGGTGAGAGTGCACGATCTGCGCGCCGGTCTGCTGCAGAAGGATACCCAGCTGGTCCGTGTCCTCCAGTGTGATCAAGGGAATATCCGCAGCCAGCATATTCCGGACCTCCTGGGAATAGCCGTCCATATCAAAATTCAACACAGATACGCAGACGCCCTGCCGTTTCATCTCGTTGGCAAGGAACAGCGGATAGGTTTCTCCGCCGCCCATCTGCAGCGAGAAGCAGCACATCAAAACGCTGGGCTGTCTCTTCCCTGCCGCTTCCGCAATACGGTCCAACCGGTAGTTTTCACGGACAACTGTAACATCTTCCGTTTCATTGACCGCCTGGTAATGCTGCTCTAAATTGTACAGGACTTTCTCAAATACCGCCCGGTCTACATCGAAATGCTCCACAATGTATCGGGATATCTGTTCCTGCTCCCCATAATATTCCGGACTTCTCTGAATCTTTAGGGATGTACTGTTTTTATGAATGCGGTAATAGTTGGTCGTGGCATTGGTATAGCTGATCGTTCCGCCTTTGATGGTGTGCAGGTAGAACAGCCAATCGCCGCAGAGCTTGATATTTTGCCAAATGTCCGTGATCTCTGCAGGTATCTGACCCACATTGCGGAACATTGCGCTGCTGACATTGGGGACAATGTTCTTGATCGCAAACGCAGTGTTCACAGCCGTATGGGCAGACATCATAAAGGGCTTATCAAAACAGATCCCGGGAATATCCGAAAGATATTCTCCCAGCGACCATATTTTCTGACCGTCCTGCATAAAAATGCTGTTGCAGAAGGCAAGCATCACAGACTGATACTGGAATTGCGGGACCATTTTCTCCAGGAAATCCAGCTCGCACCAGTCGTCGCTTTCCGCGATCCAGATGAGCTCGCCTCTTGCGTGGTCAATGCCCTTATTCCACTGCTTGAAGACCTTTCCGCCGTTCACCTCGTTGAAATCAACGATCGTCTTCTCCGGGTACCGATTGGCATATTCCATAAGAATCTCACGGCTGTTATCCGTAGAGCGATCATCCAGCAGAATAACCTCAAAATTGGGATACGTTTGATTGTATATGGATTCCAACCGGTCTGCCAGGTACGCAGAATGGTTGTAGTTGGGAACGATAACGCTGACCAGGGGCATTTCCGTGAATGGTACCGGTTTTTCGCCGCTCCAGTATAGGGCGCTTCCGGAAGCGGCGCTGCCCGCAACGGCCTGCTGATTCATCTGAAGCTTTGCTTCATAAAGCACGCTGTCTACAGAATCCTCCCACTTGGGAAAAAGCTTTCTGCTAAGCTTCTTGACCCGTTTTAGTAAAGCCTTCAGGCATTTATGCCGTCTGCTGAACTTATATATCTTCTGAATAATTTTCTTAATCACTTTTCTCCCCGTTCCAAAAAAACCGTGGCTTCTCAGCGCCCGAGCCAGCCGATACATGGCGGTGGGCTGCTCTGCCCGCCGCAAAGCCCGCTGATACCAGGGACTGTGCTGCATAACATACAGCATATCGTTTGTTGTCCGCTGGACATTCTGGGACATAAAATTCAGGTCTGCAAATTCCTGCTTTTGTTCCTGCAGCTTTTCCGCCAACGCTTGGGTCTTCTGCGCATACGCCTCCAGCTGTGCGGCTTCTTGTTTTTGCGCATTCTCTATACTGCTGAGCCGATCCAGCACTGCATTCCAAGCATAAAACGCTTGATTTCCCTTCCGCTTTTCGTAAACACCCTGCAGAAGTGGAGATGCCAGCTGCTGATGGATTTCTGCAGGATTGGCATCCGGACCGTCCTGCAGCAGCCTGCACAGCTCGTCAACGATTTTTTCCTTGTCAAAGGTGATTTTTCGGGCGCGGACATATACCGTTCCCGTCTGTCCTTGGGACAAGGGAATATAGATCTGCGGATCGGTATGTCCGAAAACGCACACATCCTCTGCCCGAAAACCGTTGCCAAGAAGATATTGCAGGTCTCTTCCGGCTTCGTCTGTAATGGAAACGCCTTCCAGAAGGCAGCAGGCATTATCGATCGGGTCTATGCGAAGCTGAACCGCATCTCCGGGCACCGCGATCTCCAAGCAGAGAGAACCGGTGTTACAGTCGTGAAAAACGACCAACGGTTCGTCATAGACAAAGCCATTGCCCTTATCCATATAGATGCGGCTGTGGAAAGCGGTGGAACGGAGGGCAACCATAGACTGCTTCTCAAGCCGGTTCTCTTCGGCATAGTCTCTTCGGACAGCCTTCAGCACAAACTCATACACATTACCCAAGGGCCGGCTGTTCAGCTCCGGCAAATAGGTGTTGCCGGACACATACTGCTCTGTGGTATTGGATTCCTTAACAACCGCGTCTTCCCAGACTATGCGCAGGCCGCACTCTTCAAAAAATGGCGCCAACGCCTTATATGACCAGAATTTAACATGGGTATTGTCTAATAACCCTGTTTCTGTATAGTGGAATTCGTCTTGCCAAAGCCGGTTAAGGATATCATTGTGGGCAATATTGGGTAAAGAAATCAGAAAGCTGCCGTCATCCTTTAACAGCTGCAGGCACGCGCTGATCACCTTTTCCGGCTGGGGCAGGTGCTCCAAGACATCTGCAAAAACAATATGGTCATACTGTTTCCCAGCGAAGGCTTCCAGCCATTCAAATGCCATAATATCGCCGCAGACCGCCTGCTCTGCATAAACCGCAGCGTCCCGGATCGCCGCCTCATCGTATTCCACGATGCTGACGCTGCAGCTTAACTGCTCGTGCATGATCTTTGTCATACGACCGTTGGCGCATCCGAACTCCAGAACATTGCTTCCCGGTTTGATGTGTTCCAGCAACATCCAAACAGGATTGTTCTTCTTATCGCCTAAAGGAACATCGTACTTCGTCATCTTAATCGTCCTTTTTCTTATACTTGGAATTCCGGCTGCTCCGCAACCAGAATTCGAATATCTGCGTCTACATCCATAATGCCTAAATCTCCCAACGGATTATGGATAAATACCCGCAGGGCGCCATACAGCCAGGACAGCATTTTGCTGTCGTTTACTGTGGTACCTTGGGCAACGGCGCAGTCAAGGATATATTCATCGCTTGAAAAATGGGGCAATACCAGCGAAAACTCCACCCGGTTCATGGAATTGGCATCTACGGAAAAGACGGTTTTCCGCCCGGTTACCAGGGAATTGCTGTTGATGAGAATCAGACCCTTTTTCGTCTGGAGTACAAAGCCTGCGATCACATTCTCAAGGGAAACCTTGGACCGGAACAGGATCACCAGCTTATAGCGGGTGCCGCCCTCCAGAGTGTAAACCGGGTTTCCTTTCCGGTCTTCAAAATGGAAGGAGCATATCTGGATGTCCTCGCTGAGGATGCTCTCCTCTCCATACTCCGTAATCCCGGGGTACTGGGCTGGGTCAAAAACATCCCGTTCATACGCGTCCTGCATACAGCCACCGGTTTCTGCCGTTTGGTTGTTTTTGCCTAAAATCGACGCGGCGTAGGCATTGCACACTTCCCGGCTGGGACCGAACATTTTCTGCACGCCCTGCTCGATCCACAGCACCCGGGAACACATATTCTTCACGGTTTCAATATCGTGGGAAACGAACAGGATGGTCGTTCCCTTTTTCTCCAGCTCTTCAAACTTTCGGAAGCATTTGTTCTGAAAGAACACATCTCCCACACTGAGCGCTTCATCCACGATCAGAATATCCGGATCCACGTTGATGGCAACCGCAAACGCCAGCCGGGCGAACATACCGCTGGAATAGGACTTTACCGGTTGGTAGATAAAGTCGCCGATATCCGCAAAGCGGGTGATCGCCTCAACTCTTCCATCCATTTCCGCTTTGGAATAGCCCATCATGGTGCCGTTGAGATAAATATTCTGCATTCCGGTGTATTCCGGATTGAAGCCGGCGCCCAGCTCCAGAAGAGAGGATATTTTGCCGTGCACCTCCGCTGTTCCCGCGGTTTGGGAAACCACGCCGGTGAGGATCTTCAGAAGGGTGCTCTTTCCGCTTCCGTTTGTTCCGATAATGCCCACGGTCTCTCCCCGCCGAACCTCAAAGCTGATATCATCCAGCGCCCGGAAAGACCTGTAGAATTTTGTTTTCGTAAAATTGAAGACCTCTTTGATTCGGTCCGACTTTTTGTTGTACAGCTTGTACTCTTTTACGATATGTGATGTTCGCAGTACGATTTCTTCCGTCATATGTCTATCCTCACATCATAAAACATCGGCAAACTGCGGGCGGAGCTTCTTGAATGTATAGGCGCCCAAAACCAGGCAAACGATGGAAACGCCCCAGAAAAGGCCCGCCATACTGTCTCTTTCCCAGAACCAGATGTGGTCAATAAAGCAGTCCCGATAGCCACGGCAAATATAGAACATAGGATTGACCTTCAGTATAACCTGCACCCATTCATCCATACTTTCCGGATTCCAAAAAATAGGCGTTGCCCAGAAACCGATCTGTGTAATGAGATTTACAATATTTACAACATCCTTCAAAAACGGAGCCACCGCAGACAGAAGCCAGCACAGTCCCAGCAGCAGCATGCAGGTGCACAAAAAATAATAAATCACCTGCAAATTATAGATGGACCAGGGAACTCCGCAAATCCACATCAGGATAAAGATGATCAGGATGAACCCGAAATGAATGATCGCAGAAGAAACGATCTTTACGATCGGGATCAGGCTGACACGGAAATTGACCTTCTTGACCAAATAGGCGTATTCCATCAGACAGTTGGTGCCGGATATCAGGGTCTCGGAAAAGAAATTCCAGGACAGGTATGCCGGCGCCAGCCAGATAATAAAAGGCACATCGTTAATGGGCGGATTGCGAAAACCCACCTGAAATACAAACCACATGATCAAAAGGGTGATCAGCGGCTGCACAAAGGCCCACACACCGCCAAGCATGGAGGCCGCAAACCTGCTTTTCAGGTCATTCCTTGCCAGCTCCCATATGATTTTTCTGGTCTGAAAAATGTCCCTGAAAAAGCTGAGAATTTTTACCAATATCTTGCGCATTCCGGATGTTCCTTCCAAAGGTAGTACATATCATTTGTGATCCACTTCCACACGCTCCCGTTTGCTTCGGGAACAAAGACTGAGCTTTGCTGCCCGCTGCTTAAAACGCGAAGGTGTCGGCAAGCTGCTGCCACTTCTGGTCCTTGTCGCTGAGGTTCAGCGGCGTGCCGTCTGCAAGGGCATAGCCCTCCGCACTGGCAGAGCCGCTATAGGTGCCCTGCAGCTCGGGCCAGTCGATACCGATCGTCGGGTCATTCCAGGCAAGGCCGCCCTCATCGCCGGGGTGGTAGAAATCGGTGCATTTGTAGCAGAATTCCGCCTCCTCCGACAGCACCAAAAAGCCGTGGGCAAAGCCCTCGGGGATATAAAACTGCTTTTTGTTTTCCTCGGTCAGCTCCACGCCGTACCATTTCCCGTAGGTCTCGGAATTGGCGCGCAGGTCCACCGCCACATCAAACACCCGACCCTTGATGACCCGGACCAGCTTGCCCTGGGGGTGCTGCTTCTGATAGTGCAGACCCCGGAGCACGCCCTTGACGGATTTGCTCTGGTTATCCTGCACAAAGATCATATCAAGCCCTGCCTCCTGCATATCCCGCAGGCTGTAGGTCTCCATAAAGTAGCCCCGGCTGTCTCCGTGGACCGCAGGCTCAATCACATAAAGTCCTTCGATCGGACATTTGGTAACGGTAATCTGTCCCATTTTTATGCTCCTATCTCTTTCAGATATCGCGCCAAAGCATCCTGCCAGTCAGGCAGCGGCGCAAAGCCGTTTTCCTTCAGTTTTGCTTTATCCAGCCGGCTGTTGAAGGGCCGGGCGGCCTTGGAAAGTCCGTATTCGGCTGTTGTAACCGGATTTACGGTCATATTCTTTCCCGCCTGCCGGAAAATTTCACAGGCGAAGTCATACCAGCTGATGAAGCCGCCTTCGTTGGTGGCGTGGTAGTAGCCGTATTTGTCGGACACAACCATATCGCACAGCAGCCGGGACAGGTCCAAAGTGTAGGTGGGCGTGCCGATCTGGTCGCTCACCACCCGGAGGGTGTCGTATTTTTCACTAAGCTTCAGCATCGTCTTAATGAAGTTGTTGCCGTTTAAGCCAAAGACCCAGGCGATGCGGACAATAAAGTACTTTTCCAAAGCATTGGCTACCGCCAGCTCGCCTTCCAGCTTGGTCTGACCGTAGACATTTAGCGGCGCATAGTCGGCGCAGTCCGGCTGCCAG
The DNA here is from genome assembly GCA_045538605.1 of Faecousia sp. Taxonomy (GTDB): domain Bacteria; phylum Bacillota; class Clostridia; order Oscillospirales; family Oscillospiraceae; genus Faecousia. Next base: position 27,998 of record JAZSRR010000055.1, read on the forward strand.
GGATCTTCTCCCTGACCGCTGAACACATAGTCGGTGGAAATATACAGCATTTTGGCATCCAGCTTTTTGCAGTTTTCGGCAATATACTGGGTGCCCAGGGCGTTGATGGCGTGGACCTTTTGCCGGTTTTCTTCCTCTTCCGCCGCGTCCACCGCCGTCCAGGCGGCGCAGTGGATCACCGCATCCGGCTGCACTTGGGCAAAGACCGCCTCTACCGAGGCCTTGTCGGTAATATCCATGGGTACATAGGGGGCTGTGGTAACGGCACTGCCATCGGCAATACCGGCATACTGGGGCGCAAGGTCGCTGCCCACTGCTTCTATGCCGCGGCTACACAATTCGTTCACCACATCGTGGCCCAACTGACCGGCTACACCGGTAACCAAAACCTTCATACGCAAGCCTCTTTCTCTGCCGGGACTTTCCCGGTTATTTGTGAGGGCAGAATCCCCCTTTATATTATTGCCCATTATAGCCGATTTTTCCCATTCTGTCAACTTGACGGTGCTTCCCAAAAAACAAGAAATCCCAACAAATCTCCGGTTTTCAAAGCCAAAACCGTCGGTTTTCCCAATAGGGACAACTTTCCTGCCAAAAATGGACACTTTTCCAATGTAGGGGAGGCGTTTCGCCTCCCAACGGGACATAAAACCCGTCCCCTACGATTCCAGAGCGTCCTTTAGTTTTGCCAACGCCCGTTTTTCTATCCGGGAAACATAGCTGCGGCTGATGCCGGTTTTTTGGGCAACCTCCCGCTGCCGCAGGGGTGTGGCTGTGCCCAGTCCGTAGCGGAATTCGATCACCTGCCGCTCCAGAGGGGTCAGCACTGTCTGCACCGCCCGGATCAGCTTCTTCTGCTGCTGCCGGGCGCTGACCTGCTCCAAAAGGTCCGTGTCGTCCGCCACCACATCCATCAGCTCCAGCGCCGCGCCGTCCGCCCCGGTCTCTATGTAGTCGCTCAAGGAAACCTCCTGACTTACCTTCTTCTGGGAGCGAAAGTGCATCAAAATTTCGTTTTCTACACACCGGGCGGCATAGGTGGCAAGCCTTGCCCCCTTGGACAGGTCGAAGGTGGTGATACCCTTGATCAGTCCAATGGTGCCAATGGAGATCAGGTCCTCCTGGTCGGCGGTCTGGGCATAGTATTTTTTCATAATGTGGGCAACCAGACGCAGGTTTCGTCCAATGAGAATGTTTCGCGCCTGCAAGTCCCCCATCTCTACGGCTGTCGACAACCAGCCCTCGGTAGAGATCAACGTATGCCAGGGTGAGCGTGCTATGGCCGCTGATAATAAGTCTATTGGCCGCTTCCACCTCGACGGCATCCCCGCAGCACCACGTGGTGTTCCACAGATCGAGGTTACGTTCGATATCGACGCTAACGGTATCCTCAACGTGTCGGCTAAGGATATGGGCACAGGCAAGGAGCAGAAGATCCGCATCGAGG
>JAZSRR010000128.1:0-8038 GCA_045538605.1 Faecousia sp.
GCCGTCGTGGAGCAGGAAGCGACCACGGGCATCCTTGGGGATTTGGTCGGCTGCAGCGGTGCTATCCAGGATGATTTGTGACAGGATGGTGTCCGCACGGCCACAGATTCGGCAGTTCACATTGTTCTTGATCTGACCGGAAAGGATGTTGGCATCCGGGCGCTGTGTGGCAAGAATCAGGTGGATACCAAAGGCCCGACCCTGTCTGGCAATCATAGAAAGCTTGCTCTCAATCTTACCGACGATTTCTTTCTGTTCCTTCGTCAGACCGATTTTGTCCAACACCTCCGCAATTTCATCACAGGCAAAGATATACCGTGGCATGTCTTCTCCTGTGGCTTCGTTATAGCGGTCGATGTTGGGTTGACCAGAGGCTGCTAACAAGGTTTTGCGCCGTTGCAGCTCGTCCACAAGCTCTGTAAGGAGCGCAAGTGTGGATTCCTCCTCAATGCACATTCTGCATTGCTTGTGCCAGATTGGTGGGAAATCCACACCGCCCTTGAAATCGGCGATGGATACAACCGCACCTTTTTTGATTACCTGCATGAGGAGCAGTTTTAGAAGAACACTTTTTCCGCTTCCAGTAGAACCACCAAGCAGAATGTGTGGGACTTTTACAAGATCCACGGTGACAGGTCCGGTAAAGCTCTCGCCCAAAGCCAGTATGAAGGGCTTGTGGGAAAGGTACTTATCATTCCAGTCAATCACCTCCGGCAGATCTGTTCTGGCGGGTACGGTATAAAGCAGAACACGGCTTTTCCCAGACCCATATTTCATCTTGACGATGGTGATGTCCAGGATGGTCTCAATGGCTGCCTGCTTGTCCTCCCAGGTCTTCAAAGGTATTCCTTTGGAGCTGAACTCCCAGACTGAAATACGAGGATTCTGCTTATCCTTGTACTTCCGTTTGAGGGCAGGCACCATATCGGTATGGTTCACAAGACCGATGCTTCGCAGCTGATCCTGGGCCGCCTTCTTTCCAAGAGGAAACAGAATGAGTATGGTGAGGAATACTCCGCCAACCAGTAGGTATACAGCAAAGATGTGCTGCATAACAAAGCTGGCGATAGGCGAAAGTAGCGCAGTGGTCTCAGCGGTCATTGCGATTTCATCTTGCTTACTCCATACCAGAATTGCTCCCAATATATAAAGCACAACGAAAATCAGTTTCACGGGCACATCGGAGATGGAATTGGGTCTGGGGAGATGTTCCCGGAGACTGGAACGGCGTTGCAGCCGTTCCTTTTCAAACCATCTCATAGGGCACCTCCCGGATTGTTCCGTCCTTGCGGAATTCCGTTACCGTGTGGATGCGCCGCAGGAATGCATACCAAGTCTCCAGCTTTTCCTTTTGAATTGTGGGATATTGCTGTTCCAAAGGAATATTGGAGGTAATGTACACTTCGGTATAGCAGGCAATCCTGTCGTGATACCGGGCAGGAAGCATCAGAGGATAGATGTCCAAAAAGTTCAGCATAGCTGAGATTGGGATTTGAGAATGGAATTCTTCAAACACCAAAACAGACTGACCTTTGTAGGCATCGAACTGAACATTGCCGTTAGCGGGGTAATTGGTGATACGGCAAATTTCCTCGGGCGGATGCTTCTCGAAAATGCTCCGGGTCTTGCCAGTGCCGCTGTCTCCGTAGAGATAGTTGACCTTGATAAAGCGGTTGACGTGCATATATTTAGAAAACCGAATATCCTGGCGAAGACGGTCGATATCATTTAACCGGAACACAAAACTGGGGTCCAGAGCAAGGATCTCTTGATTGCTCAAGCCGTCCTTCACATACTGGATCAATGCAGCATTTCTGGGACTTTTCTCAGAAGCCTCATCGGGTAATTTACCGAACTCCTTGAATGTGCCTTCAACACGGGTCTCGGCTTTGTCGGTTTCTGCCCATTTACCCTCCTTGCGGAGATAGTCCCGGTTTTCCTGCGAGGTTCCAATGGCCTTTTCAATGTGGGCGGTAGGAAAGCGCCTTTTGAGCGTGCCGAACCGCATAGGCGAGGTTGAGTAAAGGTAAACATGGGTGTGATATGTACCGCATGCGCCAATCTCGTCGGCCATGCAGAAGTAGTCGGGGTTAAACTTCTGTGCGCGGTCGATGATCACATCATGGGTCATACCATGGTCTTGGGGGTTGTTAATAGTCAACTGCCACTTGCGTGACTGGGTATAGCTTTCGTACATAGTACAATTCTCCTTTTGCTACTGCTACTTCGCTCGCATAGGTAATACTAACCTATGCGAGCGGGGACGCTCCCGCGTGAGGCCGGGGGATATTTTTCTTAAGGGAAAAATATTAACCCCCAGCCATCCCGCGGGCGTGTCCACAGCGAACAGGTGTGGATTAATCCACGGGGAAGATGCCGCTGGCCTTAGCAGTGAATTGAAGCTTGCCCTGAGACTCATAGCCGGTTACGACCAGGTCGGTAAACTCCACATCCACAAAGCCCTCGGGCTTTTCCATGAGCTGAGGTCCGTCGATGCGCACACTCAGCTTCTCCAGGCGATGTTCTGTCAGGCACACCACATAGCGGTAACCGGTAACAGTCTCAGTGCGCTTTCCGTCCTTATACTCGTAGGCGGGCATCACATCAACCAGGAGCATCTTGCTGCCCAGACTTGCTGGGTCAATCCGAAGATCTCGAAGATTGAGCATGGGTGGAACCTCCTTTCCCTAACCCTCAAGCAGTGATCAGTTGCCCCGGGTCAGCGTATTGCAAAGTTCTTTGCTGGCTTCATTGTACATGGAAAGTTGAATTCCGAAAATTCCGCTATGGAATAGGTGTTAGTCGGCGGTCTATGATATAATATCAGTTTTCTTTCTTCAGATAGTTATTGGGTAATGGATCGAAACCGTGGTCAATCAAGTACCGATCTGCCCAATCCAGCCTTTCCGAGGAAGGTAATGCGCTGTCAAATTCCTTATAAACATAGTAGGCAATTAATTTCTTATAGGCCTCATGCAACTCAGATGCAGGAGAAAAAGCCCGTTCTGCTCTTGATAAGAGGTCTTTTGATTCATCCAAGGTGAGCTGCAATGCCAGGAATAGGCAAATAAAGATGTCAAAATTAGTACGGTAATAATTACCGTTAATAACCTTGTTGACTGTAGATTGATTGAGTCTGGCAAAACTAGCAAGAGTTGCCTGACTCCAACCTTTTCGTTGCGTGTAATAAGTGATGTATTCTTTAAAAGAAGCCGTTGCGCTGGGTTTAGTTAGTTTCTTCGTTCTTGCTTTCATACTCAGATCTCACGATCCGGTAATACAAGGAATACATTTGAGAGATCATATTAATCGAAGGCCGCCGGAGGTAAAGTGCCGAGAAATCGAAAGGAACATGCTGGCTTTTTGCGGGATTGAAAAGAAAACAGCATATGCACCACCTCCTGTGTTCAGTATTTGAAAGCTTACGAAAAAAACTCTCCGACGGCGTTTTGAAGGCAAAAAAAGAGCACAGTCCAAAATGGCTGTACTCTAAACTATTTAAGATGCTTGTGCATCCTATGATGGCAGGGTAATATAAACAGAGATATGCAATGTCAAATGGGCATAGCAATACCGTCTGTGAAACTCGCAACCTGTGTTTTGCCAACGCAAAACTAATGATCATGTACTGATTATAGTATAGCACACGCATTCTCAGAGGTCAATGAAAATCTCCATAGATAGGCATAGCTATACTGTGTGTGAAACTTGGAGACTGTGTTTTGCCAACGCAAAACTAAGATACTGTAGTAATAATAGTTTAACACAAGCATTATCGGAGGTCAATAAAAAATTCCTACCTGAATGGGCATAACTATCCCATAGTGGGTAGGAGACTTTAATAATCGGACACTTTAGATTGCTCGCGCAAAACATAGGAAACTTTAACAATGACATTTTACTATATGTTCTGTAAAACCGCAAGGGAGAAACTGTAAACAATTCGTAAAATATCCTAATATTATGGTTTTCACTTTTTCGATTGACATTTGCATTGTACTCGTGTATACTGTTTCTGCAAGTAAATATTCTGTTTAAGTGCCTGTGGATGTGGTAACAGCCCCACAGGAGAATAGAAAACCGGGTGAGAATCCCGGACGGTACCGCCACTGTATGCGTGGAGGCACCCACATTTGACGAAAGTCGGTCATTGGGGAAACCTGAGAAGGCTGTGTGGGAGCTTATGATGCGTAAGTCAGGAGAACTGCTTAAATGAGGTAAAAACACAAGGATCTGCAAGTACGGGTTCTGTGGTTTTTTGTTGCGGAAAAACGGCTGCAGCGGCCCTTTACTAGGGTTGCTGCAGTTTTTTTACTGTGACCGTCTATGTGTGGATTTCCCCCTTCTGCACAGATTGCCTGGACGGTCACAGCCGCAAACCAACTGAATATTGCTTTATCGATGCGGCATGGTGATCCGGTGAGAAACCGGAACAACCGTCCATTGCTGTGTTTGGCATTTGCCATAAGTCAGAGAGCCTGCTGTATCGATCGGGTTTATCACGCTTTGACAGGAGAGTGCAGCCTAATTTATCCGTACTTGAGGATAAATGGGTTGCACTTTTTTGTTGACCTGATAACCACAAACCAATAAAGGAGGGATGCAAGTGACACCGGAAGAGAAGAAGGCCTGGGCGGAGGACCTTCTGCGCCAAAAGTATAGAGAGCTAGGAAGGCTCCCTACGAAAAAGGACTTCGACAATGCTGCTTGCGCCCAGATCAAGGCATATCTCGGACCGTGGCCCAGGGCGTTAGAGTCTGCCGGATTAAAACAACCGAAGGAAAAGTAACCAACAAGCATAAGAAAGGACGATTCTATTATGCGAATTACGAAGAAAATTTTGAGTATGCTCCTTGCCTTTGTTATGGTATTGGGTCTGCTACCTGCCACTGCCTTTGCCACTGGCGAAGATATGGTGTACATCTCCGTTAGTTATGACGGACAGTATATTAACGATAAAAACGGTGGCTATATTACCTATGTGGCAGTTCCTATGGCAGATGTTGCTGCTGTAGATCTGAATGAATATGGTCTGGCTGATTATCTGTATGACGAAGATGGTGACGGCGCCTACGAAACTACCGTCCTCCAGATGGTGATTTACGCCCATGAAAAAATCTACGGTGGCAGTTGGGGTGATGTCACGTTCACGGGAGCCCCCGGCAGTTCTTACTTCCAGGGCGGTATCTTTGGTTTCGACGAGAACCTGAACTACTACCTCAACGGTGAGTATCCCTTGGCCGGCGAAGGCTGGGGTGCAACCTCCGATCAGATTGTACTGGAAGCTGGTGACTACCTGGATATCGGCAGCTTCTCAAGCTGGGACTTCTACATGGATTCCAATTACGGCTTCCATTTCTTTGCAGATAGCGAGGGTAATTTTACCCACGATTACACTGCAGAAGCCGGAACTGCAATGTCTTTAAAACTGGTGCGCTCCTTCTCTGCTATGGGTTCCGGTGCTGCTGTGTACGATGAGGCGGGATATACCATTTCCTATGGTGCAAGTCTGTATGATGCTGCCGGAACGGTTACCACCGATGATAGCGGTTGTGCCAATATTTCCTTTGATAGTGCGGGTACTTATTATCTGTGGGCAGATGGCGGTTATGGTTCGGAATATCCCGATGCCATTGTTTCTTCACCCGCCTATGCAAAGGTTACTGTAACGGCTCAGGCAGCACCGGAGCAACCCCGTCAGCCTCAAAGCGTTACTACCCAACTGAATGCTACCATGGCACAGCTGGCAACTACTGTGACTGAACCTGTATTCGGCACAACTGCCGGTGAGTGGACAGTATTCAGCCTTGCCCGTGGTAATCATTTTGCCAAGGACAATGCTTATTTCACAGATTACTACAACCGCATTGTAGAGACGGTCAACACAACCGCAGCTAAGGTTAATATGAGTGGCGCTCTGCATAAAAGCAAGTCTACTGATAACTCCCGTTTGATCGTTGCCCTGTCTGCCATCGGCAAGGATGCCACCTCCGTAGGTGCGTGGGATTTGGTGGAAGCATACAGCGCAAACGGTTTTAGCTGGATCAAAAATCAGGGTCTTAACGGCACTATTTGGGCGCTGATCGCACTGGATTCCAACAGCTACGAGACTTCCGATGCTACCATCCGGCAGCAGTGCGTGGATTCTATTCTGTCCCTGCAGCATGATGATGGCGGTTGGGCACTGCAAGCCAATAAGACCTATGCCTCCGATCCCGATGTGACCGGTATGGCTTTGACCGCTCTTTATCCCTACCGGAATCAGCCGGAAGTTGCCGCTGCTGCGGAGGAAGCTTTTGCTTGTCTCTCCGCTATGCAGCATGACAATGGCACCTTTGCTTCCGGCGGTGCCGAATGCTCTGAAAGCTGTTCCTGGGTCATTGTTGCCTGCACCACTTGGGGCATCAATCCCGATACCGACAGCCGCTTCATCAAGAACGACAACTCCGTCGTGGATGCATTGCTTGCCCACTATTTACCTGACTCCGCAACCTTCCAGCACATCATCGGCGCAGGTTCCAACGCCATGGCTACCGACCAGTCCTGTTACGCACTGGTTGCCTATGACCGCTTTGTTAACGGCAAGGCTGCTCTGTATGACTACTCTGATGTGACCTTTGAGGCCAAGGCTCCGGTTTCTAACGAAATGACTGCAACACTTGGTTTGCCCAGTCAGATTGAAAGCGGCACGGGTACCAATTTTAAGGGTGTTGTAAGCATTAACAAGTGGGATAATGCCGCAGGCTATAAACTGATCGACTTCATTATGACTATCCCCGAGGGTGTGAATGTTACCGGCGTGACCGCAAGCAACCGACTCTCCGGTGGTGAAGTCAGCTACAATCTGGAAGCTGAAACCAGAAAACTGCGTGTGGTTTACTTTGACGCAAATGGCAGTGACATTACCATTACCGGCAATGCATACCCCGCAGAATTGTTCACTTTTTCCTTCCAGACAGAAAATGTTGCAGCTGGCAATGCGCTGGATATTGCAATTACCGGCATGTCTGTGAAGCTGGGCTCAGATTCATCCGATGAGAACGCTATGATCGTTGTAAAAACAGACGATGCCGCAGGTAGCGTTAATACCGTTTTGGGCGTGTCCTTTAGTGCTGTGTGTCTGTATGAAGGTGACGATGTAGACCTGATCCCCTCCACCAAGAAAGCTGTCGCCGTGTCTGTTACCGGCATTTCTTCCGGCGCTAAGTTGACCTATAACAACGGTGGAAGCACAATTACATTTAAGTACAGTCCCGAGATCACTGCAAAGACCGGTGTTGCTACCTATGTGGCATTGGTGGATGCAACGATCAATATGTCCAATTTCGTTAATAAGTCTTACTTTACTATTGGAAGTGATAGTGCTGCTGCTATTACATTTGGCGATAGCAACGGCGATGGTGTGGTGAATGCACAGGATGCGTTGAATACTGTAGATGCTTGGCTGCGCAAGGGCGATGCGCCTACCGACGATCAGATCCTTACCTTGAACGTCAACGGCGACAGCCGTATCAACACCTTCGATGCTCTGGGCATCGTAGAAAAGTTTGTAGATGGCAGCGACCTTGGTGTTGTGACCAAAGCCGCAACCATTACTACCAATCAGTAATTATTCTTTGGGTGGGAGATACACTCTCCCACCCAACCTTTGCGAGGGAGTGTTTCCATGAAGAACTTTTTGAAAAAGAGATGGCCGTGGATTGTCGGTGCCTGTATTTTGATTGCTGCAGTTGTACTATTGCTGGCGCGGTGCGGCAACGATCCTGTTTCGGGCGAACCTACCTTGATTGTGGAAACACCTCAAAAGCTTTCTGCATCCCAAACGGGCGAGTTCACTTTGGATGTAACTATATCGGATTTGGGAGATGCCCGTTACGGCGCGATGAGTATGAGTATTGCCTTCGATTCTTCCAGACTGGAATTCTTGGGCGTTGAAGAAGGCAACATTTTTATTCTGAGCGATGAAAACAGCACAGGTCAAAAGCTCCCAGACTGGAGCTGCAATGTGCAAAACAGTAACGATACTGGCCGGATCAAC
>JAZSRR010000118.1:0-2770 GCA_045538605.1 Faecousia sp.
CCCCTCCGGGGTGTCTGTCTTTTGGGGTGCGTATTGCGGACACCCGAGGACGGGTGTCCCTACTGGCGATGATAAAAGGAATAGAAAAAGGGTCTTTTCTTTTTCGTTCATTTGTGCTATTATAAAAACAGAATGAAAAAAAGGGGGGGCGGCTATGGCCAGAACCAGCAACAAAGCCCAGATGATTTTGGAATATGTCAATGCCTTTGCCCGGGAAAACGGCTATGCCCCGTCGGTCCGGGAGATCGGCGCGGCAGTGGGTCTGAGCTCCACCGCCTCGGTGAGCTATCATCTGCATCAGTTGCAGGAAAAAGGTCTGCTCCTTGCCCCCAAAGGAAAGTGCAGCAAGCGGGCGATCGTTACCACCCAGCGTCCCGGACAGATCCCGGTGATCGGGGTGGTTACTGCCGGTATGCCCATTTTGGCCTTTGAGAATATGGAAGGCACGATGGCATGGGAGGGCGATCCTACCTGCTTTGCGCTGCGGGTCCGGGGCGACAGTATGATCGGTGCCGGTATTTTAAGCGGCGACAAGGTGGTGGTGCGCCCCCAAAGCACTGCCGATGATGGGCAGATCGTGGTTGCCCGGTTGGAGGAAGAGGCTACTGTGAAGCGGCTTTCTTTGCAAAACGGGCAGGTCTGGCTGCTGCCGGAGAACCCGGATTATGCCCCTATTGACGGCCGCCAGGCGCAAATCGTGGGCGTTGTAAAGGCAGTTGTGCGGGAATATTGACGAAAAGGCGTACAAACCGTACGCCTTTTCTTTATAAAATACCCTAAAAAACGGAAAAATTGGGAAAAGTGTTTGCTTTTTTTTGTCAAGTATGCTATACTATGCGGGCATTATGGATAGAAATCTTAAAAAACAAAGCCGGCGGGAAAGTCGGTAAAAAATGAAAGGGGTACACAAGATGTCTCATAAGTATGTTTATCTGTTTACCGAAGGCAACGGCTCTATGCGAGAGCTGCTGGGCGGCAAGGGCGCCAACCTGGCGGAAATGACCAACATCGGTCTGCCGGTTCCTCAGGGCTTCACCATCACCACCGAAGCCTGTACCAAGTATTATGAAGATGGCCGTATGATCAATGCTGATATCCAGGCAGAGATTATGGAGTATGTGGAAAAGCTGGAGAAAATCACCGGCAAGAAGTTCGGTGATAAGGAGAATCCGCTGCTGGTTTCCGTCCGTTCCGGCGCCCGGGCCTCTATGCCCGGTATGATGGACACCATTTTGAACCTGGGTCTGAACGAAGAGGTCGTAGAGGTGCTGGCTGCCAAGTCCGGCAACCCCCGTTGGGCTTACGACTGCTACCGCCGGTTTATCCAGATGTATTCTGACGTGGTTATGGAAGTGGGCAAGAAGTACTTTGAGGTGCTCATTGACCAAATGAAGGAAAAGAAGGGAGTTACCCTGGACGTGGAGCTGACGGCTGAGGATCTGAAGGAGCTGGCCGGTCAGTTCAAGGCGGAGTACAAGTCCAAGCTGGGCACCGATTTCCCCTCCGATCCCAAGGAGCAGCTGATGGGCGCTGTTAAGGCGGTGTTCCGCAGCTGGGACAACCCCCGCGCTAACATTTACCGTCGTGAAAATGACATTCCCTATTCCTGGGGCACTGCCGTTAACGTGCAGTCCATGGCCTTCGGCAATATGGGTGATGACTGCGGTACCGGCGTTGCCTTTACCCGTAACCCCGCTACCGGCGAAAAGAAGCTGTTCGGCGAATTTTTGACCAACGCCCAGGGCGAAGACGTGGTTGCCGGTGTCCGGACTCCTATGCCCATTTCTGAAATGGCTGAGAAGTTCCCCGAGGCTTTCGAGCAGTTTGTGAAGGTTTGTGCCATTCTGGAGGACCACTATCGGGATATGCAGGATATGGAGTTCACCGTTGAAAACGGCAAGCTCTATATGCTCCAGACCCGTAACGGCAAGCGTACCGCGCCTGCCGCTTTGAAGATCGCCTGCGACCTGGTGGACGAGGGTATGATCGACGAGAAGAAGGCTGTGGCAATGATCGAGCCCAGAACACTGGATACGCTGCTGCATCCTCAGTTCGATGCCAAGGCTCTGAAGGCCGCTGCGCCCATCGGCAAGGCACTGGCTGCTTCCCCCGGAGCTGCCGCCGGTAAGATCGTCTTTACCGCAGAGGATGCCAAGGCTTGGGCAGAGCGGGGCGAAAAGGTGGTTCTGGTTCGCCTGGAGACCAGCCCTGAGGATATCGAGGGTATGATGGCTGCACAGGGCATTCTGACTGTGCGCGGCGGTATGACCTCTCACGCTGCGGTTGTAGCCCGTGGTATGGGCACCTGCTGTGTTTCCGGCTGCACCGAGATCAATATGGACGAGGAGAACAAGCAGTTCACCTTGGCTGGCAAGACCTTCCACGAGGGCGACGAGCTGTCTCTGGACGGCTCCACCGGCTGCATCTATGACGGCATTATCCCCACTAAGGAAGCCGAGATCGCCGGCGAGTTTGGCCGGATCATGGCTTGGGCAGACAAGTATCGCACCTTGAAGGTCCGCACCAACGCCGACTCCCCCCGGGATGCCATCAAGGCCCGTGAGCTGGGCGCAGAAGGTATCGGTCTGTGCCGTACCGAGCATATGTTCTTCGAGGAAGGCCGTATCGACTCCTTCCGGGAGATGATCTGCTCCGACACTGTGGAGGAGCGGGAGGCTGCTCTGGCGAAGATCCTGCCCATGCAGCAGGCTGACTTCGAGGGTCTGTATGAGGCGATGGAGGGTATGCCTGTTTGCATCCGTTTCCTGGA
>JAZSRR010000040.1:0-5383 GCA_045538605.1 Faecousia sp.
AGCCACCCTCAATCTTCAGCTCGCGAATGATCTTAATTGCCGAATCATTGGGCATCTTCTTGTCGTGCTCGCTTAAGGTCATAATGGGAGCAACCACCACCGAGTCGCCGGTATGGACACCAACCGGGTCAATGTTTTCCATACCGCAGATGGTAATGGCATGATCCTTGCTATCCCGCATAACCTCGAATTCAATTTCCTTGTAACCCTTAACACTCTTTTCGATCAGAACCTGATGCACGGGAGAAAGCTTGAAGGCATTCAGGCCGATTTCCACCAGCTCTTCCTCGCTGTAGGCAAAGCCGCCGCCAGTGCCGCCCAGTGTAAAGGCAGGACGAAGAACAACCGGATAACCGATCCGCTTGGCTGCTTCCTTTGCTTCTTCAATAGAATAGGTGATTTCCGAAGGAATGACCGGCTCGCCAATGCTCTGGCACATTTCCTTAAACAGTTCACGGTCCTCTGCGCGCTCAATGGAGGCGCTGCTGGTACCAAGAAGCTCTACATTACACTCCTTCAGAACGCCCTTCTTTTCCAGCTGCATCGCCAGGTTCAGGCCAGTTTGACCGCCAAGTCCGGGAATGATGGCATCCGGGCGCTCATAACGGAGAATTTTTGCAATATACTCCAGTGTCAGAGGCTCCATATAAACCTTGTCCGCGATGGTTGTATCGGTCATAATGGTTGCCGGGTTGGTGTTGCACAGAACTACCTCGTAGCCCTCTTCCTTCAGAGCCAGGCAAGCCTGCGTGCCGGCATAGTCAAACTCCGCCGCTTGACCGATCACGATAGGACCAGAGCCAATAATCAGTACCTTCTTAATATCCGTTCTCTTTGCCATATATCTATTCCTCCTGAAATTACTTACGATAAGCGATTGTTCCGTTGTGAACAGTCAACACGCATTCGCCAAAAAGCTTCCATCCGGCAAAGGGCGTTGCCTTTCCCATAGAGAGAAATTCTGCCGGGTCTACAGTGAATTCCTTGTCCAAATTCCAGACCGTGAAGTCGTTACCTAAAGGTATGTTGAATCGCTTTCTTGGATTGAATACCATTAAATCCAGAAGACGCTCCAGGCTGAGCACACCCGTCTTAACAAAGTGGGTATACATAACCGCAAAAGCAGTTTCCAGACCCACTATTCCAAAAGCGCTGCCTGCAAGACCTTTCGATTTTTCCTCTGCGCTGTGGGGTGCGTGGTCGGTTGCCAGCATATCAATTGTGCCATCTACAATGCCCTGAACCAACGCCTTCCGGTCCTCCTCGCTGCGTATGGGAGGATTCATGCGAAAACGCCCGTCCTCTTGCAAGGACATATCATTCATAACCAGATAGTGGGGCGCGGTCTCACAGGTTACATCCACCCCTCTTGCTTTTGCCTGTCGGATCAGCTCCACACTTTCCTTTGTGGAGATGTGGCAAACGTGATAGGCACATCCGGTCTGCTCAGCAAGACTTAAGTCCCGGGCAATTTGCTCATACTCACTGGCGCTGCAGATGCCCTTATGATTGTGAAGCCTTGCATATTCTCCGTCGTGAATATAGCCGCCCTTTAGCAAGCTGTTAACTTCGCAATGGGCTACGATCATTTTTCCTAGCGCCTTAGCATGAAGCATTGCATCGCGCATCATTACATCGGACTGCACACCTCTGCCGTCATCAGAAAACGCAATAGCATCCTGTGCCATTTGCTCTAAATCCGCCAGTTTCTCTCCTTGTTGACCAACGGTTATAGCGCCGTAGGGATAAACAGAGATAACTGCATTTCGGTTTATTAAATCCAGTTGCTTTTGCAGATTTTCCTTGCTATCCGGCACCGGGTTTAAGTTGGGCATTGTGCAAACTGCAGTGTATCCACCTCGGGCGGCCGCCTTAGTGCCGGTTTCTATGGTCTCTTTATAAGAAAATCCCGGCTCGCGAAAATGCACATGCACATCACAAAAGCCGGGAAACACAACATATTCAGGAGAAGAAAAAGGCAACAACGCCTCCGCAACAGCAGGGCCGGAGGAAAGAGTATCACAAACAGAACAACCAACGGTCTTTAACTTAACGGCTGTGTTCATCATCACGAAATCCTCCTGTATTTTTCATCCGAATAAGTATACCACAGGGCCAGATATTTGTCAAACCCTGCGGTATACATTTTTTTAACAAAAATTCAGCTTTTGGGGTACTGTAAAATATCCAAATCCACAAACGGATAGCTTCTCGTCCACTCCCCATTTTTCTTCACAAAGGAGCTCCTATGGGTGGATAGCAACCGTACCAAATTATACACATCCACCCAAATCTCCGAATTACACTCTTTCTGGCTCTCATCAAATACAAGCTGCATACCAAAATGCAGATGAACCGTTTCGATATTATTAACATTTTCCTTATCCGAATATCCGGTACGACCCATAAAACCAAGCAAATCCCCTGCCTGCACTGTATCTCCTTCGGACAGTCCGGGTGCAAAGGGCTTATCCTTTTGCAGGTGGGCATAATAATAGTATCGTTTACTATCAAAGGAACGAATACCGATTCGCCAGCCGCCGTACCGATTCCAACCCATCGCCTCCACTATGCCGCCTTCCACCGCAACAACCGGTGTTCCCAATCCGCCCATCAAATCATTGCCTAAATGCTTTCTGGCAAAGCCAAAAGACCGGCTGTTGCCGAAATCGGAGCAATGGCTATAGCCATACCCGGCAGCAATCGGCGAAAACGCTTTTAAGCCATATACCGGCTTCCATTGCCCATCCACTTCTATAGCATAGCTGCCAAGAAGACCGCCCAATATTCCGGAGAAAGCTGTATGGTAGTAGTCATAGTATTTTGAAAGCTCACCTAGCAACTCCTGTGGGGATTGGTCGCCTTTTAATTGCTCTGCTGCTTTTTTCACAGAAGCCAATCCGCATTTTCCGCCGGTACGGCAGCCTGCCAACGCCAAAATATCGATCCAGGATATATGCTTTTCTTTTTCATAGGTATCTATATCCACCTGCATCGCATAACGCAGCGATTCGTACGGAACACCAAAATCCACCCAACGGATCGTTTCTGCTCGTACAGGCAGTGCCAATACGAAAAGAACCATAATGAAACAAAAAATCCGCCGCTTCATAGCCTCACCTCGATAGTAGGCTGTGAAACAGCGGATAAAATATACATTACAATTATTTCAAATCCCTGCGAATTCCTTCGCCAATCCGATAAATATCGTCCATATTTTTTATAGAAGATATTTGCTCCTTATAATAATTACTATAAGGAACACCTCGTAAATACCAGGCAAAGTGCTTCCTTGCCTCCAGGCAGGCAATATGTTCCCCTTTGTCCTCCAATGCAAGGGCAAATTGCTGCAAAGCAATGTCAACCCGTTGAGAAAGGGGCGGTTTTTCATAGAAATTTCCGGACATTGCCGCCTTGACCTGTGAAAATATCCAAGGGTCTCCAAAGGTGGCTCTGCCAATCATCAAGCCGTCAGCACCGGTCCATTTCAGGCAGCGCAGCGCTGTTTCACCGCTGACCACATCGCCGTTGGCAATGACCGGTATTGCCCGAGCCTGCTTCACTTTTGCAATAGCATCCCAGTCCGCCGTTCCGGAGTAAAGCATACTGCGGGTACGACCGTGAATGGTAAGCAGCGACGCACCGTTATCCTCCATTCGCTGGGTAAAGTCCATTACATTGATATTTCCCTTATCCCAGCCAAGGCGACATTTTACCGTTACCGGTACACCCACAGCCTTAACAACCGCAGCCACAATTTGTCCAGCTAGCTCCGGTGTGCGCATCAGGCCACAGCCATCACCGGAATTGGCGATCTTCGGCATAGGACATCCCATATTGATATCCAGAAAATCACAGCCAGAAAGTTCCACAGCCCGTTGCGCAGCTTGCGCCATAATATCCGGATCATTACCGAATATCTGCGCGCCGCAGATGCTGCCCTTGTTTTTCCGAAGTAAGGATTCACTTTTCTTATCCTTATATACAAGCGCCCGGGAGGACACCATTTCTGTAACCGTAACATCCGCGCCCAACTGAGCGCAGATTGTACGAAATGCCCAATCGGTAACGCCCGCCATCGGGCCAAGAATCAACGGATTTTCCAGAGTGAAATTACCAAGACGCACTGCGCTCACCTCGCTTTTCGGTGAGATTATAACACAGTGCGTCTTGTTTCGCAAGTCATATCAGCGCCGTGATCAACCAAGCGATCGCAGTCAGCAACGCGCCGCCGGCAGCCCAAACCGGACCATATAAACGGTTAAGGCTCTGCTTTTGGGTCGTTGGCATCCGAATCAACCGCTTTGCCTCCTTCAGAAGCACATCATCGGATACCCCCTGCTGCCCGTCCTTTAATATAAAGATCGCTTGCTCAAACAGCTTTGGTTCCGGGGCGTGAACCACTATTACCTGCCTGGATATACCTTTTACCATCCGTACCGCCTCCTATGGCAGTATTCCCCAGCAAAGGTAAGCTCATACATCCTTAGGGCGATTATACCGTCCTTTCGGCTCCCATTCCGGCAGCGGGAAGCGTTGCATCGCACCGAATATCCGTTCTTTCAGTTCGGGATAAGTTGCGGATAGATCATAGATCAGCTTTTTGATTTCCTCCCGCTTGGTCTGTTTGTCAACCGGGCAGCGGTTTGTAAGCACCGGCAGATTCTGTTTGTTTACGAAATTATCGATCGTCTGTTCCCGGATGTAGAGCATAGGCCGGATCTGAATAATTCCTGTCCTGTCAAGATTGGTTACCGGCTGGAAGCAGCTGATTCTACCCTCGAATAACAAGGACATCAGGAAGGTCTCCACCGCATCGTCGTAATGATGACCCAACGCCAGCTTATTGAGACCTCTATCCAGAAGCGCCTGGTTCAGCGCTCCGCGACGCATTTTTGCGCACATGGAGCAAGGGTTCTTTTCCTGACGATAGTCAAAAATGACCTCGCCGATTTGCGTATTTAATAATGTATAAGGAACATCCAGGGACTTGCAAAGCTGTTCGATACCGGAATAGTCCATTCCCAGTCCCATATCCACTGTGATCGCTTCCAGCGTAAAATGCACCGGATGAAATTTTTGCAGCTCCGATAAAAACACCAATAACGCAAGGGAATCCTTGCCGCCAGAAACACCCACGCCGATTTTATCCCCTTCTTCAATCATCCGGTAATCTTCCACACACCGGCGAACCAGTCCGATTAGTCTTTGCATCCGTGCTTTCCTCCCTCGAAACATAAAATACAAAGTGAGTATTTATGAGCATACGATAGTATTTAAGAGCATTTAAGAGTTTATATCAGTTTTTATAAAAATTCCTCAAAATTTTGTTGACAACCGCTTTTTATTGTGATATAAATTCAATTGTTTTGCAGACATTGTA
>JAZSRR010000060.1:0-63859 GCA_045538605.1 Faecousia sp.
TGTGGGCGAGGATGGAGAAACCCACCACGGCGTGTTTGATGTTGGTTTTCTCCGTCAAGCGCCGGGAATGCAAGTACTGTGTCCGGCAAGCGTTGCGGAACTAAAGGCAATGCTGGACTGGGCGGTTTTGGAGTGCAAAGGTCCTGTGGCGGTGCGCTATCCCCGTGGTGGCGACCGGGACTATATCGGTTCCGGCTGGCTGGATGGAAAAACCGGTGTTGTTCGCCACAGAACCGGCAAGGATGTAACCATTGTTACTTACGGCACAATGCTGCAAAATGCGATGCAAGCTGCGGAAATTTTGGCAGAACAGGGAATTGAAGCGACGGTTTTGCGGCTTTTGACGGTTGCACCGCTGCCCACGAACGAGGTTGCGTTGCTTTTGTCGGAAAATCCCTCTGTTTTTGTGGTGGAAGAAACCTGCACTGGCAGTGGGATTTGTCAGGACCTTGCTTGGCAGCTACAAAAGATCGATCCTGCCTGTCGTGTGGATGGTCTGGATTTAGGAAGGCATTATGTGTCCCACGGTAAGGTGGATAAACTTTATCAAAAACACGGCCTAGACGGCGCATCCATTGCCAAAACCATTAAAGAGGTGCTGACGAAATGAAAATTAAGAAACGTTTGGATGTACTTCTCGTTGAGCGGGGCTATGCAGATAATCGCACAAAGGCACAGGCAATCATTATGAGCGGTCAGGTCTATGTACAGGGGCAAAAGGCGGACAAGCCCGGTACTTCCTATGAAGAAACGGTTGCATTGGAGGTTCGTGGCGCTGCTTGTCCGTATGTCAGCCGCGGTGGCCTGAAGCTGGAGAAAGCGCTGCGGGATTTTGGGGTAGACCCCACAGGCTTTGTGTGCAGCGATTCCGGCGCATCCACAGGCGGATTTACCGACTGCCTTTTGCAGCAAGGAGCCAGTAAGGTTTTCGCCATTGATGTCGGTTACGGTCAGCTGGACTGGAAAATTCGTTCCGACCCCCGGGTAGTGGTTATGGAGCGCACCAATATCCGCTATGTAACGGCGGAGCAGTTGGGTGAGCCTTTGGATTTGTCAGTTGTGGATGTCAGCTTCATATCTTTACGGATTGTTTTACCGGTTATCAGGACATTTCTAAAGCCAGAAGGTCAGGTTTTGTGCTTGATTAAACCCCAGTTTGAGGCTGGACGGGATAAGGTTGGAAAAAAAGGTGTTGTCCGGGAACCGGATATCCACAAGGAAGTGCTGGACGATTTTCTGGCAATGACCCGTGAAAATGGTTTTACTGTTTTAGGACTTACATTTTCGCCGGTAAAGGGTCCGGAAGGTAATATTGAGTTCTTGGCGCATTTAACACTGGCGCAAAAGCCCGGCATTGAGCCGGACACTGCTGAGCTTGTCAGCTTGGCGCATCAAACATTGAAGGGGTAACCCAATGAAGCAGGTAATTTTAACACCAAATCCATATCGGGACCGGAATTTTCAAACTGTGCGAAATGCAATGCAGATTTTGCAGGACAGCGGAATCGAGGTGCGGCTTTGTCTGCCATTTGAAATTGACAGAAGCTACGATTTACCCAAGGATCTGCGTTTTCACCGGCTGGACCGGGAACTAAGCGCTGCAGATGCGGTCATTTGTTTTGGTGGCGACGGGACGATTCTGCATATGGCAAAAGCAGCAACCCGACAGGGCGTGCCGGTCTTAGGTGTGAATATCGGAACTATGGGCTTTATGGCGGAGCTGGAAAACACAGAACTGGATCAGCTTGCCCGTCTGGCAACAGATGATTATGTACTGGACAGCCGGATGATGCTGGATGTAACGGTTTTGCGGGACAGAAGTATTATTTTCCACGATATTTGCCTGAATGATGTGGTGATTACCAAGGGCGCAGTTGCTCGGATCGTCCATTTGAGCGTACGCTGCGACGGCGTACAGGCAATGCAGTGCAGCGGCGACGGTGTTGTTGTGGCAACGCCTACCGGCTCAACGGCTTATAACCTGTCCGCTGGCGGTCCGATTATTGAACCGGATGCCCACAGTATTGCGGTAACACCCATTTGCGCCCATGATGTGGCAAGCCGCGGTTTTGTTACAGCGCCCCACCGGGTGATTTCTGTTGAGCTCGTTCATAATCCCAAGCGCAACGCTTATTTGTCTGTGGATGGCGGTAAGGCGCTGCGGATGAATATGGGGGATGTGGCAACTGTTCGGAGGACAGAGCTGACAACCAAACTGATTCGGTTAAAGGACCGCAGCTTTTATGATGTGGTAAATATGAAATTTAGGAATAACTGAGGTGATAGCTGATGAAAAGTCAGAGACAGGCTAAAATATTGGAAATTATCTCCAATCAAAATGTGGAGACACAGGAGCAACTGTTGGAAGCACTGCAAAAGGAGGGCTTTCGTGGTACCCAGGCCACCATTTCCAGAGATATTAAAGAGCTTCGCATTGTAAAAGAATTGACCAGCCTGGGCACATATCGCTATACTGTTTCCACAAACGAGGTGTCCGGTGCGTTTTCTGCCCGACTGAATACGATTTTTAAGGAATGTGTTGTTGGTCTGGATTTTGCCCAGAATATCATCATTGTCCGCACTCTTCCGGGGCTTGCGTCTGCTGCCGGATCGGCTATCGATTCGATGAATTTAAGTGCGGTAGTAGGCAGCCTTGCCGGTGATGATACGGTTATGATCGTAATGCGGGATAACAATGCAGCAACCGCCTTTTGCACAGAAATTAAAAGCCTGTTAGGATGAATTGGAGGCGATAAGGTGCTGAGTCTTCTGCATATTGAGAATATTGCGGTGATTGAACGTGCCGAAATTTCCTTCGATAAGGGTTTTAATATCCTTACCGGTGAGACGGGCGCAGGTAAATCCATCGTGATTGATGCCATTTGCGCAGTTCTGGGCGAACGTGCTTATCGGGATATGATACGGACAGGAACAGAAAAAGCGTCTGTTCGCGCAGTGTTTACCGATGTTCCGGAGCTTCACTGGTTTTCGGAAAATGGTGTAGAATATGATAGGGAAACCATAATCCAACGGGATATTTTTCTGGATGGAAAAAATATTTGCCGAGTCAATGGCACGCTGGTTACCGTGGGGATTTTGCATAAGCTGGGCATTCAGCTTATCAACATTCACGGGCAACACGATTCGGCGGCTTTGTTTGATGAGAATAACCACCTGGAATTTTTGGATGCATACGCGGAAAATGAACAGGTACGAGCAGAATACGCAGATAAGTATCAGGCGCTGAGCACACTGCAACGGGAAATCGATCGGATGACGATGGATGAGGGTGAAAAGCTACGCCGGATGGAAACCCTGCGCTTTCAGATCGAGGAGATCTCCAGTTCAGCATTACAGCCGGATGAGGATGACCGATTGGAAGCCCGGCGGAAAATTTTGCAAAATTCTGAGAAGTTGTCAGACGGTTTGAACGTGGCAACCGAATGTCTTTACGGTGGTGAGGATACTCACGGGGCAGTAGAACTTTTGACAGCGGCGGAACGGGAATTGGCACGACTGGGTAAATATACGGATGCCTTCTCTGATTTACAAAGCCGCCTCATGGATCTTGCTTATCAGGTGCAGGATGCGGCTGAGGAGGTGCGCTCTGCCCGGGATAATCTTTCGTATTCTGGCGATGAACTGGAGAGAATAGAAACCCGGCTGGATACCATTCACCGTTTGCGGCGTAAGTACGGTGCAACCTGCCGGGATATTCTCCAGTATCTGGAGCAGGCGCAAAAGGAACTGGATGAAATTGAATTTGCTGACGACCACCTGGAGCGCTTAAAAGGCAAATTTGCCAAAGTCCAGCAGGAAGCGAACGCCGCTGCAGTCTTGCTTCGAGAAAGTAGACGGAGCGCTGCTACGGATCTTTCTGCAAGGATTTTAGACGAGCTTGCGCAATTGGATATGCCAAAGGTTCAATTTTCCTGTATGTTTACGGAAATACCTTTGGCTGCCAATGGCGGGGACGGTGTGGCGTTTTATATGTCTGCCAACGCTGGTGAAGCGTTAAAGCCTTTAAGTAAAGTTGCTTCCGGCGGTGAGCTTGCCCGGATTATGCTGGCGATGAAAAATGTGCTTGCGCAGCAGGATAAGGTTGCTACCTTGATTTTTGATGAGGTAGATACCGGCGTATCCGGACGCGCGGCGCAAAAGGTTGCGGAGAAGCTGCGCAGTGTAGCGCAAAACAAGCAGGTGCTTTGTGTAACCCATTTGCCTCAGCTTGCAGCTTTGGCAGATACCCATTTACTGATTTCCAAGGAAGAGCGACAGGGAAGAACCTATACCACCGTTACGCCCTTGGATCTGGAGGGCAGAAAGCAGGAGCTCGCCCGGATTATCGGCGGCGCCAATATTACAGAAACAACACTGAAAAGTGCAGAGGAGATGCTGCGAATATGAAACCAAGGAAAGTTGTTCTTGTTTTGTTGACAGTGCTTGGTGCTGCAGGTGCAGTATTGTCTGTTGGTATGCTGATCTCGGCGATCCGGTTCCTGGAATGGGGCAGGGTGATACTATACTGTGTTACCCTCGCTGTGAGTGTTGAGCTGGCTTTGCTGAATATTCTGAAGCTAAAACCGGGGGAAACGGACGAATAAAGGTTATATATTGACAAAAGCATTTTCTTTTGATAGGATATTTGCAACGCGTCGATGGGATGAAGTAAGCACATAACTTTTCTTCAGAGAGATGCCGGTTGGTGCAAGGCAGTAGAAGAGCGTACTGAAATACCTCCCGGAGCGGCCGCCTGAAACAAAGTAGGGTAGGACGGGTTCGCCCGAAACAGCGTTGGTGTCTATGACACCGTAAGGGTGCAATTGTGAGACTGTGCCGAACCAGAGGTGGTACCGCGTAATTTACGCCCTCTGTCCTTATGGACAGAGGGCTTTATTTATTGGAGGAAACGACATGAAACTGTATGATGAATTGGTTGCCAGAGGTCTGATTGCTCAGGTTACCAACGAAGATGAAATCCGGGAAATGATTGATAACGGCAAAGCGACTTTCTATATTGGTTTTGACCCTACCGCGGATTCCCTGCACGTGGGTCATTTTATGGCGCTGTGCTTGATGAAGCGTCTGCAGATGGCAGGCAATCGTCCCATCGCTCTGATTGGTGGCGGTACGGCTATGATCGGCGATCCCTCCGGCAGAACCGATATGCGTTCTATGATGACCAAGGAAACCATCGAGCATAACTGCGCCTGCTTCAAAAAGCAAATGGAGCGGTTTATTGAGTTTGGCGAGGGCAAGGCCCAGATGGTCAACAACGCGGACTGGCTGCTGGGACTGAACTATGTGGATGTTCTGCGAGAGGTTGGCGCTTGTTTCTCTGTGAACAATATGCTCCGTGCTGAGTGCTATAAGCAGCGTATGGAAAAGGGACTGTCCTTCCTGGAATTTAACTATATGATTATGCAGTCCTATGATTTCTATCATCTGTACCAGCATTATAACTGCAATATGCAGTTTGGCGGTAATGACCAGTGGAGCAATATGCTGGGCGGCACAGAACTGATTCGTCGTAAGCTGGGTAAGGACGCCCATGCAATGACCATTACTTTGCTTTTGAACTCCGAGGGCAAGAAAATGGGTAAAACCGCCTCCGGCGCGGTATGGCTGGACCCCAATAAGACCACTCCCTTTGATTTCTATCAGTACTGGCGGAATGAGGAGTATGCAGACGTTCTGAAATGTATCCGGATGCTGACATTCCTGCCGATGGAAGAGATTGACGCAATGGCTGACTGGAAGGATGCTCAGCTGAATACAGCCAAGGAAATCCTTGCTTATGAGCTGACCAAGCTTGTCCACGGTGAGGAAGAGGCAGTCAAGGCACAGGCAGCCGCCAAGGCACTGTTTGCCGGTGGTGGCGATGATGCAAATATGCCTACTACCGAAATTAATGCAGAGCAGCTGACTGATGGCAAAATCGGTATCTTGAACCTGATGGTTGCCTGTGGTCTGGCTGGCTCCAATGGTGAGGCACGCAGATTGGTGCAGCAGGGCGGTGTATTCGTCAACGACGAAAAAGTGCCTGACCACACTTTTGCAGTTACCGAGGAAATGCTCAGAGAGGGCGTCAAGATCCGCAAAGGCAAAAAAGTGTTCCACAAGGCAATTATGGGATGATGAAAAGCGGTCCAAACGGACCGCTTTTTCCTATAGACATTTTATGTAAAAATATGTATAATAGGCTCATAAACAGAGAAACTGTTGTAAATTCGGAAATGGGGGTTTCCTTATGAAGCTCAATTATAAACGCACCATTTTTGTTGGTTTTGCCTTTTTCTTGATTATGGCTTTCTGGCAGGCATACGATGCCACGATTCCGGTTATTCTTACCAACAAGTTTGGCATGAGCCAGGGTTGGTCCGGTCTGATTATGGCGCTGGATAATATCCTTGCGCTGTTTATGCTCCCGCTTTTTGGCGCCCTTTCCGATAAGTGCAGGTCCAGGAGTGGTAAGAGAACTCCTTTTATTGTGGTAGGTACGATCATTGCGGCAATTGCTTTGCTTGGTCTGGCTTTTGTTGACAGTCAGCAGAAAGAGAACCTCGGTCATATTTCTACCATCGATCAGCTCAATAAGAGCGGCATTTACTATATGCAAAAGGATGCTCAATTGCAGACACCCGAGGGCGAAACCTTTGTGCTTTCTGAAATTTTTACTCAGGAAGAATTTGACGCAATCAAACCTGAGGTTGTCGATCCTGAGACCGGCAAGACCGTAACCAATTTGGAATACACCAATTATGTTGTGCCTGCCCGTCAAGCCTGCGCGGCTCAAATTACAGCTGAAAACCCTGTACCGCTGATTTGGTTTGTTGTTTTGCTGTTAATTATCTTGGTGGCTATGGCAATTTTCCGCAGTCCTGCGGTTGCACTGATGCCGGATGTTACCATCAAACCTTTGCGAAGCAAGGCGAATGCAGTGATCAATCTAATGGGTACTGCTGGTGGTATTTTAGTGCTTGTGTTGGGTATCGTATTTCAGACTTCTTCGGTAAGGAATCAGCTTATGCGGTACTATGGATATTACGGTGTGGTTGCCGGTATTATGCTTGCTGCGCTGTTTATCTTCCTTACGAATGTTTGGGAACCTCTTTGGGCAAAACAAATGCGTGAAGAAAGTATACGCCTAGGCATTGAAGAAGCAGATGAAGAAAGCAGTGAGAAGCGCAGGTTGACGAAAGGAGAACGCGCATCCTTGCTTTTGATTTTGGCATCTGTTGCTCTGTGGTACTTTGGCTACAATGCTGTTACCTCCAAATATGCGGTATATGCCGGTAATATTTTGAATATGGACTATAATACCACCTTGCTGATTGCTCAGGGTGCGGCGATTGTTGCTTACCTGCCTGCCGGTATGGTTGCGTCCAAAATCGGCAGAAAGAAGACGATTCTTGCTGGCGTTGTGATGCTGACCGGTGCTTTTGGCGCAGCTTCCTTTATGCGGGCAGGCAGCTCTGTTCTTGTGATGAATATTTTGTTTGCTCTGGCTGGCATCGGTTGGGCGACCATCAATGTAAACTCCTTCCCAATGGTTGTGGAGATGTGCTCCGGCGGTGATGTGGGCAAATATACCGGCTACTATTACACGGCTTCGATGGCTGCCCAGATCGCAACACCGGTACTATCCGGTATGCTAATGGATCTGGACGGTGTGGGCATGACTGTTCTATTCCCGTACGCAGCTATTTTTGCGGGAATGGCCTTTGTTACGATGCTTTTTGTGAAACATGGCGATATTAAGCCGGTGAGCAAAAAGGGTTTGGAAGCATTGGATATCGATGATTGATGATTGAAGGTTGATACTGTGTTTTTATTCGTGCTATTTGTAATCATACTTTGTCTGTTTTCTCTTTGTGTTACAGCGACAATTTGTCGTTCCGGTCATCCGGAGTTGGAGAAGCTGGAGGGTTGGGCTTATGCCCACCGAGGTCTGCACGGAGAGGGTATTCCGGAAAATAGCTTGCGCGCTTTTCAGAAAGCGGCAGAAAGCGGTTATGGTGCTGAACTGGATGTGCATTTGCTGTCAGACGGCAACTTGGCGGTCTTTCACGACAGCAGCCTTCGTCGTATGACTGGCCGTTCCGGTGATATTGAGAGTTTGACGCTGCCACAGCTGCAGGAGTGCTTTTTAGGGGATACGATGGAGACTATTCCGGAGTTCTCTCAGGTAATGGAAATTTTTCGGGGAAAAGCACCGGTGATTGTGGAGCTGAAAAGCAAGGGAAATAATGTGGACGCCCTTTGCAAGGCGGTATGTAAGTATTTGGACGAATATGATAGCCCCTACTGTGTAGAATCCTTTGACCCTCGTTGTGTTTCTTGGTTTCGTAAGCACCGCCCCCAAGTAATTCGCGGCCAGCTGGCGCAGAACTATTTCCGCGGTAAGAGCAGCAAGCTTTCGTTTCCGGTTAAACTTTTGATGTCCAATCACCTGATGAATTTTATAACCTATCCGGACTTTATTGCATACCGGTATGCAGACCGCCGCAACTTCTTTACTTTCCTGTGCAGAAAGCTATGGAATGCACAGGGTGTTACCTGGACTGTGCGTACAATGCACGAATACAGAAATTCGGTTAGACAGGATTGGATACCGATCTTTGAGCGAATTAAACCGTAAAAAAATGCACCGCTTAAGCGGTGCATTTTTTATGAGAACAGCTTATCAATGTTTTGCTTTGCCTGATCGCTAAGTGCTCCAAGGGGCAGTCGACAATTGCCGCAGTCAAAACCTGCGTATTTCATAGCATACTTAACAGGTATTGGGTTTATATCTGAAAACAGTGCGTCCATATATGGCAGTAGACGACACTGCAGAGCTGAGGCAGTATCAAAGTCTCCGTCCAAGGCAGCATTGACCATTGTAACTGTTTCCTCCGGGAACAGATTGGATATTACGGAAATGACACCTTTGCCACCAAGGGAAATAACCGGTACACTTAGATCATCATTTCCGGACCACACATAAAAATCTTTTCCGCATGCTTTTCTTATCCGTGTGATTTTTGTTATATCTGTGCCGGCTTCTTTTACGCCTGCAATATTCGGCATTGCAGAAAGTGCCTGATACACGCTGACTGGTATGTCTATACCGGTGCGTGATGGAACATTGTACAAAATGATTGGTATGTGGACGGATTTTGCGATCTGAAAATAATGACGGAATAATCCTTCGGTGTTACCTTTGTTGTAATAAGGAGAGACCACCAACAGGGCATCGACCCCTGCTTCTTCAGCCGCTTGACTTAATTCCACAGCATGTTCCGTGGCATTGGTGCCGGTACCGGCAATAATTTTGCAATTATCTCCTGCATATTCCTTGGCTTTGCGGAACATAGTGATTTTTTCGCTATCGGTTAAGGTTGGAGATTCCCCGGTTGTGCCGGACAAAACGACAGCTTCAATGCCGGACTCCCATTGCCTGCGAATGAGCTGCTGCATAAGGGGATAGTTTACTTCCTTATCAAGAAAGGGTGTAACCAGTGCTGTGCAAACACCGGAAAATACAGGGCTTTTCATTTAGACACCTCCAAAACATTCTATGTCCGGGTAAGTTATTTTGCGTATTGCAAAAGCAGAGAAAATAGACTATACTATTGACAGGAAATAATGGAGGAGAAAGTGTTGAAAACTCGGGATTTTTGGTATTCGCTTCCGGAAGAACTGATCGCGCAGACACCGCTCGAAAGCCGGGATACATCTCGGCTCATGGTATTAAACAGGAATAGCGGCGCTGTGGAGCATAAGCATTTTTTTGATATTGTGGACTATTTGCAACCGGGAGACTGTTTGGTTTTGAACGATTCCCGTGTGTTGCCGGCACGGCTGTTGGGACACCGTCCAACAGGCGGCGCAGTGGAGTTGCTGCTTCTCCGGGATTTGGGGGACAAGCGCTGGGAGTGCCTGGCAAAACCGGGCAGAAAGCTGCAGAAGGGTCAACAGGTTATCTTCGGAAACGGTGAATTGACCGCAACCGTATTGGATGTATGCGATGACGGTAACCGTGTTGTTGAATTTGACTATGAAGGGATTTTTCTTGAGGTTTTAGAGAGCTTGGGGAAAATGCCATTGCCACCTTACATTAGGACGGAACTGCAGGATCAGGAGCGCTACCAGACTGTATATTCCAAAGAGGTTGGTTCGGCAGCTGCGCCTACTGCGGGATTGCATTTTACAAAAGAACTTTTGGACAAAATTCGAGCCAAAGGTGTGCGTACGGCATTTGTTACACTGCATGTCGGGTTGGGCACATTCCGACCGGTGAAGGCAGAGAATATTTTGGATCATCATATGCACAGTGAATTGTGTATGATCGATGCAGGGACAGCAGAGCTTCTTAGTGATACAAAGCAAAAGGGTGGTCGTATTATCTGTGTTGGTACTACTTCCTGCCGTACTTTAGAATCGGTTGTTAATTCAGACGGCAGCTTTTCAGAGAAGAGTTGTTGGACGGATATCTTTATTTATCCCGGTTACCAATTCCGGGCAATGGATGCCCTGATTACCAATTTCCATCTGCCGGAAAGCACGCTGGTTATGTTGGTATCCGCCTTTGCCGGAAGAGAAAATGTTTTGAATGCCTATAATGTAGCTGTGGAACAAAAATATCGCTTTTTTTCCTTTGGTGATGCGATGTTTATAAACACATAGGGGAGTAGTTGTAATGTTTCAGATATTCAAAACAGAAGGCAAGGCCCGACGGGGTGAATTTACCTGCGCCCACGGGACAGTTCAGACCCCCGTATTTATGAATGTAGGCACCCAAGGCGCGATCAAAGGCGGATTGAGCGCAAAGGACCTGAAGGATATCGGCTGTCAGGTTGAGCTTTCCAACACCTATCATTTGCATCTCAGACCCGGTGATCAGTTGGTTAGAGAAATGGGTGGTTTGCATAAGTTTATGACCTGGGATGGCCCAATTTTGACCGATTCTGGTGGTTTTCAGGTGTTTTCTCTTTCTTCTTTGCGAAAAATCAAAGAAGAAGGTGTTACCTTTGCATCCCATATTGACGGACGAAAGATTTTTATGGGTCCGGAGGAGAGTATGCAAATCCAGTCCAATCTGGGCTCGGATATTTGTATGGCCTTTGATGAGTGCGTGGAAAATCCCGCGCCTCGGGATTATGTGAAGCAAAGCGCCGACAGAACCTACCGCTGGCTGGAGCGGTGCAAGGCAGAAAATGCACGCCTAAATGCTTTACCGGACACGGTAAATCCGCAGCAAATGTTGTGGGGTATCAACCAGGGTGGTACTTATGCGGATATTCGCGTGGACCATATGAAACGGATTGCAGAGCTTGATTTGCCGGGATACGCCATCGGCGGACTTGCAGTTGGTGAAACTGCAGAAGAAATGTATGATATTATTGATGCGGTTGAGCCCCATATGCCAAAGGAGAAGACACGCTATTTGATGGGCGTTGGAACGCCAACTAATATTATTGAGGCGGTTGCCCGTGGTGTAGATTTCTTTGACTGTGTAATGCCGGCCCGGAATGCCCGTCATGCCAGACTGTTTACATGGGAGGGTGCAATTAACCTGAAAAATGCCAAATATCAAAAAGATCCGCTGCCCATTGACCCACAATGTGATTGCCCTGTGTGCAGGCGGTATTCCCGGGCGTATATTCGCCATTTGTTTGTGGCGGAGGAAATATTGGCAATGCGTCTTTGTGTGATGCATAATCTGTATTTCTATAATAAGCTGATGGAGAAGATCCGTGAAGCGTTGGATACTGGAACATTTGCTGCATTTAGAAGGGAATATTCGGAAAAGTTAAGCCACAGGATTTAAAATATCCTTGCAATTTATCCAATGAGTGGTATAATAGACAAGAATTTACTAATAAAGGAGTAACAATATGTTTCATTATTTAACCGGTGCTGCTGATGCCGCTGCCGGCGGCGGTCAGATGTTCTCCACCATTTTGATGCTGGTGGCAATGGTAGGTGTTTTCTACTTCCTGCTGATTCGCCCCGAGAACAAGCGGAAGAAGGAAGCGGAGCAGCTTCGCACGAACCTGAAGGTCGGCGACCAGATTACTACGATCGGCGGTATTGTTGGTAAGGTCGTTAGCGTTAAGGATGAAAAGTTCGTTATGGAGACCGGCGCAGACCAGGTCCGCATCGAACTGCAGAAATGGGCGCTTTCTACCAATGAATCCGCAGCAGCTGCTGCAAAGGAAGAGGCAGCAAAGGCTGCTGAAGCGAAGGCTAAGGCAAAGGCTGCCAAGAAGGCAAAAAAGAGCATTGACTAAAAGAGAATCCCGAGTGATTACACTCGGGATCTTTTACTTCTATTTTTCAACAACCAAATGTTGACCAACCGAACAACTGTGGATACAAGCAAAATACCAACTGCCATAACACCGGCAATTGCCGCTGTGTGAACACCTTGCTGACCGAAGCTGGCAAGATCGCCGTTTACGGCATAGCGCATTGCGTAATACACACCGGCGCCGGGAATTAAGGGGAATACCGAAACAACCAAGTAGGAGATCGCAGGGTATTTTCTAACCCTTGCCATAATTTCTGAATACAGAGCTGCAACAGCAGCTCCCCAGAAATACGCGGCAATATCATCGCCGGTGTATTGCAAAACCAAACGATAGGTGAGCCAGGCAAGTACTCCGCCAAAAGCGCAAAGCAAACCACCAATGCCGTGAATGTTAAACAAAATGGAAAAACCGATACAACCAATGAAGCAGGCCATTGCCTGTACAACCAATGCGTGATCTGTTACAGGGAGGACAGCTGACTGCTCAAAAAGTAAAACAGAAGCCTTCCAAGCGGCACCGGTGCCAAGTGCGATAGCGGCAGCGGTTAAAAAGACCTGTACAATGCGGTTCATTCCGGAATTGGTGTCTCCATAAATAATGTCCCGCATTGCGTTGGTAAAGATGAGACCGGGCACAAGGATCATCAACGCACCGATAATGGCTGTGTCCACATTTTTAACGATGCCGGAATAGCCCGCTAAATAGGCAAATATAGCCATAACAAAGGAAGCGGCAATGGTTTTGAAAAAGGGGTTGACCTTTTGATTATCCATAAACCGGACAATCAGACCGATTATCATACCGCAAATACCGGCACATAGACTTTCGACAAGCCCGGCGCCGAACAGAACAGAAAAGCCACAGCTGCCCAGAAAATTACCTGCAAGGTAAACACCAAGAGAATACTTTCTGGCTTGATTGTGTGTCTGCTCAAGCCAAGACATTGCAATTTCCGGAGCGGGAGTTTCGGCGCATAACCTTCGACTCAAATTGCTGTATTGTTCAACAGCATCCAGGTTGTTTCCGTGGTATCCGATGCGCCGCATCCTGGTAATCGGCTGACCGTTATTATCTTGGATGCTTACGTGCAGACAATTGGGAATTGCAAAGACCTCTGCATTAATGCCGTAGGCAGCCATGATTCGATTGATGCTTTCCTCGATCCGAAAGGTTTCTGCGCCATTCATAGCCAAGCGATAGCCAACCTCTATGGTTATATCCAGTAAAAGATTATAGTCCATTAAAACATCCTCTGTTTTGCTAAAATTTAGGAGAAACTGCCGGGACAGTACACTATCCCGGCAGTGAATT
Source organism: Faecousia sp. (assembly GCA_045538605.1). GTDB lineage: Bacteria > Bacillota > Clostridia > Oscillospirales > Oscillospiraceae > Faecousia. The sequence goes on from JAZSRR010000060.1 coordinate 13,611, forward strand.
TTATTTTCTTACAAACAGCACGCCCAGAGTACTGGGACCGCAGTGGCAGGAGATCGTGGAGCCGGCCACGGTCCAGTAGATGTTTTCGAAGCTTCCGAACGCATCAACTGCTTCTTTGGTTGCTGCCAGGCTTTCTTCGCTGACCGGCGTGCGGGTTACAAACAGAATATTTCTGTCCAGATCCTCCCGGTTGGACAAACGGTCCTTTACATAGCTTGCAAGGCACTTGGGATAGCTGCCGCGATATTTTTTAACAACGGACATTTTACCGCCGCGGACTTCAATGCAGGGCTTTAGGTTCAGCAGATTAGCGCCCAAAGCTGCAGCAGAAGAGCAGCGGCCGCCCTTTACCATATAAGCCAGTTGATCCAGCAAGAAACTGGCTTCAACTCTCTCAGTAAATTCCTGGACCTGCTGCTGAAGTTGGTCTAAACTTTCGCATGTTTTTGCCAATTCGCAGGCTTTTAGTACCACAAGGCCCTGACCTGTGGAGAGGTTTTGGGAATCGATGACGCGGACGTTTTCAAATTCCTCTGCGGCAATGCACGCATTCTGATAGCAGCAGGAAAAGCCGGAACCGATATTAATATGCAAAACACCATCATACTCAGAAGAATACTTACGGAACCATTCTTCGTATTCACCGGCGTTAATTGCCGTGGTGGAGCAAAGGTCTCCGCCGTTTGCCACGTGTTCAAAAATATCTTTGGGTGTAATGGTAATGCCGTCGGAATAGGCTTCCCCGTTTTTGATAACGGTAAGGGGAATGATAGAGATATTATGTTTTTCAATCAGATCCTTGGACAGGTCGCAGGTACTGTCGGATAATATCTTAATGTTCATATATTTTCTCCTTTTTGTGCAGAGTGTATGTGGTTGAACATACTTGCATTTCTGGATTTACAATGGTAAAATATTATCATAAATTCCCAATTATGTCAATGAAAGTGTTGTTTGGTGGTACAATGCAGATAAAATTTAACGTTAACGGGATGACCTGCGCCGCTTGCTCTGCCCGGGTAGAAAAAGTTGCCGCCCTTGTGCCTGGCGTGAAAAGCGCTGAGGTGAATCTTTTGGCAGGCACGATGCTCGTAACAGCAGAAAACAGTTCCGTTGTTGCGGCTGTAATAGATTCTGTGCAGAAGGCTGGGTATAATGCCCGGCTTTTCGGCGATGCGCAAAGGCAGGAAGCGCTTCCGGATACTGGTATCAAGAAGATGAAATACAGGATCATATTATCCTTTGTTTTTTTGTTCGTTTTGATGTATTTTACAATGGGTCATATGGTTGGATTTCCTATGCCCTCTTGGTATCACGGTCCGGAAAACGGAGTTGTTGCGGCGTTACTGCAGCTTTTTCTGACGCTACCGGTAGTATATCTGAATCGGGATTACTTTACCCGGGGACTCAAAGCGCTTTGGAATCGTTCTCCCAATATGGATACGCTGATTGCGGTGGGCTCCGGCGCGTCTTTGGTCTATGGCGTTCTTGCGCTATTTTTGATGGCTTATGCCGCGGGACATGGGGATACGGAAACCCTGACCCACTACAGTATGAATTTGTACTTTGAATCGGCTGCGATGATCTTAACGCTGATCACACTTGGCAAATTCTTGGAGGCAAGAGCTAAGGGGAAAACCGGCGATGCCATTCGTCAGCTTATGGACTTAAGCCCCAAGACCGCAACAGTTCTGTCGGAAGGCAATTTGCGGGAGATTCCTGTCGAAGAGGTCCAGATTGGGGATGTGGTTGTGGTACGATCCGGTGGCAGTATCCCTGTTGATGGTACAGTTATTTCCGGCAGAGGCGCGATTGACCAAAGTGCCATAACCGGAGAAAGTGTACCGGTGGAGAAAATTGTAGGAGATCCGGTTATCGCCGCAACCATAAATACTGAGGGATATCTGGAGATCCGTACAGACAAGCTGGCGGCAGATACAACATTGTCGCAAATTATCCGACTGGTAGAGGAAGCTGGTGGCTCGAAGGCACCGATTGCTCGCCTGGCAGATAAAATTGCCGGTATCTTTGTACCGGTTGTAATGGGTATTGCAGCAATTACCTTTGCTGTTTGGATGCTTGCCGGAAACGGTGTTGCATTTGCTTTGACAAGCGCAATTTCAGTACTCGTAATTTCCTGCCCCTGTGCGCTGGGCTTGGCAACGCCGGTCGCAATTATGGTCGGCACCGGACGGGGCGCAATTTTAGGCGTATTGTTTAAGAATGCCCAAGCTCTGGAAAATCTGCACAAGGTGGACACGGTTGTAATCGATAAGACAGGAACACTGACCACCGGAAAACCGGAAGTTACCGATATTTTGCCAGAAAATATCCGACAGGAGGAACTGCTCAGTATCGCAGCTGCTTTGGAGGTAAAATCCGAGCACCCCTTTGCAAAGGCCATCCTCACTGCCTATGGTAATAAACCTTTGCAGGATGCAGCGGAATTTAAAACGCTCCCCGGTCGCGGTGTTACTGCGGTTTTTGACGGCAAAAAATACTATGGCGGCAATAGGCGTCTTATGGAGAGCTTACAGATATCTGTTCCGGACTACGATGTGTTTACCCAAGAAGGAAAAACGCCGCTCTATTTTGCTGATTCGGAAGGTCATTATCTGGGCGCAATTGCCGCTGCGGATGTATTAAAACCGGATTCTTCCGAGGCTGTTTCCTATATGAAAAAACTTGGACTACGAGTTGTGATGCTTACCGGTGATAACCGGATGACTGCGGAGACGATCGCGAATAAAGCCGGTGTGGATAAGGTAATTGCTGATGTTTTGCCTGGGGATAAGGCAAACGAGATCGACAAGCTGCAAAAGCAAGGTAGAAATGTCTTGATGGTTGGAGACGGCATCAATGATGCACCTGCCCTGGTTATGGCAGATGTGGGCATGGCGGTTGGAACCGGCACAGATATTGCAATTGAATCGGCGGATGTGGTGATGATGCAAAGCTCCTTGCTGGGTGTTTGCCGCGCTGTAGAATTAAGTCGCGCGACCATTCGGAATATCCGACAAAACCTGTTCTGGGCATTCTTTTATAACTGTTTGGGCATCCCCATTGCAGCCGGTGTGTTATATTTACCTTTTGGTATACAGCTTAGCCCTATGCTCGGGGCACTGGCAATGAGTTTAAGTTCTGTTTTTGTTGTAACCAATGCATTGCGTCTTCGGTTCTTTAAACCAAAAACACCGGATGGTATCTGTATAACAGCGCAATGCCCATTACCAAAGGAGGAGATTAAATTGAAGCAAGTAATTAAGGTTGAAGGAATGATGTGTACCCACTGTCAGGCACGGGTGGAAAATGTTTGTAAGGCAGTTTCCGGCACTGTGGATGCGGTGGTGGATCTAAAGGAAAAGACGGTAACCGTAACCGGTAATGCAGTCTTGGAGCAACTGAAAAAAGCGATTACTGAGGCAGGCTATCAGGTTTTGGATTAACGGTTATAAACGATGTGATAATGTCCTGATTATTGTACAGCAAGAGATGTAAACTATTATCAGAACAACCAATGAGGTGATGATAATGTTTACAATTCACAATGTACAAGGACATATTCAGGTATACGACCAAAATGGCAAGTTTCTGTTCTCTGCGGACACGGAACGGGAAGCCAGAGAGGAATTGAAGGAATATGCGGAATTTGCGTCTGGATATCTGCTATGATGGAACCCGTTACCGAGGCTGGCAGAGATTGTCCAGTGTGGAGAATACCATACAGGGCAAATTGGAAACGTTATTGTCCCGTCTATTGGGCGAGGAGGTTCAAGTATCCGGCAGCGGTCGTACCGATGCCGGCACCCACGCACAGGGACAAGTTGTCAGCTTTCATTGTCAAAGCGATATGTCCTGCCAGGAAATTCTGGAAGGACTTCGCAGGTATTTACCGGAGGACATCGGCGTATACTCCTGTAGAAATGTTTCACCACGGTTTCATGCACGGCTTAATGCATTAAGGAAGACATACCGATATCGAATCTGGAATAGCGAGAAGCCTTGCGTATTTGATAGAAAATATCTCTATATTTTTCCACAGTCTTTAGAGCTGGAACAAATGCAGTTGGCTGCACAGCAGTTCTTGGGTACACACGATTTTTCGGCATTTTGCGGTAATAAAAATATGAAAAAATCAACAGTTCGCACCATTGAGCGCTTTGATATTACTCGAGAGGGTGATGAATTGGTATTTACTGTTACCGGCAACGGTTTTCTGCAGCATATGGTGCGGATTATGGTGGGAACTCTTTTGGAGGTTGGTCTTGGTAACCGCACCCCAGACAGTATCCCAGAGCTTTTTGGCGGTGTTCGCACGGATGCAGGTCCTGCAGTTCCGGCTTGCGGTCTGTGCCTTATGGAGGTAGAGTATTGAATATACAGATATTTGGAAAAAGTAAATGCTTTGACACAAAGAAAGCCGAGCGTTATTTTAAGGAGCGACGGATCAAATTTCAGTCTGTGGATTTAATCCGCTATGGTATGTCCGGAAAAGAATTTGATTCCGTATTGCAGGCGGTTGGCGGAATTGATAAGCTGATCAATTGGGATAGTAAATCCCCGGATATTACACTTATGAAGTATATGGACGACGCCCAGGCAAAGGAGGACAAGGTTTTTGATAACCCGGAGCTAATAAAAACGCCGGTTGTCCGAAACGGTAAAAAAGCCACTGTTGGTTTCTGCCCGGAAATCTGGGCAACATGGGAATAAATACGAAAGCAGTTCCTCAATTGAGGAACTGCTTTTTCTTTTGGAGGGACTATGATCCAATTTTTGGAAAAGATCAATTTGATTGTATGGGGCGTGCCGGCACTTTTACTGATTATTGGCGTTGGTATCTACCTGACAGTTTGCACGGGGTTTGCGCAAATCCAATTATTTCCAAGGGCGTTAAAAGCTTTTTTAAACCAGTTTTGGAAACGGCAGAAAACGGATGGAACATCTCCGTTTCGTGCTCTGTGCACTGCCTTAGCGGCTACTGTGGGTACTGGAAACCTTGCTGGCGTAGCCGGTGCAATTGCGTTAGGGGGCCCCGGTACCATATTTTGGATGTGGATTTGCGGTCTGTTGGGTATGGTTACTAAATTCGCAGAAGCAACCTTGTCAGTGCGCTACCGTTTTCGCAACAAAAACGATGAGTATGTGGGCGGCCCGATGTATATGATTGAACAGGGAATGCGTAAACGGTGGCGTTTTTTAGCGGTAGTATATGCCTTCTTTGGTGTGGTTGCATCCTTCGGTGTGGGGAATGCTACGCAAATCAATGCTGTTGTCGGCAGTATGAACAGCGCTTTTACAGCTGTTGGCATTAAACCAAGCACAACAGGAAATTTGTTAATTGGGATTGCTTTGGCTGTTTTGGTGGTTACAATGCTTTTGGGCGGAGCAAAACGGATTGGTTCTGTTGCGGAGCGATTGGTACCTTTTGCATCCATTGGGTATATACTGCTGGGTACTGTTGTGATCATTGGCAGGTTTCAGCTTTTACCCAGTGTGTTTGCTTCTATCGTGCAGGGGGCATTTTCACCTAATGCGGTTACCGGGGGAATGGTTGGCTCGGCCTTTTCCGTACTTCGTATTGGCGCATCCAGAGGTGTATTTACCAACGAAGCCGGTATGGGAACTGCCTCTATTGCCCACGGGTCAGCCAATGCTAAAAATCCTGTAGCACAGGGACTTATGGGAATAATGGAGGTATTCCTGGACACCATTGTGATTTGTACGGTAACAGCCCTGGTAATACTTTGCAGCGGTGCTTCGATTCCTTATGGAACGGATGTGGGGATTGCTCTGACAACAGAAGCATACAGCAATGTTTTAGGCGATTGGGTCAACATTCCCATTGCTCTGGCGCTTTGTTGTTTTGCAATTGCAACTGTTTTAGGTTGGGGACTATACGGGATAAGAAGCACTGAATATTTGTTTGGTGCAAATGCGTGGAAGTGGTTTGTATTTTTTCAGGGGGGTATGGTGGTTTTTGGCGCTGTTTCCGGGACCGGTATCGTTTGGCTTTTGTCAGAGATTGTGAACGGATTGATGGCAATACCGAATTTGATTGCCCTGGCAGCATTGTCGCCGGAGCTGGTTCGATTGTGCAAGGCATATAAAAAGGGCGCCTGATCAGGCGCCCTTTACATCTGTCAAAATGCAGGAATTATCTTGAATTTTTAAGTATTTGCAAACAGAGACCCCGTTACTTTGATAAATAATTTGCAGCTGTGTTTTGTTATCAGCCTCCACCATTACCGCATCACCGTCAGAAAGGCATTCTGCTGCAAAAACCGTATAGTAGAAGCCATCAGAATCTGCGCATTTCATTTGTAGATCATAAACAGCTCCGTCGGTATATAAGAAAAATTTATTAGACTGTTCCTGCAGTACGATTTCCGAAATCTGGGAGAATGTCTCCATAGGTGCGCTGTCAAAGCTTTTTACCGTCAATTTGCCAGATGCGGAAAGTCGTTCGTCTGGGAAATAGGCATCCTCCAAAATTCCGGACAGCGCTTCATAGGGAACAGTTACTTGAATGACACCGCTGGCGTATGGAGCAATTTCATAGGGAGAAAAGAAAAAGCAGATACCATTCCGGTTAAAATACCAGTCCTGATCCGACAGAAAATTGCTGTTAAACCGCTGCCTTACCGAATCGGTATAATCCGGATACAGGCAATAGCTTTTTTCATTTTTTTTAAGTTCGGAAAGAAGCGTATTGGTAATAATGGTTAAATCAGCAGTATTATTTATAATATCCGAAAGGGAAAGACAATCACCGGTGCTTAAATCGTAGGTAAGAGTTTCGTAGATAATCTCCGGATGGGCACTGCCTGCGGAATTGGCTTGACTTCCGAAAAGGCTGATAACACCACGGTCAAGGCGCATCGGCTCATATAATATTTGACTTGTGTAGGGTTGCCAGGAAAAGTCTTGCGTATAGTCCTTTTTTGCGGCATCTAGAATAGATTGCGCAGAATGCTCTGTGTTATCCACCCGGTTCAAAAAATCCAAAATAATGGCGTCGCATACATTGGGATCTGGCAAAACCGCAGCAATATTCTGATATGTTCTAACAAAGATAACGGTCCCGTCCTGTGCACGCTCCGTTTCGGTAACAATCGAAAGGGATATTGATACCATTGGCTGCTGCGGGATTGGTACGATCTCGTGTTTGTTATCCAAAATGGATGAGGAAGAGGGATTGGAGGATGCTGTGTCATCTGTAAAAAAGCCGGTATTTTTGCAGCCTACCAGAGTAAGCAGCAGGATAAGCGGCAAAAATAGTAACGTCAGCTTTTTCATTTTAATGTCTCCCACAAAACACATTTTGACAAGTATAGCATAGTTTTATATTGGAGGCAACAGGAATATGAGATGAAAAGCAGGGAAACCTTGACAAACCACCAACATAAATGGTAAAATAATTATGGTGCAATGAACGGGAAGAGTACCAAGCTTTATCCTGCAGAGAGTCTGGGTCAGCGGCTGAAAACCCAGGTGGTGTCAGTTTGGGAAAGTGCGCCCGGGAGCATACAATTTAATTGAGTGAAAAATGAGAGTGGAACCGCGAGTTGTATAACCCGCCTCTTGTGCCTGGCGCAAGAGGCGTTTTTGTTTTCACGATTAAGCTATTGGAGGAAAACCTATGTATTTGTATAATTCATTGTCTCATAAGAAGGAACTCTTTCAACCCAATTCCCCGGATGTTGTTAAGATGTATACCTGTGGACCGACGGTCTACCATTTTGCCCATATCGGCAATTTGCGTACCTACATTATGGAAGATGCTCTGGAAAAGAGCCTGCGTTATTTAGGCTACAATGTGAAGCGGGTTATGAACATTACCGATGTGGGTCATCTGGCTTCTGATGCGGATACAGGCGAGGATAAAATGCTGAAGGGAGCAAAGCGGGAAAATAAGTCGGTTATGGAGATTGCCCAGTTCTACACCGATGCTTTTTTTGCTGATTGTGAAAAGTTGAACATTAAAAAACCGGATGTAGTCCAGCCTGCCACAGGCTGTATTCCGGAATTTATCCGTATGGTTGAGGGATTGGTGGAGAAGGGAAAAGCATATGTCGCCGGCGGCAATGTGTATTTTGATACCTCTAAGCTGGAAAAATACTATGTGTTTAACGATCACGACGAAGAGGATTTGGCAATTGGTGTTCGGGAAGGTGTTGAAGAGGATACTAATAAGCGCAATAAGAACGACTTTGTTCTTTGGTTCACCAAATCCAAGTTTGAGGATCAGGCGCTGAAATGGGATTCTCCCTGGGGCGTCGGCTATCCTGGCTGGCATATCGAATGCTCCGGCATTTCTATGAAATATCTGGGTGAGGATCTGGATATCCATTGCGGCGGTATTGATAATGCTTTTCCGCATCACACCAACGAAATCGCCCAAACGGAGAGCTTCCTGGGCCATAAGTGGTGCAATTACTGGTTCCACGTTCATCACCTGAACACTGATGACGGAAAAATGTCCAAATCCAAGGGTGAATTCTTGACCGTTAGCCTTTTGGAGCAAAAGGGCTATGATCCGATGGTTTACCGCCTGTTCTGCCTGCAAAGCCATTATCGCAGAAACCTTGTATTCAGTTGGGAGAATTTGGATAATGCAGCACTAGCCTATGATAAGCTGATCGCCAAGGTTGCAGCCTTGCAGGATACCGGTGATGTGGACGTAACTGTTCTGGCTGCGCTGAAGGAACGGTTCGTAAATGCACTGAACGGAGATTTGAATACTTCCTTGGCAATCACTGCGCTTTATGATGTACTGAAGGCAAAAACCACCGACGCAACCAAGTTGGCAGCGTTGGCGGATTTTGATCAGGTTTTGAGTTTGAATTTGATTTCAGCCGCAAAGGCAAAAAAGGAAAAGACTGAGGCGGAAGAACAAGCATCCTTTGATCCGGAAATCGATGCTCTTGTTCAGGCACGTATGGATGCAAAAAAAGCGAAGAATTTTGTGGAGGCTGACCGAATTCGGGATGAACTGAAGTCCCGCGGTATTGAAATTATTGATACGCCCCAGGGAACGAAGTGGAGAAAAGTATGAAGCTTTTGATTTTGGATGGTAACAGCGTCATTAACCGCGCCTTCTATGGTGTTCGTGCGCTTACCACCCGGGATGGCTTGTTTACCAATGCAATATACGGCTTTTTGAACATCTTGGAAAAGATGGAAAAAGAAGAACAACCGGATGCGGTTTGTGTGGCTTTTGATTTACACGGGCCAACCTTCCGCCATTTGCAGTATGATGGTTATAAGGCGACCCGACATCCGATGCCGGAGGAGCTTTGCCAGCAAATGCCGATTATGAAGCAGGTGCTTACTGCCATGAACATTCCCATTTATGAATGTCAGGGCTGGGAAGCAGATGATGTTATTGGAACGGTCGGCAAAATCTGCGGAAATAACGATTGGGAATGCGTCATCGTAACCGGCGACCGGGACAGTTTACAGCTGATTGATCAGCATATTCGAGTTAAGCTGGTGATTTCCAAACCGGGTCAAACCACGACCACATTGTATGATGAGGAATCGTTCTTCGCAGAATATGGCTTTACGCCGGATAAAATGGTGGATCTGAAGGCGCTGATGGGGGATAGCTCGGATAATATTCCCGGTGTTGCCGGTGTTGGCCCTAAAACCGCAACGGAATTGCTGATCAAGTTCGGCTCCTTGGACGGCGTTTATGAAAACCTACAGGATGCATCTATTCGCCCCAAGCTCCGGGAAAAGCTGGAGCAGGGGAGAGAGAATGCCTATCTTTCCTATGACCTGGCAACCATTCGCACCAACGCCCCCATCGACTTTACGCCTATTGACGCGGTTATTCGTCCTTACAATAAACCGGAACTGTATCAGCTGTTTACCCAACTGGAATTTGTCCGTTTAATTGACCGTTACGGTCTGCGGGGCATAGAACCGATCGTATCCCAGACACCGTCTAAAATGATCAGCTTGCCCAGAGTTTCGCAAATTCCGACGGAATGTAAACAATATGCGCTTTATGTTTCTCCGGATGGCTCTTTGGGTATTGCTTGGAATGATGGCGTCTGCGCCGTTACGCCTATGGAGGCAATGTTCTTAAATGACTTCTTCACAAAAGGACAGGCAATTTGCCACGATTTTAAGAACACCTTGCACCGGCTGGATCAAATGGGTCTTCCCCATTGCAACTGCTGCTTTGATACGGCTTTGGCTGCTTATGATTTAAACCCCTCCCAGGCGGATTATCCGGTATCCAAGCTTGCCACAAATTTCCTGGGAGCAACTGTAGAGGATGCGGACGCTGCAGGCGGCGCTGAGGCTTTGTGGAATCTACAGGGTGTTCTGCAGGCAGAATTGGAAAAACAGCAAATGCTGCCGCTGTATCAAGATGTGGAATTGCCGCTGTGTTCCGTTCTTTACCGGATGGAAAAGTCCGGTGTTGCCATTGATCGAGAGCAACTTGAGCAGTTTGGCACGATGTTGGGTCAGAGAATTGCAGACTGCGAAACGCTGATTTTCTCTTACGCTGACGGTCCTTTTAATATCAATTCCACAAAGCAGCTGGGCGAACTTCTGTTTGATCAGCTTGCTTTGCCGGTAATGAAGAAGACCAAAACGGGCTATTCTACCAATGCCGACGTACTGGAAAAACTGAAGGACAAGCATCCTATTATTCCGGCTATTATGGATTACCGGATGCTGACAAAGCTAAAATCCACCTATGTTGACGGGCTTATGAAGGTGATTGCGGATGACGGCAGAATTCATACCAGTTTTGAAAATCTGGTAACGGCAACCGGGCGACTGTCATCCAAAGAGCCGAATTTGCAGAACATCCCGGTTCGTACCGATTTGGGCGCGGAAATTCGAAAAATGTTTATATCCAAACCCGGTTATGTTTTGGTAGATGCCGATTACAGCCAGATTGAACTCCGAGTGCTTGCTCATATTGCTGATGACAAAACAATGCAAGAGGCTTTTGCTGGCGGTATGGATATTCATACAGTTACCGCATCTCAGGTGTTTGATGTGCCGCAGGACAGTGTTACGCCGCTGCAGCGCCGACACGCAAAGGCGGTTAATTTCGGCATTGTGTACGGCATTTCGGAATTCTCCCTTGCAGACGATATCGGTGTCAGCCGCTATGAGGCGAAGCGGTATATTGATAACTATCTTGCCAATTACCACGGGGTCCGGGATTATATGAAGCGGGTAATTGCAAATGCTCGGGAAAAAGGCTTTACCGAGACAATGTATGGTCGCCGCCGGTATATTCCGGAACTGAAAAGCTCCAATTTCAATATTCGTCAGGGCGCAGAACGCATTGCGTTGAACACACCTATTCAAGGCAGCGCTGCGGATTTGATTAAGATGGCAATGATTCGGGTGGATGCGGCATTACGCAAAGAATTTCCGGAGGCAAAACTTCTTTTGCAGGTACACGACGAATTGATTGTGGAGTGTCCGGAGAAAATTGCGGCTGCGGTAGCGGAGTTGGTCAGTCAGGAAATGCAGCAGGTTGCGCAGCTGAAAGTACCTTTGCTGGCAGAAGCCAAATGGGGAAAGAGCTGGTATGAGGCAAAATGATGGAATATATATTCATGACAAAGGACCATGTTTCCCAAGTGGCGGATTTGGAAAAGCTATGCTTCAGTGCGCCTTGGAGTGAAAACGCCATATCAGCAGAACTTGGAAATCCGTTATCCTGTTGGTTGGTTGCAGTTGACGGCCAAACTGTTGCCGGATATGTTGGCTCCCAGGCGGTTATGGGTGAGGCGGATATGATGAATATCGCAGTGCGACCGGACTATCGCAAGCTGGGCGTTGGCAGAAATCTGGTTGAAAAACTAATTGCCTGCCTAAAGGATCGTGGGAATTATCAACTTTCCTTAGAAGTGCGGGTATCCAACGAAGCAGCAATTGCTTTGTATCAAAAAATGGGATTTATAGAGGTTGGACGTAGACCCGGTTACTATGTAAAACCGAAAGAAGATGCAATTATCCTAAGAAAGGAGTGGGAAGTATGAACATTTTGGCAATTGAATCTTCCTGTGATGAAACCGCCGTTGCTATTGTTGCCGATGGACGCAGGGTTTTGACAGACTGTATTGCTTCCCAGGTGGAGTTGCATCGGATTTACGGTGGCGTTGTTCCGGAAATCGCCTCCCGCCAGCATATTGAAGCGATTTATCCATTGGCAGATCAGGCTCTTGAAAAAGCAGGGCTAACCCGTCAGGATATTGATGCTGTGGCGGTTACCTACGCGCCGGGGCTGATCGGTGCGGTTCTGGTAGGAGTAAATTTTGCAAAGGCTTCGGCGCTTACCTTAGGAAAACCATTGATACCAGTCCATCATATTCGCGGTCATATTGCGGCCAATTATCTTGCTTTTCCGGATTTAGAACCGCCTTTTGTTTGCTTGGTGGTATCCGGCGGCCATACGATGATTGTTGATGTGCAGGATTATACCAAAATGGAGATTTTAGGTGGAACACTGGATGATGCGGCAGGGGAGAGCTTTGACAAAGTCGCACGAGTTCTGAATATGCCTTACCCCGGTGGCGCCGCTTTGGATAAAGCAGCGCAAAGTGGAGATGACAAAAAATATCCTTTGCCGAGAGCTAAGGCGGGAGATAACCCCTATGATATGAGTTTTTCCGGACTGAAAACCGCAGCATTGAATTTGATACATCACGCGCAGCAGGTCGGTGAGACATTGGATATAAACAGCCTTTGCGCATCTTTTTCTGCAGCAGTTTCTGACACGTTGGTTCCCCGGACCATTGCTGCCTTGCAGCAGACCGGTTACAACAAGTTGGCAGTTGCTGGGGGTGTTGCTGCCAATTCCCGAATCCGTCGTGATATTCTCAAGGCTGCGCAGGTGATTGGCGCTCAGGTTTACATGCCGCCGCTTTCCCTTTGCGGCGATAATGCGGCAATGATCGGTGCACAGGGATATTATGAATACCTTGCCGGAAATGTGGCAGATATGACCTTAAATGCCTATGCTACCAAATCCATCCTTGGCGAAAGCTTGTAATGCGTCTTATGCTGAAAATTATACGAGTTTATAAAAATTTGGATGTGGGAAAGCTGATTGCGGTTTATTCCCAAAGTAATCAGGAAAAAGCTCGGAAAGATTACCCAGACCTTTCGCCTAATCTGCAGATTTTAGAGGCAGAACAGGACTTTTATGACTATTTGAAGTTCTTTCTTTCTCAAAACGATGCGTATTATGCCTTGTGGTGTCATCAGGACGAATATCTGGCGGCTGTGCGTGTGGAACCATATCTGGACGGCGCAATATTAACCGGTCTTGAAACTGCTCCCAGCGCCCGAAATCAGGGCTTTGCGACAGATTTGATAAGGGCAGTACAAGGAAAACAAAAAGAACTGGGTTTTTCGAAATTATATTCCCATATTCACAAAAATAACAGTATTTCTTTAGCTGTTCACAAACGGTGTGGTTTTCAAAAAATTTCTGATGATGCCCGGTATATCGATGGTTCAAAGGATGATCAGGCATACACATATCTGTATGAAGCATAAAATCAGCCTGCATTGATATGTACCCCCAATACTGGATACCCAGTATTGGGGGTACATATCACATAAGCAGGCTGGTTTAGTTATTTATATTTTTCACTCAAATAAACAATTGCCTCTCGATATCCTGAAAGGCCGAGACCTTTTATCGTCTTCTCGCAGGCGAGACCGGCGTAGGAGATCTGCCGGAAGGACTCCCGATTGTCCACATCCGAGATATGAACTTCAACCGCCGGTATGGAAACAGATTTTAATGCATCCAAGATGGCAATAGAGGTGTGCGTATAAGCGGCAGGGTTAATGACAATTCCGTCAAAATTACCGTAAGCTTCTTGAATTTTATCTACCAGTGCGCCTTCGTGATTGGACTGAAATTGGGTGATTGTAATCCCAAGTTCCTGAGCTGTATCATCTAGTAAACGCAACAAGTCCTGAAAGCCTTCTTTTCCGTAAATACCCGGCTCCCGGATGCCCAGCATATTGATATTGGGGCCGTTTATAACCAGTATTTTCATATAAGACCTCCTATAATGGCAGCAATGGTATCCTCTAATGTGCCGTTGTTATCGATAGTCAGATCCGCAAAGGATTCGTATAAGGGTTTTCTTTGCAAGAACATTGTGTGCAGTTTGCCTTTTTCGGACAGGGGGCGTCCGTCGGTTGGCAGCTTTTCAATATCCCGCTGAATATAGATGATCCTTGCGTTTTGATGCAGGGCTGGGTAGTTTCTTTGTTGGGTAACACAACCACCGCCGGTGGCAATAACCAGACCGGATTCTTTTCCCAATTCCTTCAATACGGTATGTTCCAACTCCCGGAAGGCGCTTTCGCCCTCTGTAGCGAAAATCTCCGGAATTGTCTTTCCTGCGGATAATTCAATCTGCACATCGGAATCCACAAAGCGTTTTCCCAGCTTTTCTGCCAAAGCCTTACCAACGGTGGTTTTGCCGCATCCGGGCATTCCGACCAGAACGATATTCTCCATTTGCCTGCGCAGGATTTGGTAAACGTCCTGTATTTTCGTATCGTTGATTTGTTTTTTTGCAAACCATTCGGCGCTTTCTTTTGCTTGGGCAACCAGCATATAAAGTCCATTTAAAGAAATGATACCGCGTTTTTCTGCGTCCATTAGCAGCTGCGTTCTACCCGGGTTGTAAATTACATCCAATACGCCTTCCAATGCCGGAAAGACATCCAAATCAATGGGGGTTACACCGGTGTTGGGATACATACCAACCGGTGTCGTATTCACAATAGCGGCAGAATCCAAGTGGTTGGTTATGTTTTGATAATTATTTTCCCCGGTGCGGGACACAACTACAACCTCTGCGCCCAGTTCTTTTAGTACTGCAACAGCAGTGGCTGAAGCGCCGCCACTGCCGAGGACCAAAACCTTTTTGCCTTCAAGCTGTAAGCCGCTTAGGGCAACCATACGAGAAAAACCGAAGTAGTCCGTGTTATGACCAATCCAGTTACCGGCCATATCCCGAACAACTGTGTTTACAGCACCTAGTTTTTTAGCTTGTTCGGATAGCCTAAAGCAGTAGGGGATCACAGCTTTTTTGTAAGGCATCGTAACATTAAAGCCGGAAAGGGTAGTGGTATTCATAAAATGTTCCAGATCATCCGGTTCGATTTCAATTAAACGATAAGGATAATTGGCAAGAAGACTATGGATTTGCGGTGAATAGCTGTGAGATAGCTTTCTTCCCAGCAGACCAAATTGCATCATACCACCTCGCTGTAGCTTCCTAAGTACTTAAATTCCTCGTAAAGGTCATCCAGCTCACACATAAGCTGAACAAACTCTTCTGAATAGATGGATGTTTCCAAATCAAAATAGAACATAAACTCGAAATCCCTGTCGGGAATGGGTCTGGATTCCAGCTTAACAACATTAATCCCAAGAACATACATTCGCGCCAAAACTTTATAAAGTGCGCCGGGTTTATGGGATAGGATCATCATAATACTGGTCTTATCCGAGCCGGGGTATATTTCCAGGTTTTTACTGATGCAGATAAAACGAGTGCGGTTGTTGCCCTCGTCCTGAACCGATGCTGCCAGGCAGGAAAGACCGTAAAGCTCTTCGCAGGCATGGCTGGATAGAGCAGCAACATCTTTTCTGTCAGATTGCGCAACCATATTGGCAGCGACTGCCGTATTCTCAACCGGAATAATTTTAGCATTTGGAAATTTCTTAAGAAACCCAGAGCATTGGTTGATAGCCTGCTCATGGGAATAGATCTCTTGAATGTCTTCCATTTTTGCACCGGGCAAAGCCAGCAGATTGTGGTCAATCTTCAGCCGGAAGGTACGCACAATGGAGAAATTGTGGTGGATCATCAGGTCATAAACCTTTTTCACGGAGCCGGCAGTGGAATTTTCGATGGGGAGTATTCCGTATTGGCACAGACCCTGCTCAATTGCCTGAAATACACCGTCAAAATTCTTGAAATACATAATCATCGGAGATTTGAAAATGCGCTCACAGGCTATCTGCGCATAAGCGCCTTCAACCCCTTGGCATGCAACCATAGCGTTTTGTGGAAACAGTTTTGGTGTATTCTCAATAGAATTCGTTATGCGTTGAAACAACTCCGTTGCTTCTGTTATACACTTTTTTTGATAGCTGCGGCTTAATTCAAATATCATTGAATATAAAACCCGGGTGTAGTTCGCCATATCGGAACCGGCTTTTTCCGCAACATCTTGTAAGACCTCTCGCTCCCGAGCAGGAACAAAAATCGGAAGGTTGGCCTGTTTTTTAATGTCAGCGATTTTGCCGGCAATATTCATCCGTTTTGTAAAGAGGTCTACAAGTTGGCTATCAATTGCATTGATTTGATCACGTAATTCTTTTAAAACCATAGTTGTTACTCCTTTAGATGCCGGAAAGATAGAGGTCCATTACGGCGACTGCAACTGCCGCCTCCACCACAGGAACAGCCCGGGGGACAATGCACGGGTCATGCCGACCTTGTACTTTCAACTTTTGTTCTGTCATTTGTGAAATGCTGATACTGCTTTGTGTTCTGGCGATGGACGGAGTCGGTTTGATTGCTACAGAAAACACCAGAGGCATACCGTTGGAAATGCCGCCTAAGATACCTCCGGCATTGTTGGTAGTGGTTACAACTTTGCCATTTTGAATGGTATATGCGTCGTTATTTTGGCTTCCCATCAAATAGCTTCCGCAGAAACCGCTTCCGAAATCCAGCCCTTTGACTGCCGGAATACCATAGATAATCTGTGCAAGCTTACTCTCAATACCGCCGAACATCGGCTCGCCAAGGCCTGCCGGAAGTCCTTGAACGATACATTCAATAATGCCGCCGACACTATCACCCTTGGCCTTTGCCTGAGCAATCGCTTGCTGCATCTTTTTTCCGGCATCGAGATTGATAACCGGAAAATCTGCATTTATTTTTGAAAGATCAGGATTTACCCAATCAAGAGAATCCGGTTCATCGGCAATGCCGGCCAGGTTCAGAATGTGGGCACCGATTTGAATACCATTATTCTCCAGCCATTGCTTGCAAAGACCACCTGCCACACATAAAGGCGCAGTCAGTCTTCCGGAAAAATGACCGCCGCCGGCTACATCCTGAAAACCCTTATATTTCACTTGCGCCGGATAATCGGCGTGTCCGGGGCGGGGACAATCCTTTAGTTCTTCATAGTCGCCGGAACGGGTGTTTTGATTTTGAATCGTTGCGGCAATAGGAGCGCCGCAGGTGAAGCTGCCTACAATTCCGGATATAAACTCCGGCTTGTCTGCTTCTTTTCGTGCGGTTGAAAAAGCATTACTACCGGGTGCGCGTCGATTTAAGAATAGCTGAAGCTTTTCAAGATCAACAGGCAGACCGGCAGGAATCCCGTCAAGGCACATACCGATTGCCGGACCATGAGATTGACCGAATATGCTGAGCTTTAATTTATCACCGTATGTACTGCTCATAGCTACCTCCTAGGCTGCGGTATACCTCCCAAAAAAAGGAGTAGAATTTTTGAACGCATTGGGCATCGATAATGGTTACCGGACCTTCAGCAACAGTTGCGGCGATTGCAGCAGCCATTGCAATTCTATGGTCCTTATGGGAATTGACGGAACAACGCTTGTACTTGCCGGGATGAACTGTCAGCGTATCGTCTGTTGCGAAAGCAGATGCACCTAAAGCGGTAAGCATTTGAACAACAGAGGCAACCCGGTCCGATTCCTTGAGGCGTAAACGCTGAATATTCTGAAAGGTTGCGCCGCTTTTTGCGCCGGCAACTACGGCTAAAATTGGCACCAGATCCGGAATGTCTTTGACATCCACAGTAATGGGACCATCCATTGTTCTCAAAATATCTGCAACCGCGCGGTCGCCTTGGAACGATGCTTCATCAAGACCATGAACAGAAATTTTACTACCCATAGTGTTCGCTGCCAGAAAAAATGCGCCGTTACTCCAATCGCCCTCTGCATAAATCTCCTTCGGTCCGCAGAAGGGGAACGCGCCAACAATCTTTCCGTTGGAAAATTGAACACCAAATTGCTCCAATGCTTTGCAGGTCATTGTAATATATGGTTTGGATTCGATGTTTCCGGTGATTTCCAGTTGATTTTCTCCCGGTAGAATCGCCAAGGCAAATAGAAGACCTGTGATGAACTGACTGGAAACACTTCCGTCGATGGTATATTCGCCGGGGGCAAGCTTTCCGGAAACCGCAATTGTGGTTTCTGTTGGACGGGAAAGGCTGCAACCGTGGCGTTCCATTTCTTCCCAAAGAGGGGAAAGGGGTCGTTGGGGCAGGCGACCGGACATTATGAATGTGGCGTTAACCCCAAGCGCTCCTGCGATGGGCAGTAAAAATCGTAAGGTCGAACCGCTTTCCTGGCAATCCAGCACCGGATGCATCTTAGCAGTTGCGATCGGCTTAATATGATACCGGTCCTGTTCATAGACGATATCCGCACCCAGCGCCTGCAGACATAGGGCAGTAGCCTCAATATCCTGATTGATTTCCGGGCAAATAAGAGTTGTGGGTTTATCCGAAAATGCCGCGCAAATCAACAGTCGATGCACCTGGGATTTAGAAGGAATCACCGGAACAGTGCCATTCAATTGTCCGGGTGTAACGGTAATGTTCATATTAAAGGCCTGCCTCAATAAAGGATTTAAGGTTCGTAGTTTCGGTTGGATAAATGCAGCAATTTCCGATTTTGCAGGGGATAATCAGGTTAATGGTGCTGTTGCTGCGTTTTTTGTCTGATAAGGCGCTGGAGTACAGAGAATTGGCATCTGCGTCTGTGGAAACAGGAAGTGAGAATTTGTTCAAAACACGGATGACATCCTGATAGGTATCCGGGCTGGTTATGCCAAGGGCAAGACCCGCCTTGCTGACAATGGATATTCCCATTGCAACTGCTTGTCCGTGAGATACAGTGAAATTACTATTTGCTTCGATGCCGTGGCCGATTGTGTGGCCCAGGTTCAGCTTTTGGCGGGAGCCTTGGTCAAATTCATCCTCATTTACCACATCCCGTTTCAACTCAACACAGCGACTGATAACGGCTTCCTGATCAAAATCCAATCCCTTATCCAAAAGATGGAAAAATAGAGTCGGATCGTATAAAACGCCGTATTTGATAATTTCTGCGCAGCCGTCCCGGAAAATTTCCTTAGGTAATGTGCTTAAAGTATCCAGGTCGCACAAAACCAAACTGGGCTGATAAAATGCACCGGCTAAGTTTTTTCCGGCAGGCAAATCGATTGCTGTTTTACCGCCTACGGAGGAATCGACCATCGCAAGCAGGGAAGTGGGCATTTGAATAAAGGAGATGCCCCGTAAAAAGGTTGCGGCAGCAAAACCGGTCATATCGCCAACCACACCACCACCTAACGCGATGATGGCATCTGTCCGGGTGATATGATTTTCTGCTAAAAAGTTCAGGATGTCTAAATAAACCTGACCGGTTTTACTGGCTTCTCCGGCGGGAAAGACATAGCTGCAGCACAGAATGCCGGAATCTGAAATATTTTTTGAAACGTTATCGCCGTAAAGCGGCCAGACGTTGGTATCGCTGATAATGGCAACGTTGCGATAACCGGATTTTTGCAGAAAATCTCCGATGAGATTTTGAACGCCGCTGCCAATGATAACATCATAATTCTTGGAAGCTGATACAGTTACGGTTTTCATCCGTCAACCTCCTCCTTCAGACGTCTTCCTTCATCCAGCAGGGAAATCAGCTTTTCCTTATCTTCATCCCGAACTGCATCCCGGTATGCTAGCAAATTGTTTATATAAAGATTCATTTCTGTCAGAACATTATCCCTGTTCAGCAGGAAAAGCTCCGCCCACATATTTGGATTAAGCCAGGCGACACGGGTTAGATCCTTGTAACTGCCGGCGGAAAAACCCTTGTGTGCCTTGGCTGTGGGGGATTTAATGAAGGCATTGCTGGCAATATGGGGCATCTGTGATGTAAAGGCGATCATTTTGTCGTGTTCCTGTGCAGTTGTAACGGAAAAACTCTTAAAGCCGCAGGGTTCAAGGGCATCCTTTACTCTTTGCAGAATTAGTGGGTCATCAAATCTGGGTGGTACCAAAACCATCGGCGCACCTTGAAACAAATTAGACCGGCTATGCTTAAAACCGGCATTATGAGAACCTGCCATAGGATGACCGCCAACGAATGTAAAGCCATACTGTTCGGCAAGGGCAAAACAGCGACGGCAAATGTCTTCTTTTACGCCGCAGCAGTCAATCACCAGGGTGCTGCTTTGGATATACCTGCAGTTTTCTTCTAAAAAATTTGCAGAGGCCTCCGGAAAAACGGCTAATAAAAGAAGCTCGCATTGAGAAATGTTATCTCTTGACAGTGGTTGAGAGACCACACCGGCCAGAGCTGCAAAATCCAATATAACGGTATCCTTATCATGGGCAAAAACCTGATGTCCGGCTTTTGCGTAGGCTCGGGCAAGAGAGCCGCCGATCAGACCTAGCCCCAATATTCCAACGGTCATAAAATTGCCTCCCGGATTTTCCGCACAGTTGCATTTACTTGTGAAAATTGCTGGGGCGTTAAGGATTGGGCGCCATCACAAAGGGCACAGGAGGGATTATTATGTACCTCGATCATAATGCCATCTGCTCCGCAGGCGGCGGAAGCAGCAGCCATAGAGGGAACCAGCGCAGCCTTTCCTGTGGCGTGGCTGGGGTCAACAATTACTGGCAGATGCGTCAAGCTATGCAATACTGGGACGGCAGACAAATCCAGCGTGTTTCTTGTGTAGTTTTCATAGGTGCGAATACCGCGTTCACAGAGAATAATGTTTTCATTGCCTTCGCTCATAATGTATTCTGCGCTCATCAGCAGCTCCTGCAGGGTATTAGCAAGACCGCGCTTAAGCAGAATGGGCTTTCTGGTCTTGCCCAACTCCTGCAACAGGTCGAAATTCTGCATATTCCGTGCGCCCACCTGAATAATGTCCACATCCTCGAACAGTTCCAAAGCCCGAATGTTCATAATTTCTGTAATGATGGGCATATTGGTCTGCTTTTTTGCTTCGACCAATAGTCGTAGGCCTTCCTCCTTTAGACCCTGAAAAGCATAGGGGGAGGTTCTGGGTTTGAAAGCACCGCCCCGCAGAATATCCGCACCGGATACTTTTACGGACTTTGCAACCTCGACAATTTGTTCCAACGATTCAACAGAACAAGGACCGGCTATCATCGCAAAATTGCCCCCGCCGATTTTTACATCGCCAACCTGCACAACTGTATCATCCGGATTAAATTTCCGGTTTGCTTGCTTAAAGGGCTCAGAAACCCGCTTCACACTGTCTACGATTTCCAGACTGCTTAGCAGCTCCATATCCACACGGCTGGTATCACCGACCAGACCAAGAACGGTAATTTCCTGACCGTTGGATACGTGAACATCCAGATTCATATTTTTCAACCATTGCAGCAAGTGTTCAGTTTGTTCCTTGGTTGTACCTTTTTTTAATACAGCAATCATAACCGAATCCTCCTAAAAACAATGTCGCACAGACTTGCATCTGTGCGGCGGTATAATTTGAGTCATTGATAAATCCACGCAACACAAAATACTATTACTTTTTAGTAGTAAAAAAGTAATAGTAACCATAGTTAAACTGTGCAGCTACTGATGTCTTGACCATAATAACCTCCGGTCAATTGGATTTTCCTTATTATAGCATTATAATTTATTATTTTCAAGTGGAAAATACTTTTTTGTCAAGAAAGGTCTATGCCGGAACAAAAAAGGGGACAAGAGAAATCAGAATGTCATTAAGTTAGCGGTCATTGCCACACCAGCGCGCACGCTGGTGTGGCAATCTCCTTCTTACAGGGAGACAGGGGGGCGATTCTCTTGTCTCCCTTGTCGTCATAGGTGTAGGATGTGGTGCTGATCGCACCGTTCATATTCTCGATCTGCCGGGTCAGATTATTCTTGGCATCGTAGGTGTATTCTACACTATGGAGGTAATTCGCCCCGGTCTCTACCGTTTTATAGTACTATAAGACTATCTCTCTGGTAATATTTTACAGCAATATCTGAACACAAGTCAAGGAAATTTTGACGAAATAGAAGGTTGTAAAACGAAAGTCAAGTTTTTATATAGAAAACAGGCAGCTGTAATTACAGCTGCCTGTTTTACGGTTATTTCATTGTGAAGCTTTGCGTATAGGCTAAAGCACCGTTGAAGAAAATGCTGATGCTATAATTTCCGGCGTTGCTCGGTAGGGCAGGAATGTCCAGCTCACAGTAACGCTGGTACCACATTTTGGTCCAGGTTTTTGTCGAGGTAGCGGTGCTGACAATGTTGCCGCTTTCGTCACGAATGACAAACAGCGTTGTAATTTTGTCGGAGGAAGTATTGTACTTCTTATCCATCTTAACAAGGAAACCGGCCTTTGTACCAATGCTAAAGCTGGTGGTGTAATCATCAGAGGACAAGTCATGCCGATCCCAATTCTTCTTGGACGGCTTGGTGCACATTTTGAAAGTCATATTGCTTGCTTTTACGCCGTATCCGGAAAAACCTTTGCTTTCCGGCGTTGACAGGACGGTCTTGCCACCCAGAACCGGAGTTGCATCAGTAGCTTCCACACTGATGGCATAGTTTGCATCCGGAACGATATCGGAAATTGTTACCGAATTGCCCTCCTTACAGGAAAGCTCCTGCACGGTGGAGTTATCGACACTGTAACGAACAACCCAGCCGCCGTTGGGGGAAGCAGATTTGTTATCCCAGGAAACTATGATAGCGGTGTCATTTGCTTCCGCTTTCAGACCTTGTATAACCAGCGAATTTGCTTTCGCAAAAACCCGTTCACTGACGCTCATACTGCCGGCAGTAACCTCAATGGTATAGTCCTGTGCGCCGTCGATGCTCTCAAAGGAAGCTGCACAGTCATTTACAACCTTAGTAGTGTCATAATCCTTGCCGTCATAGCAACGAACGGTCCAGCTTTCAATTGCTGTATCCTTCGGTGTGGTCCAAGCGACAGAAAGGGTGTTGTTGGAAAGCCCGGTTATAAACAAATTTTCTGCCTTAATAACTCGGCTTGCTATGTGTTTGACCTCAGTGATACCGGTAGTCAAAAGCTCCTCTTGCGGTGCAAGGGTAAAGGTGTATTCCTTACCCACAGTTAAGTCAGGAATCGTAACCATGTGTCCGGTAAAGGATACGGTTTTTTCTTCCTCGTCTTTTGCGTTATAGCGAATAGTCCATTTATTGGCATCCGGGCCTTCAATGGTAAAGCCAATTACAGCAGTGCCGTCCTCGCTGCCGGTAACAGCACTAAACTGAACGATATCCGTCTGTACCGGTGTTGTGAAAACGCCATAGGTATTACCTGTGAGCTTATGGAAGCCGTCTGTAACAATTTTAACCGTATAGGCAGAATTGGGCGCCAGGCTGGGGAATACCGCTTGACCATTTACAACAGGTTGCGTCAATTGATTGCCGTAGGTGTCGGAGCAAACAACGCTCAACTTGCTTTCATCAATTTTTCCGGTAACTTTAACAATCAAGCCGGTGCCTTCACTTTTCTCCAGAATGAAGGATTCGATCGGCTGCAGATAGTACTTTGTATAGAACAGAATACCGCCTGCAAGGAACGTCAGAGCAAGAATAACTAAAATGGTGTTGCGCAACCAATGGGATTTCTTCTTGGGCGCATCTTCTTCATTTTGTGTGTCTTCTTGGTTATTTTCTGTGTCATCTTCATGGGAAACAGAGACAGTTTCTTCCGGATTAATTTCCTCTGCCGCTTCTTCTGTCTCAGTTTCGGAAACTTCCTCCGTTACAACCTCAACAGGCAGCGGAGTTGGGATCGGAACATCAATAGGTTCCGGCTGAACAACCGGGTCCGGTGTCGGATGCGCCAGTAAATCGTCAGCTTGATTAAGCATTTCTGATACTTCACCAGTCAGCTCTTCATAGGCGATCTCTTCGGCATTTTGCTCCGGAGCTGTCTCGTCCTCATTATCATCGTCAAGAAAAGTCAGGTTTCCTTCGGAATCTTCAGTAAAAATTTGCGCTTCCGTAACGCTCTCAGGATCAATATCTTCAGGAATATCATTTACAGTAACAACAGGAGACGTTTCGTTAACAGTCTCCGCCTCTGCGTTTTTCGCAACAGGCAAAATCGGCGTGTCATTTACGCCGTTACGCTGCATATAGAGGACTAAAGCCTGCCCCAGCTCCACAGGGTTTTGCCATCGGCGAACCGGATCCTTTGCGCAGGCCTTCAAGATGATTTCGGACATCTCATAATCAGCATAGGCAGGCGGAATAAAATCGTCCTGCAGAGAACCGTCGGATGCAGCAGGCAGCAAACCGTCATTGTATACCTGATACAAAATAAGACCCAAGGCATAAATGTCGATCGTGGAGTTTAAGGTGGCGTATGCATCGGTAATTTCCGGCGCTGTATATGCGCTGCGGTAACGTTCCGGCAGGGAAGCGTATCTCAAAGAGCTAAGCTTGATAAATCCGATATCACCGATGCGATATGTCTGCTCGTCAGAAAGATAAATATTATCCGGTTTCAAATTTGCATACAGATATCCGGATTTGCGACAAACCGCCAATGCATTGCACAAATCAAGTCCGAGATTGACCGCTGACAGGTGTGTCATTGCGCCCTGGCGCAGTTTATGCTGCAGAGTATTGCGATACTGGCTCAAAAGATAGAGGTCAAAACCGGAATTATCCTCCGTTGGGACAATCTGCGTGTCCACATAAGGGATATAGCCTTCCATTTGCGACAGTTGCTTCAGCACCTGCGCTTCTTCTTCCATTTCCTCGGTTATATTCTGATAGTATGCAACAGCCGCTTCCTTGCTGGAAAAAGCACCGCTTAACAGCATAGCTTCCAGCTGCGTTTCCGAAGCCGGGGAAGATATGATTTTAACAATATATTTATCACCGGTATCATTGTGCATTGCCGGGCAGCAACGGATACCGTTGCGGTCGCTGAACGCCTCGCCCATAGCAAAATTATCCAACATCGGCGAAATTTTTTTCGGTTCCGACACACATATCGCCTCCTTTTTATGTTCCTTTATATGATAAAATAAATTTACAAAAAATGCAACATCTTTGTAGTTGTTTTATTCACCAAGAAATGCTATAATGTACACGAATATTAGGGTGCGCGTACATCGCACCGGTCAGGAGGCAATTATGAGTAAGATTATCTGCGATGTTTGCGGAACGTCCTATCCGGAAACGGCAACCCAGTGCCCAATTTGCGGATGTGTTCGCCCCAGCAATGTAAACGTAGTGACAGGAGATACAGAAGAGAAAGCAGCTGCGCAATCCGGTTCTTACACCTATGTTAAGGGCGGAAGATTTTCTAAATCTAATGTCAAGAGGCGCAACCGCCTACAGCAGTCAAACGACACACCGGTTGCAGGTTCGGGTAAGCCGCAGAGAAATGAGAAAGGCGGACGCGATACCGGTCTTGTTGTTGCAATTTGCATTTTGCTTATGGCGATTGTAGCGGTTGTTGTATACATCGCATTGCATTTCTTTAATCCGGGTCAAGACCAACCGATTGGCGGCAATACGACAGATACATCTACTACAGAATCTACGGTGTTGGAGATTCCCTGTACGGATCTCGTAATTTCCAAGACCTCTGTAGAGTTGGGCAGTTTGAACGCAGTCTATCTTTTGAATGTAACACCCAGTCCTGCGGATACGACTGATATTCCTGTGTTTGCTTCGTCCGATGAAGCAATTGCTACGGTGAATGCCGATGGTAAGATCATTGCGGTCGCTCCCGGTGAAGCAACGATTACCATTACCTGCGGAACTGCAAGCGTGGAGTGCAAGGTCGTCTGTAACTTCGAAATTGCAGAGAATACAGAAAACGAGGAAGCTGCGACAGACACACAGGAGCAGGAGCAAGAACAAGAGCAGCAACCGGTCGTCGAAGGTTATGTTATTAAGCCTTCCGGTGATGTTACACTTTGGCTCAATGCTGAGGAGCATTTGAAGTTCTTCAAAATCTCCCTGCGTGACGGGAGCGGTAAATCTGCAGAGGCAACCTGGAGCGTTGCAGATACATCCATTTGCCAGATTTCCGACGGTGTCGTTACAGCTTTGAAGGTTGGCAAAACAACCGTTTCCACAACCTTTGAAGGTGAGACCTACGAGTGTATTGTCCGGGTGCGAGAAAAGTAATTATAATGAAATATCGGTATCCTGTCTTTTGCAGGATACCGATATTTTTATTTTTATTCGCAATCAATCTTTTGGCGACCTCTGCGGAAAAGCAGAGAGATACACCACAGTCCGGCAAGGCCAACAAGCGCATAAATGATCCGGCTGAGCACAGCGTCCTGTCCGCCAAAGAGCCAAGCAACCAGGTCAAATTGAAAAATACCAACCAGACCCCAGTTTAATGAACCGATGATGGAAAGAATCAATGCAATGGTATCCATATCACTACCTCCATTCATATTGTTGGATATCTGTATCATAACCAGATGTGTCCAAAATATGCGTTCCTGATTTATTTTTCTGCAATGATTGCAATTTGTAGTAAATTTGATATAATCATTTTAATCTTTAGAGAGGGTAAAACGACTATGACCACTTTATATGAATGTGCTTATGCAAAATTGAATTTAACATTGGATGTTTTAGGTAAACGGGCAGATGGCTACCACGATTTGAAAAGTGTTATGCAGACCATTTCCGTACGAGACGATGTAGAGATCGATATCGGAACAGGCGAGCCCTGGACCTTGGCTTGTACCGACCCAAATATACCGACTGATTCCAACAATCTTGCCTGGAAAGCAGCTGAGGTGTATTTAAACACAATGGGTAAGGACCCGAACGGACTTGCCATTCGTATTATAAAGCGGATTCCTTCTGAGGCTGGAATGGGCGGCGGCAGTGCGGATGCAGCGGCTGTGCTTCGGGCATTGAATCGGCATTACGGAGAACCCCTTTCTATAGCTGCACTGGCAGAGCTCGGCGCAAGCGTTGGCAGCGATGTGCCCTTCTGCGTGATCTCCGGAACGGCAATGGTGGAGGGCAGGGGAGAGCGGCTGCGCAAGTTACCAGATATGCCGGATTGTGTTTTTGTAATTTGTAAGCCGGATTTTTCTTCCTCCACACCGGAGCTTTATAAGAAAATTGATTCTTGCGAAATTGGTAAGCGCCCGGACAATACGGCAATGGAGAGCGCGATTTTTGCCGGCGATATCGGAAAAATTGCAGAGAATCTTTGCAATGTTTTCGACCCGATTGTTACTCAGGATCATCTGGAACTGAACTACATTAAGTCTATCTTTAACAGTTACGGAGCAATTGGTTATCAAATGACTGGTTCCGGTACCGCGGTATTCGCAATTGTGCCGGATTTTGAAATGGCAGCAGTGATTTGTAATATGCTGAAGGATAACTATCCGCAGGTATTTATTGCCAAGCCTGTATAATCTTAACGAAGCCCGTCCATACTGGAGGTATTTCAGTATGGACTTTGATTTTTTTGAGGAAAATATGGAAAATTTCGTGTGCGATTCTTTTGCTGCTGGCCTTTTTTGTTACCGGCGGACTGCTTGCGGATAGACAATATCTTCATAATGAGTTGGTACGTCTTCATATTTTGGCAAATTCGGATACGGACTTGGATCAGCAAAACAAATTGGCTATAAGAGACAGCGTACTTTCCTGGATCCAGACCTATATGCAGGATACAGACAGTGCTGCACAGGCTATGGAATATCTGCAAGCTGCCCGACCGGAAATCGAGGGATTTGTCAACGATCAATTAAAGAATATGGGATGTGAATATACAGCCAGGGTTTCTCTGGTAGAAGAAGAATTTGATACCCGTTATTATGATACATTTTCCTTACCCGCGGGAATTTATAACTCGCTGAAAATTGAACTGGGTAAGGCTGCCGGTGAAAATTGGTGGTGTGTTGTTTTTCCATCTTTGTGTTTACCGACAAGTGTCGACGCATTTCAGGATGCAGCGGTTAGTGCCGGCGTACAGGGGAATCTTACAAATACACTCGCTGGGGAAGGTGGGTATACAGTACGGTTCTTTTTGCTCGATTGTCTCGGAAAGATCGAAAATTTCTTACATTTTGAATAAGGTTGACCTGTTCATTGGACCGAATATGTGGTATGATATAAAAAAACAGTAGGAGAGTGCTTATGCTGACAATACTCCTTAGTACCGATTGGATTGCTAATAGGGATCATATCCTACAGCAGATATCACACGATGTTGCCGGTGAAAAGCCCGGGCAGATCTGGATCGTTCCGGAATTTATCAGTCACGATACGGAGCGGCGTCTTTCTGATGCTGCCGGTGATACAGCCTGCCGTTTTTCGGAAGTTTTGACTTTTACACGACTTTCCCAACGGGTAAGCCAGTACAAGGGACACCAGATTCAAGCATGCCTGGATAATGGCGGTCGCCTGGTTGCTATGGCATCGGCAGCAAGACAACTTCATAGTCGATTAAAAGCGTATGCAGCCGTGGAGACAAGGCCGGAGTTTCTGACCGGACTTGTGGAGGCGGTGGATGAGTTTAAACGGTGCTGTATTTCTGCCGATGATTTAATAGCAGCCTCTAAACAAACAGAGGGTAGCCTTGCCCAGAAGCTTGAGGAGCTTTCATTGCTTTATTCCTGCTATGATGCATTGTGTCAGAATGGAAAAAGAGATCCATGCGATCAGATGACCTGGCTCCTGGAGGAACTGGAGGATAGTGATTTTGCACAAAAGCACACTTTTTACATAGACGGCTTCCCGGATTTTACCCGGCAGCATTTGGCAATTGTTGCGCACCTAATTGCAAATTCCAAGCAGGTAATAATTGGTCTGAATTGCGATACCATTGGTACAAATCAGATGGCATTTGAAAAGGCAAGTGATACGGCTGCGCAGCTGCTGCGTATTGCCCGGGATTTGGATATTCCGGCTGAATTTCGACATATAAAACCCCGGGAGGATGCACTGTCATTTACACGTCAGCACCTGTTTCAGGGCGAATTGCAGACTAAAACGCCGGAGAATCCGGTCTCGGTATTTCAGACAGAAACAGTCTATCAGGAATGTCTGGTTGCTGCGCAAAAAATTCGGGAACTGGTTTGCGCCGGTGCCCGATACCGGGATATCAGTGTCGTTTGTTCCGACACTGGTGCATACCGGGATACCCTCAAGATGGTTTTTCAGCGTTGCTGTATCCCTGCCTACATTTCTGGCACCGAAGGAATTTTGGAAAAATCGGTAATTGAAACTGTTTTATCCGCGCTGGAAACGGCCCTTGGCGGGTTTGAAATACAGGATGTTCTGCACTACCTCAAATCTTCCTTAACACCTGTCTCTTTGACAGAAGCAGATGAACTGGAAAACTATGCACGAATGTGGTGCATTTCCGGCACAAGGTGGCTCCGTGATTGGGAAAACCACCCTGAGGGACTGCACAATATCTGGACAGTGAAGGCAGAGGAAAAGCTTGCTAGCCTGAATAAGGCGAGAAGAACAGCCATCGAGCCTCTGATTTTCCTTAAAAAACAGTTTGATTCTGCTATCGATCTTGCACAACAAGTGCAAGCGCTTTATAATTTCTTTGAAGAGATTGGATTGTACAGCCGTTTGGAAACTTTGGCTGAGGAGCTGGAACAAAACGGGGAACTGACGGAAGCACAGGCGCTTAATCAGCTTTGGGAGATCTTGTTGTGTGCGTTGGAGCAGCTTCACGACGTCCTGGGTCATACTGCGTGGGACGGAGAAAACTTTACCCATTTATTTCGTTTGCTTCTCAGTCAGTACGATGTGGGCACCATACCGCCGGTACTGGATTCTGTAACCGTTGGTTCTGTCAGCGCTATGCGTTGTCATCAAACAAAGCATCTGATCCTTTTAGGTGCGGCAGAGGGCGCGCTGCCAGGTTATGCCGGTTCTACCGGTGTGCTGTCCGACGTCGAGCGGGAAGCACTGCGAAAAATCGGTGTTCCGTTGACCGGTGGTGCGATGGAAGGTTTGCAGGCAGAATTTGCAGAAATATACGGTGTGTTTTGTAGCGCAACGGAAACGATTACCGTTGGTTGTCCAGGTAGTAACGGCTCCTTTGTCTACCAAAGACTGGCAAGAATTGGAGCGGAACTTGTCGCTGATTATCAGGCCAGTGCAGCTCTGTGCAGTCCTTTGGAAGCCGGCGCTTACCTTGTCCGTCTGGGCGCATATGAGCAGGCAAAAAGTCTTGGCGTTGAACAGTATTATAATTCTATCAATCAAAAATGCACCCACAAATTGGGAGATATTTCACCGGAAACGATCACAGGACTTTATGGGAAGACCCTGAACCTGTCTGCATCTCAGGTGGATAAGCTGGCGGACTGCAGACTGTCCTATTTCCTGCGCTATGGACTTCGGCTGCAGGAACGAAAGAGGGCCACTGTTGATCCTGCGGAGTTTGGTACTTATATTCACGCAGTTTTGGAAGAAACTGCCAGAGAGATTAAAGACCGTGGGGGCTTCCGGAAGGTTTCTCTGGGCGATGCCCTGTGTATCGCACAAAATCATTCCGAACAATATATTCAGGCTCGCTTCAGTCAAATTGATTCCAAACGATTGAATTATTTGTTCCGCAGAAACACCTTGGAGTTGACAAAAATTGTGCAGGAACTATGGGAAGAACTGCAGAATGCAGACTTTGAACCGTCGGATTTCGAGGTCAGCTTTGGTCCTGATGGTCAGATGCCGGCTATCTGCATAACGGGACACCATATGGAAGCCAGACTTCAGGGGTTTGTGGATCGAATTGATGTATGGAAAGCAGGCGAGGATACCTATTTCCGAGTTGTAGACTACAAAACCGGTAAAAAAGATTTTGACTACTGCGATGTAATGAATGGACTGGGCTTGCAGATGCTTTTGTATCTGTTTGCACTTGAACAGGAGGGTGATTTACTCCTGGGAGCAAGCAGAATACCCGCCGGTGTGCAGTATTTTCCTGCCCGTGTTCCGATTGTTCCGGCAGAAGGAAAGCTATCGAAAGAACAGGCAGATGCAGAACGCAGTAAATTATGGAAGCGTAAGGGTCTTATTCTGTCAGATGAAGCAGTTTTGCAGGCAATGGAGAATGACCGCCAGGTTGTTCGGTTGCCGATCGCATACAAAAAAGACGGCAGCATCAGTGGCGATGTAGCCGATAGGAAGCAATTTGCACTTTTAAAGCTCTATGTGTTCGGACTTTTAAGCAAAATGGTCGATGACATCTCCTGCGGTAATATTGCACCCAATCCCTACACCCGTGGCAGCAGCCATAACGCCTGCGCCTTCTGTCCTTATACGGCAGTATGCCATATGGAAACGGTAGAAAACCGCAGGGATTATAAGAGTGTTTCGTCCCAGCATTTTTGGGAAGAAATAGAAAGAGAGGTGGGAACAAATGGCTGAGAACTTAACGCCGCAGCAACGGCAGGCGGTGGAAAATCGCGGTGGAAAGCTGCTTGTTTCCGCTGCAGCCGGTTCCGGAAAAACCAAGGTGCTGGTAGACCGCCTTTTAAGCTATCTGACGGATCCTGCAAAGCCGGCTAATATTGATTCCTTCTTGATCATTACTTACACCAAGGCTGCGGCAGCAGAGCTGCGGGGAAAAATTGCCAAACGTCTATCGGAAGCGGTTGCAGAATCCTCGAATAACCGCCATTTACAACGGCAGCTGCAGCGACTTTTCCTGACAAAAATTTCCACTGTTCACGCCTTTTGTGCGGATATTCTTCGGGAATATGCATATCGTCTGGATATACCTGTGGATTTTCGTGTGGCAGATGAGAATGAATGCTTTGAACTGATGAATTCTGTGATGGAGCAGGTTCTGGAACAGGCTTATGAGAATGCATCAGAGGATCCGAATTTCTGCGCCTTTGTAGATACACAGGGATTTGGCCGGGATGATCGTCAAATACCGGAAATTATACTAAAGGTATATAATAGCGCCAGATGCCATCTAAATCCGGATGCGTGGTTACAATGGTGCGTTGATTCCGGTTCTGCCGAACAAACTCTTGATGCCGGAGAAACCCTGTGGGGGCAGTATTTGATTAGGGACCTGCACCGCTATGTTGACCTTCAGATTGGAACATTCCAAAGATTAATTTCAAAATTACGCCAAACTGAGCATATGGAGAGGGTATCGGAATTATTGGGCGCAACAGTTGACCAACTTTCTGTCCTGCGCAGTGCCAAGACCTGGGACACGATTGTGTCGCATAAGGATATTGATTACGGACGCCTGACGTTTGC
Source organism: Faecousia sp. (assembly GCA_045538605.1). Taxonomy (GTDB): domain Bacteria; phylum Bacillota; class Clostridia; order Oscillospirales; family Oscillospiraceae; genus Faecousia. The sequence continues at coordinate 45,968 of JAZSRR010000060.1, forward strand.
TTCAAAATGTACAGATGAGGCGCTCAAGGAACAGGTGAAGGTAATACGGGATAACTGTAAAAAAGGACTTACCGGACGGTTGCGCCGTTTTTCTGCTCCCAGCGAGCAGATGTTGATCGATATGGAGCAGTCCCAATGCGCGATCCGCGGCCTTGTTAAGCTGGTAAAACAATTCGAAAATGCTTATAGTATCGCCAAGCAACGACGCAGAGTGATGGATTTTGGTGATTTGGAGCATAAAATGCTCGACCTTCTGCTTGGTAAGAGTCGCACAAATCCGACTTCAGCAGCAAAAGAAATCGGCCTTCGTTTTCGGGAAATTATGGTCGATGAGTACCAAGATTCCAATCAGGTTCAGGATGCTATTTTTGAGGCGTTGACCCGTGAAAACCAAAATTGTTTTATGGTTGGCGATGTAAAACAATCGATCTATCAGTTCCGCTTGGCTGATCCGGAAATTTTTCTTCAGAAGTACAATTCATATGCGCATGCGGACAGCGCGATGTCTGGTGCGGGCCGTAAAATTATGCTTAGCAGTAATTTCCGCTCTGCGGGCAGTGTCATTCGGGCGGTGAACGATGTGTTTTCCACCTGTATGTGCAAGCAGGTTGGCGGTTTGGAATACGGTGCTGATGAAAGGCTTTATGAAGGAATTCCTCATCAATCCATTAATGAACCGGAGCTTGAATTCTACACGGTTGAAGGCTACGACGACCAATATGGCAACGAAGCGACGTTTGTTGCCGACAGAATCGCTCAGCTGATCGATGGTACTCATTATGTTCGTGACAAGGATACGCTTCGTCCGATCGTGCCGGAGGATATTGTGATATTGCTTCGCTCTCCTGGTTCTGTAGGCGGTATTTATCGGGCGGCATTGGATCGCCGGGGGATTTCCTGTGTCAGTGCAAATCGGGTAGATATGCTGCAAACTGAAGAGATTGAAGTATTGACGGCTTTTCTGGAAGCGATTCATAACCCCCTTCAGGATATTCCGTTAGCGGCAGTATTGACAAGCCGAGTTGTTGGCATGACCGCAGATGAGTTATCAAAAATTCGATGTGCTGATAAGCATTGCAGTATTTATGATGCACTTAAACAATCAGATTTACCGAAGGCGTTAGCTTTTTTGGAATTGCTAAATACGCTCCGCAGAGAATCGCAAATACAAAATTTATCAAACCTTATTATGAAATTATTTTCTTTGACGCTTATGGACAGTATTTATGCAGCACTGCCGAACGGTATGGAGCGTAAAGAAAATTTGCTGAGTTTTTGTCAGTTAGCTGCTACTTATGAGGCATCAGCCGGTGGTGGACTTCCCCGTTTCTTGGACCATATACAAGTTATGCGCCAGCAGGGATTGGAGGCATCGGTCGAACAAAATACATCCAATGCCGTAACCATTATGAGTATCCATAAATCCAAGGGTTTGGAGTTTCCGGTTGTGTTTCTTTGTGGGCTTTCAAAGGCCTTTAACTTAGAAAGCGCCCGCACACAGATCCTATGCGACAAGGATCTGGGATTGGGACTAAACAGTGTGGACACCTTAAATGCCGTACGGTATCCTACCTTGGCAAAACGGGCTATTGGCGCTAAAATTATTTCAGAAAGTATTTCTGAAGAAATGCGTGTTTTGTATGTGGCTATGACCCGTGCAAGAGACCGGTTAATTATGACGTATTGCCTGAAAAATGTAGATCAGCGCGTAGAAAAGCTACGTAATGCCGCAGCCCTTTCCGAGCAGACACTGCTTTCGGAGGATGCGGACTGCGCTGGGGATTGGATATTACAGACGGCATTAACGCAAAAGGATTCTTTTTGGTGTATTTTACTCGGTGAGATAACAGGGAGGCCTGGTGATTTCGCAGCAGATGGTAATCAAAAATGCCATGTATCCCAGCCAACCATGGATAAATTCAATACTATGCTTCCTTTTGTCTATCCGTACCGCTATGCTACCCAGACGCCATCTAAACAGACGGCCACACAAATTAAGGGCCGAATAAAGGATATAGAGGCCGCCGAACTGGCGGAAGTGCGGAGTAAGCAGAAGAAATTCTGGCGCCACCCGGGTACAAAAGGCACCCAAATATACGGAATAGAGCATGGTAATGCAGTGCATGCTGTGATGCAATTTATTTGTTATGATGTGTGTCGGGATGTAGAGGGTGTTAATCGGGAATTGGACCGGCTTGTTGCTGAGGAATGTATCAGTCAAGATGCTCGAAATACGATCAGTGCGCAGCAGATTGCTGATTTTTTCCAAACAGATATCGGAAAGCAGCTGCGTACCCATCCTAATGTAATTCGGGAATTTAAATTCTCGATACTGGATGACGCCGCAAAATACAATTGCGATGTTGAAAATGAGAAAGTGTTACTACAGGGTGTTGTAGACTGTGCTATATTGGATGATGACGGAATTACTGTAATTGACTTTAAGACAGATCGAATAACAGACGAAAATCTGGAGCAGGTAAGCACTGGATATTTTTCTCAGCTTCGGACATATGCTGATGCGCTATCCAGAATTTATGAATTGCCGGTAAAATCCGCACTCTTATATTTTTTCAATAGTGGAAGTTTTGTTTCGGTAATCTAATTATGAGAAAACCCTCCGGCATGCTGCCGGAGGGTTTTGCCTTAGCGGCTGTTGCGGTTCTGGTTCTGGTTCTGCTGGTTGTTCTGGTTCTGATTCTGGTTCTGATTCTGCTGATTATTTTGCTTCTTATTCTGCTCGTTCATTTTCAATACCTCCATTTTTTCTTGTGCGGCATTCCGCAATGGTATTGTAACCAAATTATTAGGATTTATCCTTAGCTTTGAAAATGAGACCAACAAGCAGTCCTGCTGCAATAGCTGCAGCAATACCGCCGGCAGCAGCTTCCAATCCACCGGTAAAGATCCCGAGAAAACCCTTTTTATCAACGGCCTCAGTAACGCCCTTTGCCAATATACTTCCAAAACCGGTTAATGGAACGGAAGCTCCGGCTCCTGCGAATTCAAGAAATGGCTTATATACGCCGATGCCACCGAGAATAACACCGCATACCACATAGCTAACCAAGATTCTGGCAGGTGTCAGTTTGGTTTTGTCGATCAGGATTTGACCAATAACACACAGTATACCGCCGATAGTGAACGCTTTTATGATATCCATTTAAACGCCTCCTGTAATAACAACTGCATGGCAAACACCGGGAATGGGTTGGCCTTGTTGAGAGGATGTTGTGGATAATAATGCACCCGTACCGCAGAATAAAATCTTCTTCAATTTTCCACGACTTAATTGTTCCAGTAAATAACCGCAAAGGGTTATTGCGCCGCAACCACAACCGGATCCGCCGGAATGCACATCCTGTGTGGTATTGTCAAATACTAATGTTCCACAGTCTGCAAGTTTACCACCCAAAGGAATGCCATCCTTTTGGGCAAGTGTCAACAAAATTTCTTTTCCTAACTGTCCCAGATCACCGGTAATGATCAGGTCATAGTCTTCAGCTTTTGTGCCAAAATCTAAAAAATGCGCCTTTATGGTTGCAAGGGCAGCCGGCGCCATAGCGGCACCCATATTATTGGCATCGGAAATACCAAGATCTGTAACGGTTCCAATTGTGCCTCCGGTAATTTTTGGACCTTTTCCTTTGCTGCATACGAGCGCTGCCCCAGCACCGGTAACCGTCCACTGGGCCGTTGGTGTCCTTTGACCGCCGTAGCCAAGGGGAAAGCGGTACTGACGCTCTGACGATGCAAAATGCGAGGATGTGATGGCAGCTACATTATCTGAGAAACCTCCGCCAACAGTCATTGCCGACAACAGAAGACCTTCTGCCATTGTGGAACAGGCGCCATATAGCCCAAGGTGGGGGATATTTGTATTGCGCAACGAAAAAGATGAACCAATGCATTGATTAAGCAAATCTCCTGAAAAAATCAATCCAAGATCCTCTTTCCGGATGTTTGCCTTTTTTAGTAATGTGGTTAGTGCGGTCTGCTGCATTTTGTTTTCAGCCTGTTCCCAGGTTTTTTGACCGAAATACGAATCCATTTCTTGAACATCAAAATATTTTGACAGCGGTCCTTCGGATTCCTTTTTGCCGGCAACAGAGCACCAATTCGTAATCGTAACCGGATTTTCCAACACAAAGCTTTGCTTTCCGCAACGTTTATTTGCCATATGCATGCCTCCTTTTGGTTATTATGTGCAAAAGGAGGCGAAATATAAAGAGCTGACGCTTCTAGCGTCACCTCTTTATATTTATTTTCCTGCAAGTGCCCGTTCCAGCCAAACACAGCCAAAATCCAATGCATTGTAAAGACCTGCTTTTTCACCCTTCTTTACAACACGATCTCTGCTTTTTGCGGCGGGGTCTGTCAGCTGCAGCTGAACAGAAACCCGAGTAGCAACATCCAACTCTCCGACTTTCTTGGTCTCCAGAATTTGCAGCATAATGATATGTGTATCTGCCATGGAACCATAATAAATCAAGTTATCCTTGCGCATAAGCGGATGACCTTTGTACATTAAAACATTCTTTTCCTCAGCCATAGTAACCTCCTAGAAAAATAAACAGGAGGCTTTTGCGGTGGCAAAAGCCTCCCGGCTGGTTCAGGGCTTTTCAAACAGATAGCAGCGCACCAAGGCCTGCAGAAGCTCATCACGATCCAACTTGCAAATCATACTGCGCGCATTATTGTAGTTGGTGATATAAGTGGGGTCTTCTGTAAGCAAGTAGCCGACAATCTGATTGATGGGATTATAACCCTTTTCATTAAGGGCGTCGAACACACTCCGGAGTGTGCGACGCATATTTTCCTTGTCATCGCAGGGGACAGTGAATTTTATGGTGTTTTCCGTCATGGGAACGACCTCCTTCCGAACATTAAAGACATTATATCCTAATTTATTTGGCGTGTAAAGTACTGATTGTTAATTTTCCTGTAAAAATAAGGGTTTAGGAGCATATAAATCATTATAATCATAACACAGTACGATCGGAAAATCAAGGAATAATCTGTGTTAATCAATTGACGGTGTGTTTTCCGGATGTTATGATATAAAAAATACAGGGGGTATATAAATGGAACAATTAACCTATGAATATGTGTGTTCTCAGCTGCCGGAGCGAAGAAGGGACGCCCATAAAGGCGATTTTGGTCGCGTGCTTTTGCTTTGCGGCAGCCGTGGTTATACTGGGGCGGCATATCTTGCTGCAATGGGTGCATTGCGTTCCGGGGCAGGATTGGTAAATTTAGGGGTTCCTAAATGTGTTTATAATATTGTGGCAACAAAGCTGGCTGAGGCGATCGTACTGCCGTTGCCGGATCGCTTCGGTAAATTCTCTGCAAGCTCTGTCTTTAAGTTAAAAAACTTAATTAAAAATATGGACGCTATTTTAATTGGTCCAGGTATCGGAAAAGGGGTTGGACCCCGTTTTGTAACAAAATGGATGTTAAAACATTTTAACGGACCGGTTGTTTTAGATGCTGACGGCATAAATGTTCTTGTGAAACATAAGGATATACTGCGCGGAAGGACAAGTCCCACAATTTTAACACCTCATACCGGAGAATTTATCCGTCTGAGCGGTCAAAGCATAACGGATAAAGTGGCAGATACAGTAAAAATAGCAAGGGATTTAGGTGTTATTCTGGTCCATAAGGGAAACGGTACGATTGTTACGGATGGAAAAACCATATATAAGAATACAACCGGCAACCCAGGGATGGCAGTAGGCGGCAGTGGAGATGTTTTATCCGGTATGATTACCGCTCTGTTGGGTCAGGGATTGTCTCCGTTGGAAGCTGCAGCTTGCAGTGTTTGGCTGCACGGGGCTGCCGGAGATATTTGTGCTGATGAAATCGGTGAATATGGTATGCTGCCCAGCGATTTGCTTCTTGCCCTGCCGCGACTATTAAAATAGGGTAGTGGTTGGATGAAACGGTTTGTGGCTCTTTTGGTCGTCATTTTGATTTTGCCCGGCTGCAGCAGGAATAATTCCGGAATTGAAAATGCAATCAGTCTGCGACAGCGGCTGTTACAAAGTAACGGATGCTCCTTTCAGGCTGCAATTGTGGCTGATTACGGAAATGAAATTTACGAATTTCAGCTGGATTGCGGGGAGAATGAGAAAGGGGAATTTCATTTCCGTGTAATTGCGCCCGACACAATTTCCGGCATATCCGGGTCGATCAATGGAGAAGGCGGAAATCTAAAATTTGATGATAAAGCGCTGTTTTTTGAGGTGCTGGCAGACGGCCAAATAACGCCGGTCAGTGGGCCGTGGATACTTTTGCGTACTCTCAAAAGCGGCTATATCAACGGGGCGGGGAAACTGGATAATGGCTGGCAGATTCAAATTGATGACAGCTACGAAGAAGATGCACTACAAATCAACGTTGTTCTAAATAGCGATTGTTTGCCGGTGTTTGGCGAAATTTTGTGGAAAGGAAGGCGTGTGTTATCGATTACTGTCGATAATTTTACAATTTTATAGCAATTGGTCTTAATCTGCATAGGATATTTTGAAGGTGTTACTGTATATTTTTCCTTTGTGCGTGGGACAATTACTCTAACCGCGTTACATAGGGAAACAGTAGCGTCGGTAAAGAATTCCTCGGAGTGTGAAAAATATGGATGACACAGTAAAACGTGGCGATATATTCTATGCAGACTTATCTCCGGTCGTTGGTAGTGAGCAGGGAGGAACACGGCCGGTGTTGATTGTCCAAAATGATGTGGGGAACAGACATTCTCCAACGGTAATTGCAGCAGCGATTACCAGTCAAACCGGAAAGGCGCGTCTGCCAACCCATATTAACATTGCCGGAGGCAGTGTCGGTCTAAGCAAGGATTCCGTGATTCTGCTTGAACAGATCCGCACTATTGATAAGCGAAGACTGCGAGAGCATATGGGAAAATTGGATGATGCCAATATGCTGTTGGTGGATAATGCAATAGCAGTCAGTTTTGGTTTAAATGAAGGAAGAATAATTTGAATTTACACCCCCTATACCGCATAAATTACGGTATAGGGGGTGTATTCATGTCTTTATTAGATGTAATCTGGGATGGCAAACAGGTAGGGGAAGTATCGGTAGAAAAAATAGGCCTATATCACCTGGTAAAATGCCGGTGCAAGTTGCCCTACGGTCCTATATACCGGCTTTCTGCCGTTGGGGAAGGAAAAGAAGTAGACCTGGGGATTCTCGCTCCTCTAAACGGATCATTTCAGTTGACGAAAAGACTGCCGGCAAAATTACTGGAGGGTGAGCTTCTTTCATTTCAGATTACGGATGGTTCTGTAAAACAGGGAGTTAACTTTGCGCCTGTCGATCCGGTGAAACCGTTCACGCATTTGTCAGAAGTTTCTGACGCGAGGTTTACAGTACATAACGATTCGCCAGGTGTTATCCTGCCGCGATAGTCGTATCAACAGAATGAGGAAGCATATAGCAGATGCTTTCAAGAGAGAATGTTAGAGTCTCTTTACCGTTGAGAAGGTTGTCCTTTGAACGAATTTTGATAATCGGGACCTTGGTAAGTTCCAGGACAGTCCGTGTTATACAAGCGCATGTTAGCATCAAGTCAACACCGGATTGGCTGGCAAGATGCTCAGACAGTGTAACGGTTACGACATTTCTATTGATATCCCATTCTACTAATTTTAGCCCGCTTGGGAAAGGGGTTGTCAGTTTGTCATCTGCAGGACCATTTAAGTATTGGGAGACCAATTTTGGAAAATTGTTCCAATTGGAACCCGCATCCCGATATTCCGAGGAAATGATACCATCTTCTAAATTGTACTGGACCTCTGATCTGCAGTAGTAGAACTTAACTAGATGTTCTGACTTGCGGTTGCTGTTGCAGGAACAAAAAGTAATGAGAATCAGAATCGAGAGGAAAGTGCTAAAAATTTTTCTCATTCTGTTTCCTCCCTATGTGCATACAAGGGGAAAGACAGCGTAAAGGTTGTTCCTTCTCCTGCAACACTTTCCACTTGTATTGTTCCGTTATTTTGTTCAACAAGCCCTTTAACAATTGACAAGCCGAGTCCGCTTCCACCTGTTGAACGGGAGCGGGCTTTATCTACGCGGTAAAAACGCTCAAATATATGATCCAGAGAGGCCTCCGGTATGCCGATCCCGCTATCTGCTATACGGATAATTACGGAATTCTCTATGACATTCATAACAATGGATAAATGCCCTTGTGCCTTATTGTACTTAATGCCGTTTTCAACAAGATTAAATATAATTTGCGTCAAGTCATCTTCCGGTATTACAACCTTACAATCCGCATTCAGATCCACATCCACTTGAATTTGATTTTTCTTGGCGTTCTCCGATAAAACTCGTACGGTGCGTTCAATTATAGGTGTAATATTGGTAACGGATTTGCCTAATGGGATGTGTGTATCCAGTCGGGTCAGGCTTAGCAGCTTATCGGACATTCTGTTCAGCCGATCTGCTTCCTTGCCGATATCACCCACAAACTCTTTGATAGTTTCTTCATCCATATTGTTTTGCAAAATAGAATCAGACAGCAATTTGATAGATGCCAAGGGTGTTTTTAACTCATGAGATGCATCGGACACAAACTGGCTGCGAATGTTCTCGGAAGTCTGCAGCCGTTGGATCAAGGCATTAAATTCGTTACTTAATGTGTTTAGTTCGTCATTACCGGGAATCTGTAGTTTATGGGAATAATCACCCTCCCGTACAATACCGATAGAGGACATGATCTTTCGAAGTCTGCGAGAATATGTGCTGGAGAACACGAGAGAAAACACAACTAGAATAAACTGCAGCACCAAAGTGATTATCAGGATGCTATTCTGAAGAGTGGAGATCAGTGTGCCCTGAGCAGTATCGTAATCCATCATATAGACGCAGCCCAAGAGTTTTCCGTAAGTAAAAATTGGGGTCGCGGCACTCGAACGCATAGTACTATCGTGATAATTCCAGTAAAATACGTCATTACCTTCCAGCGCAGTAACGATCTCAGGAAACAGCGCATAATGCCACTTGGTAGAGCCGCTGATCTCCGAATCGTATACAACATTGCAAAAATTATCCGTAACAATGATTCTGTTTACATTCAGATCATCAAAATTCAGTAGCACATTGGAAACAGAAGTGGATGTAAGTTCGCCGGTATAGGAAATCCGATCGGAGGCCAATTTGCATTTATCGATCATAGATGCCTTTTTGCTGTTGAAAAAGAGTTCCTGACTGACTTTAGAACTATAGATATTCAGGCACAGCAGGACGACAAAGCTTATGGCGATGTAGATCATTGCATAGCGAAATTGTGCGCTTTTCAGGTGCGCAAATCTACTGCGTTTACTTTCGGAAGTAATAGCCAACGCCCCATTTCGTAATGATGTATTGTGGGTCTGCGGAATTTTGCTCCAGCTTTTCCCTCAATCTGCGAATATGAACATCCACAGTTCGAATATCACTGCGGTATTCATATGCCCAAATGGTGTCCAGAAGCGCTTCTCTGGAATATACCCGATTGGGATTGCGCATCAGGAACTCGATTACATCGAATTCTTTTGCAGTTAATTCCACAGGTTCCCCTGCACGATATGCATTCCGAGCATTCATATCCAAGGTAATAGTGCCAATGGTTAAAATTTTTTCTTCACTCAGTTGTTTTTGTATGGAGCGTCGAAGCAATGCACGGATTCTTGCTTTCAGTTCTAAAATATTAAACGGTTTTGTTAAGTAATCGTCTGCTCCTTGTTCAAAACCCATGAGCTTATCCATATCTTCAACCTTAGCAGTCAGCAAAATGATGGGAACATCGGAAAATTCCCGTATCTTTGCGCAAGCAGTCAGGCCATCCATTTCCGGCATCATAATATCCAAAATTATAAGATCCGGACACTGTTCCTGGGCCAGTGATACTGCCTGAATACCATTTTGACCAGTTATGACATCGTAACCGTCGTTCTGCAGATTAAAGCGAATTCCTTTGACAAGCAGCTCTTCATCATCTACTACCAGAACCTTCATATTAACCTCCTGCGACAGTAATGTAATCTTTTAATTGCTCCAGCCGTTTTTCGCCGAAACCCTTGACATTCAGTAAATCGTCCAGACTTATAAAAACACCGTTTTTATCTCGATAAGCAACAATGCTCTCAGCAGTAGTTTCCCCAATTCCGGGAAGCATGGTCAGCTGCTCCGCGGTGGCTGTGTTGATGTTGATCTTACCATAAGTTTTATTTTCTGTTTGTGTGGTATCTGCCGTAGCCGAGTTCCAATTTCTGGGTATGATAATTGTAAGCTTATTTGAAAATTTACTAATTAGAACGCCCAGCATAATGCCCATAAAAAGGCAGGTTAAGATAATAATTATTTTTGACCCTGGGTTTTTCATAGGTGGCAGTGTCCCCCCGATTGACGCAAGGATAAATTCCTGTTATAATACATTCATTATACACAAGATTTTTTTATCGTACAAGTACGATTTATAAGTATTGGGGTAGTTCTATGAAAAAATTTGGCATAATTTTGCTTTGCATATGCCTGCTCTGGAGTTTTTCTGTTGTTACAGCATCTGCAACTTCCGGCGATATAGCAGAAAGTACAGTCGATGGATGCATTGGACTGGATGCAGGCGAAACGCTTTTAGGCAATAAAAAAATTGTGGATAATGTCCGTGCCGCTCTTCTATATGAGGCGAACAGTAAAACCTTGATGTTTGCCCAGGACGCAGATAAGGCTATGTATCCTGCCAGTCTGGTAAAAATTATGACAGCCTTGGTTGCTTTAGAAAACGGTAAAACATCAGACATCATAACAGTATCGGAAACGGCAATTTCTACAGTACCTTTTGATGCAGTCTCTGCGAAGCTGCAACCGGGAGAAGAATTGAGCTTACTGGATCTGCTTTACTGTATGATCGTTGGCTCTGCTAATGATGCAGCTGCTGTAATTGCTGAGCATACAAAAGGCAGCCAGGATGCTTTTGTTCAGGAAATGAATGCCTATTCCGTTCAATTAGGCTGTACTGGAACAACCTATATAAATGCCCATGGACTGCATGATGAGAATCAAGTTACAACCGCACGAGATGTGGCGAGAGTATTGGATGCAGCCCTTAAAAATGAAACCTTTCGGGAGATTTTTTTTACAAAGAACTATACTGTTGCAGCAACAAAATATTCTGCGGAGCGTTATTTGAAAACCGGTAACGCTATGGTTGATGAGGTAAATCGTCTTTATTACGATTCCCGTGTCCTTGGTGGCAGAACCGGCGTAACCGAGGATGGCAGAAGATGTCTTGCCTCCGTTGCGGAAGCAAATGGAATGCAACTTATCAGTGTGGTGATGGGCACAGAATCTGTATACCAGGAAGACGGTGTCAGCGCTATCAGTGTTGGCGGATATAAGGAAACAACGGATTTGCTGAATGCCGGTTTTAACGGTTATAAAACTGCTCAGATTTTATTTGCAAACCAGGCGTTGCAGCAATATAAGGTCTCCGGTGGCAGCAATGACGTTGTTGTCGGACCGAATGCTTCTGTTTCGTCTGTGCTCCCGGATAATACGACAGCTACATCCTTATCTTATCGAATGAATGTTGCCCCGTTATCCGCTCCTGTTGTAAAAGGCGAAAAGTTAGGTATTGTAGAAATATACAGCGGCACAATGTGTGTTGCTATATCTGACCTTTTTGCACTAAATTCCGTTGAAGTTGCCGGAATGGCTATTCGTCAGGAAGAAAAGAAACAGGAAAGCTCTCCGCTGATTACGGCACTGATTGTGATTGCCATCGTAATTGTCGGTGCAGCGGCTATACTTTTTTCTATTCGTTTTTATCACAGGATTGGCGTTGCCTTATCCAAAAAACGCAGCGCTCGTTACAGACGCAGCCGCAGAAGGAGCTAGTTTGGATGCATGGTTGGGAAGAACTGAAAGACAAATGTAATAACTGTACTCGCTGTGGTTTGTGTTCTGGGAGGACAAATGTAGTTTTTGGCGACGGTAACCGGAATGCGGATATTATGTTTATTGGCGAAGGTCCCGGCGAGCAAGAGGACTTGCAGGGTATACCATTTGTGGGCGCTGCCGGAAAGCTTCTGGACGATATGCTTCGGATTATTGACCTGGACAGGAGTAAATATTATATTGCCAATATAGTAAAATGCCGCCCGCCCCATAATCGGGACCCGGAAGAGGCGGAGCAGGATGCTTGTATCGATTATTTACGCAACCAGGTCGCTTTGGTGCAACCCAAGATTATTGTTTGCCTCGGACGTATAGCGGCGCAACGGATTATTGACCCGCAATATCGTATTACAAAAGAACACGGTACTTGGGTTATCAGAAAGGGCATCTGGCTTACATCTTTATATCATCCGTCAGCATTATTGCGTGATTTATCCAAAAGGCCGGATACGTTTGATGATTTATTGATGATCCGGGATAAGCTGGCAGAAGTTCGTAATTTCGGCTTATAATTAAAATGTTCCGGTTGACACAAAAAGAAAAATATGATAAATTTAAGCCGTTAAATGCGAGGATGAAGAGTTTCTGTTACCAGGGCTGTTTCAGAGAGTGTACCAAAGGTGAGAGGTATGCGCAGCAGGTTTCAGATTGTCGCTTCGGAGCCGGTCCTATGAATGTAGTAGTTTGACCCGGGTAAGCCCGTTACAGCGTTTAAGTGCCCGATTATTTCGGGAATTCAGGTGGTACCACGGAAATTGTGATTTTCGCCCTGTTCCTTTTGGAACAGGGCTTTTGTTTATAAAGGAGAATGTTTATGTCCAGAGAATTGCCTAAGGTATACGAACCCCAACAGGTAGAAAACAGAATTTATAAAATGTGGGAAGAAGGCGGTTATTTTCGCCCGTCCAAAAACCGGGATTGTAAGCCGTTTACAATTGTAATGCCTCCCCCCAATGTTACCGGTCAGCTCCACATGGGACACGCAATGGATGCAACATTGCAGGATACTTTGATTCGTTTTAAGAGAATGCAGGGTTATAACGCCCTTTGGCTTCCCGGTGTTGACCATGCCGGTATTGCCACACAAATCAAAGTGGAGGAAGAGTTGCGTAAAGAAGGCTTGACACGCTACGATTTAGGCCGTGAGAAGTTTCTGGAACGGGTATGGGATTGGAAGCATAAATACGGCAACCGGATTGTGGAGCAGCAGAAGAAATTGGGTGCTTCCTGTGATTGGGAACGGGCTCGTTTTACAATGGACGAGGGTTGCTCCAATGCTGTCCGCGAGGTGTTTGTTTCCCTCTATGAAAAGGATTTGATTTATAAAGGCAGCCGTATTATCAACTGGTGTCCCAATTGCGTAACCGCCCTGTCGGATGCTGAGGTCGAGTATGAGGACAAGCCCGGTCATTTGTGGCACATTCGCTATCCTCTGACGGATGGAAGCGGTGATGTTGTGGTTGCAACCACGCGTCCGGAAACAATGCTTGGCGATACCGGTGTATGTGTGAACCCCAATGATGAACGGTATTCCCATATTGTCGGCAAGAAGGTCATTCTGCCCCTTGTTAATCGGGAGATTCCCATTGTTGCTGACGATTATGCTGAAATGGATTTCGGTACCGGTTGTGTAAAGATGACACCCGCGCATGACCCCAATGACTTTGAGGTTGGTCTGCGTCATAACCTGGAAGTCATCCGTGTACTGGATGACAACGGCGCTGTGAATAGCTATGGCGGTAAGTACGAGGGTATGGACCGCTACGACGCGCGGAAGGCAATTGTTGCCGATCTGGAGGAGCAGGGTTATCTGGTTAAGGTTGAAGATCACGGACACAATGTTGGCACCTGCTACCGTTGCCACAATGATGTGGAGCCGATTATCTCTGCCCAATGGTTTGTGAAGATGAAGCCTCTTGCCGAGGAGGCACTGCGTGTTGTAAAGGATGGGGAAACTAAGTTCGTTCCGGAACGGTTTAGTAAGACCTATCTGAACTGGATGGAAAATGTTCGGGATTGGTGCATCTCCCGGCAATTATGGTGGGGCCATCGGATTCCTGCCTGGACCTGCGAGGATTGCGGACACATCAGCGTTTCCCGCGATGATATCTGCAATTGTCAGAAGTGTGGAAGCGCGAATATTGAACGGGATCCGGATGTTTTGGATACTTGGTTCTCTTCTGCTTTGTGGCCATTTGAGACATTGGGCTGGCCGGAGAAGACAGAGGATTTGGATTATTTCTATCCCACAGATGTTTTAGTTACCGGCTATGATATCATTTTCTTCTGGGTTTCCAGAATGATTTTCTCCGGTTGCGAGCATACAAAGAAGACACCGTTCCACACTGTGTTGATCCACGGACTTGTCCGAGATGATAAGGGCCGCAAAATGTCAAAATCCTTGGGAAATGGTATTGATCCTCTGGAAATGATCGAACAGTTTGGTTGCGATGCGCTGCGTATGAATATGGTTACCGGTAATTCTCCCGGAAATGATATGCGTTTCTATGTGGAGCGCTGCGAGGCAATGCGTAATTTTGCAAACAAGCTTTGGAATGCCAGCCGCTATGTGCTGATGAACCTTGGTGATGATGCAAAGAATGAATTACCGGACATCGATAAACTGACCATTGCCGATAAGTGGATTCTGACAAAGCTGAACACACTGATTGCGGAGGTTACGGAAAATCTTGAAAAGTATGAGCTGGGTGTTGCAGTTCAGAAAGTTTACGATTTTCTGTGGGATACCTATTGCGACTGGTATATTGAGCTGACAAAGGCCCGTCTTTACAGCGAGGATGTCGAGCAGAAACAAAATGCCCTTCAGGTGCTTGTGTATGTTTTGGATCAGACGCTGCGCCTTCTGCATCCGTTTATGCCCTTCATTACAGAAGAAATCTGGCAAAGCTTACCCCACCAGGGTGATGCTTTAATTGTTGCCCGGTGGCCGCAATATTGCGAACAGCTGCAGTTTAAGGCGGAAGCCGATCAAATGGAAAGTGTAATGGAAGCCATTCGTGCCATCCGCAACCGCCGCGCGGAAATGAATATTCCGCCCTCCAAGAAGGCTGCTTTGTACGTGTTGTCCGAAACAGCGAGTATTTTTGCTGAGGGTGAAGGCTTTATCCAGCGTCTTGCTTATGCTGATCAGGTGATAATTCTTCAGAAGGAGCCGGATAATATTGACGGAATGGTCTGCTGCACCACAGCAAACGCAAAACTGTATATTCCTATGGGTCAGCTTGTGGATGTTGCAAAGGAATTGCAAAGAATTCAAACGGAACTGGAAAAAGCCAGAAAGAATCTGACTGGCATTGAAGCGAAGCTTTCCAATGAGAATTTTACATCCCGTGCGCCGGAAAATGTAGTGAATGCGGAACGGGAAAAGGCGGCAAAAGCAAAGGAATTGATCCAGCGCCTGGAAGAAAGCGAAGCAGCAATGCGGAAAATCTAATCAATAAGCCGAAGTACAAACAGAAAGTTTGTACTTCGTCTTTCTTTATACCCAATTCCGACTGCAATTGCTCAAATCAGTACTTATACTAGGTTTGTATCTAGGAAAGGAGTTTTATAAATGCGATTTACCAGCTTTTTACAAGACGGTCAGTTAACTGTGGAATTAACAGGCGAAATCGATCACCATTGCGCCAAATATTATATTCAGGCTATTTCAGCAAAAATTGAGGCGTATACACCGCAAGTTTGTATTTTAGATTTTGATCAAGTTACCTTTATGGATTCATCCGGTGTTGCGGTTGTAATCAACGCATTGCGAAATATGACACAAATACAGGGTAAATTGCTACTGTCCGGTTTACACGATCAGCCGTTAAAGGTGTTTCGCGCATCCGGTGTGGATAAATTGGTGAATATGAAGGAGGCAGTAAAATGAAATTCGATAACTATATGATTTTGGAAATACCCAGCAAGTCAACAAACGAGGCTTTTGCACGAGCAGCAGTAGCGGCCTTCGCGGCTCAGCTTGACCCAACAATGGAGGAATTGGGAGATATCCGTACGGCGGTTTCTGAGGCGGTTACAAACTGTATTGTCCATGCTTATCCTTCCGAATACGGTATGATTACCATCCGATGCCGGATATTAAAGGATAACACTTTGGATATTGTAATTAAAGACAAGGGAGTGGGTATATCAAATTTAGAGCAGGCGATGCAGCCGATGTTTACAACCGGAGGTTTTGACCGCAGCGGAATGGGATTTACCATTATGGAGAGCTTTATGACAACGTTTTCGGTTACATCGGAACCAGGGAAGGGAACTTGTGTACATATGCGCAGAAAGCTGCAGCGCAGAAAATGACAAGAACAGAAGAATTAATTACGCAGGCAAAAAACGGAGACGCAGTTGCCTCGGAAGCGCTGGTTGTTGAAAATTCCGGTCTGATTTGGTCAGTTGCCAGGCGCTTTTTAGGTCGCGGCACAGAAGCAGACGACTTATATCAGTTAGGGTGTCTTGGCTTCTTGAAGGCGATCGATGGCTTTGATCTGGAATACGGGACACAATTTTCAACATACGCTGTTCCCAAAATTGCGGGCGAAATACGTCGGTTTCTTCGGGATGACGGTGCGGTAAAGGTCTCAAGAGGAATAAAAGAACGAGCAGCAGCTATTAAATCGGTTCGCAGTCAATTACTGCAGGAACTGGGAAGAGAACCCACTGTTCAGGAAATTGCCGCCCGGACAGGCTATTCTCCGGAGGACATAGCAACAGCGGAAACTGCAACTGCAAGCGTCGAATCTATTCAACAGCAAACCAGCGAGGATGGCTTTAGTCTGGAAAATATATTAACCAATACAGAGACTGAGGAAGTTCTTGTTGAAAAAATATCCCTTCGTCAGGCGGTGGATAAGCTTCCGGAACGGGAATCTATGGTAATAAGGCTGCGTTATTTTCACGGCTTGACACAGGATCGAGTCTCAAAAATTATGTCTGTCAGCCAGGTTCAAATTTCCCGAATTGAAAAGAAGGCGCTAATGCATTTAAAAGAATGGATTAAGTAGTTTTTACCCTTTACCTTTTGTAAAAAATGCGGTAAAATAGTCTTGATATTTCAGATAGACAGGTGCCAATATGAAAGAAGAAATGATAAGACGTTTTATTACCGCAAGACACAGCTATATTCAGCGTCAATTTCAGAAATTAAATCCGCAGCAGCAGAAAGCTGTGATGACAACAGAAGGCCCTTTGCTGCTTTTGGCGGGTGCCGGTAGTGGAAAGACGACAGTACTCATCAACCGTATTGCCAACATAATTCGGTTTGGTCGTGGCAGTGATACCAGTGAAATACCGCAAGACATTACACAGGATGACGTTTTGTTCTTGGAAAGCCTGACGGATAATCCGTCAGAACTGGATGTCTATAAGGCAGACTGCTTGTGCGCTATTGAGCCTCCTGCGCCTTGGAACGTGCTGGCCATTACCTTTACCAACAAAGCAGCCAATGAACTGAAAGAACGACTTTTGCATATGCTGGGACCGGAATCTCAGGATATTTGGGCAATGACCTTTCACTCTGCCTGCTGCCGCATCCTGCGCCGGGATATTGAGCGACTGGGCTTTACCAGAAGCTTTACCATTTATGACGCTTCGGATTCTGAGCGACAAATGAAGGAGATTATTAAGGAAATAGGCTTGGATGACAAGACATTTCCTGCAAAATATGTTTTAAGCATTATCAGTCGCCAAAAAGACAATATGTGTACGCCGGAGGAAATGCTGCAAAACGCCCAGAGAGCCAGCGACTATCGGCTGCGGCATATTGCAAAAGCCTATCAGCGCTATCAGACCCGCCTTCGGGAAAATAACGCATTGGATTTTGATGACATTATATTCAAAACTGTTGAACTGTTGCAGCAGAACCCGGATATTCTTACTTACTACCAGCGGAAATTCCGTTATGTATTG
>JAZSRR010000074.1:0-2206 GCA_045538605.1 Faecousia sp.
GCATAAACCTGCATAGTATCTCTCCTTTCCTTGTCATTGCGAGCCTTGCCAATCGGGGTCCCCGCAAAGGCGAACGGCCTTTGTGGGGAGAGGAGAAGCCAAGACACAGTCGGTATTTTCCGCTTGCGGGAAATATAAAATTGTGTCTTGTGCTTCGACGACGTGGCAATCTCAATTCTCAATTCTCATTTACCTACTAACTCTATAGGTAATATACCACCTCTATATTCCGTTGTCAATACTTTGGAAAAATCTTCCTGAATTTTCGTCTTTTTCATCGGTTACAAAGGCAAAGCCAAGGCATATTAAAAAGGCAAGGAGGTTTTGTGTGATGCAACATTTTGTGAGAAAATCGTGGATCTTAATTTGTGTATGTTTTCTTCTGATTATACCGGTCAGCGCCGCCACGACCCTGATCCCCGGTGGTCAGGTCATCGGTCTGCAGCTGCAGGACAACACCGTAACGGTAGCCGGACTGGAAGACCCCGGCTGCGGATTGCAGGTGGGCGACCGGCTGACCCGGATCGACGGCAAGCAAATTCGAGGCGTGTCCGATATCCGCACGGCTGTTTCGCAAGCAAAGGATACGGTCAGCCTGACGGTTTTGCGTCAAGGCAAAACCAAAACCCTCCGTCTGACCCCAAAAGAAACCGCCCAGGGCAAAAAACTGGGGGTATATTTGCGGCAAGGCACCGCCGGTATCGGCACGGTAACCTACTATAACCCGGAAAATAACACCTTCGGCGCATTGGGCCACGGGGTCTGTAACCCGGACGGCACGTTAACGGCTATGGAAACCGGCGAAATTTTTGACGCGGCAGTCCAGTCGGTGCAGCCGGGCAAGCCAGGTACGCCGGGCAAGCTGATGGGCGCTGTCCAATGCCCTGACCCCACCGGCACCATCGATGCCAATACCCACCAGGGAATTTTCGGAAAAACTGCCCCCATAAAAAATGAAGCCCTGCCGGTGGCAAAAATTTCGGAGATCCAAAAGGGCAAAGCCACCATTTACGCCACAGTCCGGGGCGCTGCCCGGCAGGCATATTCTGTGGAGATTTTGAAAATCTATCCCAACGGCGCGCCTACCCGGAATATGCTCCTGAAGGTAACCGACCCGGCGCTCCTTGCCGCCACCGGTGGAATCACCCAGGGCATGTCCGGCTCACCGATTATTCAGGACGGAAAACTGGTTGGCGCCGTCACCCACGTCCTGGTCAACGACCCCACCACCGGCTACGGCATCTTCATCGAAAATATGTTAGACGCGGCTGCGTAATTAAGGCGGGTATCCCCCGCCTTTTCTTTCTTGAAAATATGTAAAGCACACTTGACATTTCAAAAACAACATGCTATACTTCCAACGTAAAGCAGGCTTTACACCAGATGCGGAGGTGCCTTATGAAGAACAAGATCGAGAACATAAGAAAAGAACAGGGAATCTTGCAGGATGAAATGGCAAAAGCTTTGGGGGTTTCCCGGCAGACCATCAGTTCTCTGGAAAACGGACGGTACAATCCGTCTATTATGTTAGCATACAAGATCGCAAAATATTTTGGGATGACCATTGAAGAGGTATTTGTTTTTGAAGAGGAGGAACTCTAAATGAAAAAGGACAGAAGAATCATATCTTGTATTATTTATATAATCTTTGGCGTAATCCTGTTGGTTCTTGGCATATTGGAGATCGTGGATTCCTTCTGGAGCGGAATGGGCGGAGCGTTGATCGCGGTAGGTGTTGTTCGTGCGATCCATATTTTGCGATATTGGAACAATGAATCGTATCGCGAAAATATGGAAATTGAAATGAAAGACGAGCGCAACCATTTTATCCGCAATAAAGCTTGGGCATGGGCAGGGTATTTGTTCGTTTTGATCGCTGCGATTTCCACCATTGTATTGAAATTGCTAGGGCAGGACATGTTATCTGTGGCAGCCGGCTTTGCGGTCTGCATTCTTGTGCTGCTTTACTGGGTCTGTTACTTGGTGCTGAAAAAGAAGTATTGATGCAGTTTATACGGCGCAGGCGGCAAAATGCCGCTTGCGCTGTTTGTCATTCTAGAAATTAACACTTGCGCAACCCCCGAAATCGGAATTTGTCGAAAAGGCAAGGAAAATTAAATGTCTCCTTTTTCGACAATTCATCTATGTCAACTTAGGGATCGGGTTGGGATGTGTAAAAAACCAAGTCGGATCGTAGCCATGTCGT
>JAZSRR010000071.1:0-11670 GCA_045538605.1 Faecousia sp.
CCGGCAAGAAGCATTGCGATACAGCGCTTTTTCTGGAAAAACATAGCTTTCAGCTCCTTTAAGTCATAATGGGGTATGACACCTACAGGAAATGCCCATACATCCCCATAGATACCATATCACATTTTACATCATAAGGAAAGAGCCAATTTGCCGAAAATGCCCCTTTTGAAAAAGATTTTCAGCAAAATTTTTCCAGAAATGGGTTTAATATGCCCCAAATGGGCAATACTGGCTGTGGAGGTGTTTCCTATGGATAAGAAAAAACAAACCGGCAGCATAAGCGGCAAGGGCTACTACATAGCCCTGGTGCTGTGTAGTGTTGCCATTGCCATTGTGGGATTTTTGTACTACCGCAATGGAAAAACCCCAAGCGAAACCTTGCAGGACCCCACTGCAAATGCGGGCAAGCCCACATCTTCGGATGTGCAGGCGGTAGCCACCCAGCCGGCAGAACCCGGCGGCACGGTGGCGCTTCCCAAAAAGCCGGCAAAAATCGTCTCCCCTCTGGAGGGACAGACCATTGCGCCTTACGCGATGGATACCCTGTGCTATAACGAGACCACCCGGGATTGGCGTGTCCACGACGGCATTGATATTGCCGCCAAAGCCGGTACGCCGGTGTGCGCCGCAGCCAGCGGTACGGTGTATACTGTCTATGCCGATGAAACTATGGGTATGACGGTGGTGCTGCAGCACGAGGGGGGCTACTTTACCCGGTACGCCAGCTTGGAGGAAAAAGTGCCGGTGCAGGCAGGAGATACGGTAGCAGCCGGTGAGCAGATCGGCACAGTGGGCGCAACGGCGCTGTTGGAAAGCGGTCTGGGCGACCACCTGCATTTCAGCGTCAGCTGCAACAATACTGCTCTGAACCCGGCAGAATTTCTGGGAACCAAATAAAAAAGGCGGCATTCGTGCCGCCTTTTTTATAATGCAAAATGCTAAATGCAGAATGCAGAATTGTATTCGTAGGGGACGGGTTTCCCGTCCCGGCTTGACCAAGCGCCTTTTTGTGTGATAAAATGACAAAAAGGATGTGATGGTATGAAACAGCAAATCGATACCGCCCCGGTGCTGGAAGCCTTTGAAGCCCAGGACGAATGCCCCTTTTGCTACCTGGAGCGGCAGGCACAGCAAAGCGCCATTCGCTACGCCGCCGGTCCTTGCGCCAGCTATATGGAGCCGGATGTGCGCTACGCTACCAATCAGCTGGGCTTCTGCCGGGAGCACCAAAAGCAGCTGTTTGACTACGGCAATGCTTTGGGAAGCGCCCTGATGCTGCAAACCCGGCTGGAGCATTTGCGCGCAGAGCTGCAGCAGCAGCGGGCGCTTCTGGAAATCCCGGAAAAGAAGGGCCTTTTCTCCCAAAAAGAGGAAAAGCCGCTTCCTATTTCCCAGTGGGCAGCCCAGCAGGAGCAAGGCTGCTTTATCTGCAACAAAATTTCTTACAATATGCAAAGATACTACAACACCTTTTTCCATCTTCTCAATGAGCCGGAGTTCCGGCTTACGGTGGAAAACAGCAAAGGCTTCTGCCTGCACCATTTTGGAAAGCTTCTGGAGCAAGCGCCAAAGCTTTTGAAGGACAAGCACGCCCCTTGGTTCTACACAGCGCTTCCCAAGGTTATGGAGGAAAACCTTGCTCGGGTGCAGGAGGACTTGGATTGGTTCGTGGAGAAATTTGATTACCGCAACGCCTCTGCTCCCTGGAAAAATTCCAAGGATGCGGTCTCTCGGACGATGCAAAAGCTCCGAGGCGGCTATGTTGCTGACCCACCCTACAAGCAGGACTGATTACAAAGACCCCCTTGTGTAAAGGGGGCTGGCAAAAATCTTTGATTTTTGACTGGGGGATTGTCAGCGTATCGATACATTGCAATCCTTCCGTCGCGGCTTGCGCCGCACCACCTCCCTTTGTACAAAGGAGGCGTTGGAGAACGAAAACCCCGGACAATGTCCGGGGTTTTGCTATTGGATACTGTTTAGAAGGGAGAGCAGCCGTTGGGTGATCGCCTCGGCAGTGCCTTTTTCATATTGGCAGGTAACTGCTTCATAAGCGCCGTAGTCAAAGGCATTTTCGCAGGGAATATAGCCGTTGTTGCCGGTGATGATAAAGGTGATGTCATAAGGCGCGTTTTCCTTCAGATACTGACCGGATTCGGTGAACATCTCGTAAGGAACATTCACAAAACCCACGCCGCCGATACGGAAGGCATAGACTGCAATGCTTTTTACTGCGCCCTGGGAAGACCGGTTAATAATAGCGTTACATTCATACACGGAGCTAAAACCATACTCTGCCGCCAACTTACTGCCGGCTTCCACGCCCTTGCTCTGCCAAAGCTGATACACCTCTTTGGCTTGGGGCAGCTTATGGTCCATAGAATGGTCAATGCGGGCAATGCAGCTTCCCTGGGAGGCAGCGATGCCGCTGCCTCCTACCGGCTGCATATTTTCCAGCTGATGCAGGGCATTTTCCGCCAGACGCGAACCGTACTGGGTCATATTCAGACCCGGGTCTTCCGCTGCAATTTTGCTGAAGGGATTGATATTACCCGAGGCTCCGGTAAAATAGGCAACCAGCAGATCCGATTTACTTTCCAGCTTTTTCCGCAGCGCTCCGGGGAAATCGGCAGAGATGTTATAAAAACCGATTTGACCGCTGTGGTCCGGGTGTGCCTGCCAGTTGACCATCAAAATATCCTGCTTTTCCGCCCGGTCCAGCTTCAAAAGGATCATCTGGGAGTCGGCTTTGGCGGTATGCCCCACGATGGATGACTTGGTAAAGCTGCCGAAATTGGCGCCGGCAAAGCTGCCGTCTGCCATTTTGTAGTGGCGGACAAAATTCATACCGGGGATATTGGGGGTGGCGGCATATAAGACAGCCGGCGCCCGGTCGGAAAGGGCTTGCTTGGCAGCCTTTGCCGCCGCGTCGGATACCAGCTGGAAATAATCCTCTCCGTTTTCTCCGGGGATTTCCATAGAAGGACAGTTGTGGCTGTGGGTAGCACCGTAGAATTGATGCTCCGGTGGAATTTTAGTTTCAAAAGAAACCCGGTCCCGAAGCTTTTGGGCGATGTAGTCGGGGCAGGCACAATTGTCAATGGTAAAGACCAGAACCGTCTTCTGCCCTTCTGTAAAGGCGATACAGGTCAGGAAAATTTCGTCGGAGACCTTTTTGGAGACCCGGGAGGCGGCATTGGCATACCCCTTCAGACCGATGTTATAATCCGGGGTGATGCTGACCCGGCCGTAGCCGGCGTTCAGACCTTCCCCCAGCACTGCCTCGGGGTAGGTTTCCAAAGATGCATCCTGCGTTTTACCGCAGCCGACAATGCCCAGCAGAAAAACGCCCAGCAGTAAAAAGACAAAAAGCCGTTTCACAGAAAGTCTCCTTTCCGATATCTTATAAAAGGTCCTTCAGCGCTTCCTGGAAAACAGGGGCGAGGACATCATAGCCTGCCTGATTGGGGTGGACCTTATCCTCATGATAAAGATCCTTGCGCACCTTCCGGAAATTACCCACATCCTCGGGGGTCTCAAACAGCTCCGGCACATCCCACAGACGGATCACCTGGGTATCCTCGTGGGTGGCGGCATACATTTCCAAAACCTCATTTTGCCGGTTTTTCAGATTGAAGTAGTTGATACTTTTGTCCGGCAGAGGACCATCATAAATCCGGCTGGGACGGGGATGATCCTGCACCAGGAAAAACCGAATGCCGGGAAAATCCTGCCGGGCCCAGGCGCAGATCTTGCCCAGGTTTGCCATAACATCCTCCGGGTTGGCAGCAGACATCCAGTCGTTGGCAAAGCTTGCCAGCACCAAGGCTTTCGGCGCCCAGGGGCGGACTGCCCGATGATAATAATACAATAGATCCTCGGAGGTAGAGCCGCCGAAGCCGTGATTGACGCAGGCGATCGAGCCGTCCTTTGCCCGGATGTCCTCGTCCAGCCGGCGGTAGCCCCAGGCTTTGCCGCCCCAGCGGGTAAAGAGGGAATTTCCGTAAAAGAGGATCTTTCCGGTGAGGATCTCTTCTTTCTCAAAGGCTTCGATCTCTTTTTCCACACGCTTCAAATTTTCAATGATATCATACATAGCACTTACCTCCACAGGTTTTTTACCAGTATACACCGGTAGCCACGGAAAAGCAAGGAAAAATGCGGATTTTAGGGTTGAAATTCCCGGCGTTGTATGGTAAAATACTGCCAATTGGATACAAAGGCGATGACCGGATGCTGCGAAAAGCAGCAAGTAGGCGGCAGTATTTGAAAGCAAGAGAACGGTTGGTGGTGCAAAACCGTCAAAGCAGCGCGCCCAAGTTCGCTCCGGTAGCTTTCTGTGAAAAGCAGAATGTAGTTGCTGCATTAAAGCAAGAAAAGTGGCGGTCTTTTTGGCCGCAATTTGAGTGGTACCGCGGATCGTTTCCGTCTCATTGTTTGAGACGGAAATTTTTTATTTAGGAGGATCAATATGAATAATTCTGTTCTGCAGTTGCGCCAGCAGCTTCAAGAGGCGCTTGCAAAGGCAGCTTCTACCCAGGAACTGGAAAGCTTAAAGGTAGAATACCTGGGCAAAAAAGGCTCGATTACGGCGCTGCTGAAAAATATGGGCAGTCTTTCTCCGGAGGAACGCAAGTCCTTCGGCGCGGAGGTGAATGCCCTGAAAGAGGAGGCAACCGCCGCCATTGCCCGGAAGGCTGAGGAGCTGGAAAAAGAGCAGCTGCAAAAGGAATTGGACGCGGTGGAGGAATTTGATGTGGCAATGCCGCCGGAGCTCAGCAGAGGCTCCTACCACCCGGTAACCTTAGTGCAGCGCAAGTGCGAGGAGGTTTTCCGCACTATGGGCTTTGCAGTGGAGGACTACAGCGAGATCGTTACCGACTACGAGTGCTTTGAGTCCCTGAACATTCCACCTTTCCACCCTGCCCGGGATATGCAGGACACCTATTATCTGGAAAACGGTCAGCTGCTGAAAACCCAGACCTCTGCTGCCCAGAATGCCATCTACAAAAAGTATAAGGACGCTCTGATCAACGAGGGTAAGCCCATTAAGGCGGTGTTCCCCGGCCGCTGCTTCCGCAACGAAGCCACCGACGCCTGCCACGAGAACACCTTCTTCCAAATGGAAGGCGTGATGGTGGGCAAGGATATTTCCATTGCCAATTTGATCTACTCCATGAAGACCATGCTCAGCGAGGTTTATGACAACTACGGTCTGAAGGTGCGTCTGCGTCCCGGCTTTTTCCCCTTCGTGGAGCCGGGCTTCGAGCTGGATATCAGCTGCCAGATCTGCGGCGGTGAGGGTTGTCCCTCCTGTAAGCACAGCGGCTGGCTGGAGCTTTGCCCCTGCGGTATGATCCATCCCAACGTTCTGAAAGAAGGTGGCATTGACCCGGATGTATATACCGGCTTTGCCTTCGGCTTGGGTCTGACAAGACTTGCCATGATGAAATACGGCGTCAAGGACATCCGGGACTTAAACAGCGGCAGCCTGACGGCTATGAGCCAGTTCTTTGAGGACAAGTAAGGGAAGGGGTGTAAGGATATGTATATTTCCATGAATTGGATCTCGGACTTTGTGGATTTGTCCGGGCTGAATATTGATAAGCTGATTCACCAGTTTTCCCTGTCCACGGCTGAGGTGGAAAACGAGATTTTCTACAAGGGTCGGGATTTGCAGGGTATCGTGGTGGCGCAGATTCTCTCGGTGGAGGACCACCCGGAATCCAAAAAGCTGCACCTTCTGAAGGTGGATGCCGGCACCGGCGAGCCGGTGGATGTGGTCTGCGGCGCGCCCAACGTGCGGGTGGGTATGAAGACCGCCTTCGCTCCCGTTGGCGCAAAAATCGGGGAGATCACCATTGCCCCCCGGGCGCTGGCAGGAAAGACCTCCTGCGGTATGTGCTGCTCGGAAAAGGAGCTGGGGATCAGCGAGGATAATTCCGGCATTATGGACCTGCCGGCAGATTTGCCTGTGGGCAAGGATATCAAGGAAATTTACCAAATTGACGACATCGTCTTTGAGGTGGACAACAAATCCCTGACCAACCGCCCCGACCTGTGGGGTCATTATGGTATCGCCCGGGAATTTGCCGCCTTGGCGCAGCGGGAATTAAAGCCCCTGCCGGTGGCGGATATGGCAGCCTATGAAGGCTTGCCCGGTTTGGATATCGCAATTGAGGACAATGACTGCCTGCGCTACTCCGGCATTCAGTTTGACAAGGTTTCTGTGTCCGTTAGCCCGGTAAATATGCGCATCCGGCTGTACTACTGCGGTATGCGGGGTATCAATTTCCTGGCGGATATGACCAACTACCTGATGCTGGAAATGGGTCAGCCAATGCACGCCTTCGACTCCCGCCGGGTAGAAAAAATCCGCATCAAAAAGTTCCAAAAACCCTTTACCTTCCAGACTTTGGATGAAGTAGAGCGGAGCATTGATGAAAACACCCTGATGATCTGTAACGACCACGAGCCGGTGGCAATTGCGGGCATTATGGGCGGCCTGGCCTCGGAAATCGTGGCGGATACCACCGCTATGACCTTGGAGTCTGCATGCTTTGACCCGGTTTCCGTGCGGAAATCCTCCGCTCGGCTTGCCCACCGCACCGACGCCTCCCAGCGCTACGAAAAGACCTTAGACCCGGAGATGACCGTTACTGCCATCGCCCGGTTCGTAAAGCTTTTGCAGGAGATCGACCCCGGCGCACAGGTGGTCTCCCGGCTGACGGATGTATACCGCCGTGGCTACGAATGTAAAACGCTTACCATCGACAAGGCATTTGTAGACCGCTATACCGGTATCGGCGATGCCATCACCTGTGAGCATATTGAAAAGACCCTGAAAGCGCTGGGCTTTACGGTGATTCGGGAGGGAGAAACCTTCACGGTTACCGTTCCTTCCTGGCGTGCCACCAAGGATGTAACCTTGAAGGCGGACCTGATCGAGGAGATCACCCGGATCTACGGCTACGATAATTTCCTGCCCCAGACGGCGGTATCCCCCTTGTACCCGGTGCGGATGAGCATAGAAAAGAGCGTGGAGGAGCAGTTGAAGGATCTGCTGGTCAAGCGGTTCTCCTTGCACGAGGTGCACTCCTATCTGTGGCAGTACTGCGATGAGTATAAGAAGCTGGGTATGCAGGTGCAGGAGAATGTAAAGCTTGCCGGTGCTACCAACCCCAACCTGGAGACTCTGCGGCGGAGCATCATCCCTACCCAACTGTGTCAGGTCAAGGGCAACACCGGCTACGCCCCTGAGTTCGGTATCTTTGAGATCGGCAGAGTGGTCAAGGGCTTGGATGCTGAGGGCAAGTGCCGGGAAGAAAAGAAACTGGCGATCACCTTGTTCAGCAAAACCGCAACCCTGGAGCAGCTGTACTTCCGGCTGCGGGATCTGCTGGCAGTAGCGGCAGACGAGATCAAGCACCAGAGCCTGCGCTTTGTAAAGCTGGAGGCTGCCCAGGATTACCAGCACCCCCGGAACTTAAACGCCGTGTACTGCGGCAATGTGTGCCTGGGCGAGATGGGCATTGTCCATCCGCTGGTCAGCAAAAAGCTGGATAAGAAGGCAGCCATCGTCTACGCAGAGCTGGATGTGCAGGCCTTTGCCGGTCTTGCCAATCTGGGTCTTAAGTATCAGGAAGCATCCCGGTATCCGGGTATGGAGGTAGACCTGACCTTCCTCACCGACAGCTACGCTCCCATTGCCGATGCGGTAGACAGCGATTTGGTGAAAAAGCTTCAGGTGGTAGACACCTACCGGGGCGCCGAAGGCAGAACCGTTACGGTGCGCCTGAGCTTCGGCAGAATGGACCGGACCCTCACCCGGGAAGAGGTGCAGGCAGTTACCGATGACATCATCGCCAAGCTGGAAAAGCAAAATATCCGTCTGAAATAGAAAAAAAGTCCCTCTGATGAGGGAGGTGGCACGGCGTAAGCCGCGACGGAGGGAGAGAAACCAGAAGAAAAAATTCTCTCCCCCAGTCAGCCTGTTCGGCTGACAGCCCCCTCGTCAGAGGGGGCTTTTATCGTTTACTTATGAAAAATTCGGATGGCCCTATGCAGACAGTTTACGGTGATGTCTGCCATACCCGGTTGCTTTTCACCGTCTAAGGTCCAGTCTAAGATTTCCGGGGCGGAAATCTGCGCTCGGGCAGCCTTCCGGAAGGTCAGCATCGGACTGCTATAGGTCTGGTTCTGCAGCGCCCGGACGCAGTCTGCCAGCTCCAGAAGGTCCTTAGGCGGACGGACCAGCAAAACCTCCAGCTTGCCGTCCCGCAAATCCACCAGCTCCTCGGACAGGGTCAGCACGCCGCCGAACCGGGTGGAGTTGCTGACTGCACCGAAGATGAAATCTCCTTCAACTGTCTGGTCATCATCCAGCGTCAGCTTCAGGTGATAGGGTTTGATTTGGGAAAGCTCCTGGATGCCGCTTAAAATATAGGCGGCGTGCCCCAGAGCGTTTTTCAGCTCCTGAGGGGTGCTATAGCTGGTCTTGGTAAAGGCACCGAAGGAAGCAATATAGGAAAAATGCCGGCCAGCAAATTCGCCAACATCCAGCTCCGTCAGCTTGCCTGCCACAATGTCCCTGGCTGCCTGCAGAACGTTGGAGGAAAGCCCCAGGCTGGTAGCAAGGTCATTGGTAGAGCCTGCGGGAATATAGCCGATGGGAATATCACAGCCGCTTTCAATGACACCGGAGAGGGTCTCGTTGAATGTGCCGTCGCCGCCGCAGCAAACCACCAGGGAAAGCTCCTTGGCATATCGCAAAACAGCGGTCTTTCCGTCTCCCGGACCGGCAGTCATGTGGGTAATCACCGTGTAGTCTGCCCGGTTAAACAGGGAAATGATGTCCCCTAAATACCGCAGGCACTTTTTCTGACCTGCCTTGGGATTGATGAGCAGAAGCAGTTTTTTGTTGTTCATACCAAACACCCCTTCAGAAAGAACCACACAGCCGGCAAAAGCAGCGCCGGCAGCATATTGCCTACCCGGATGCGCTCCTTGGGCAAATCCAAAATGTTAAAGCCGGTGGCAAGGAGCATCACGCCGCCTACCGCCGTCATTTCCGTAATGATCTGCGGCGTCAAAAGGGGCTCTGCCACACCAGCCAGCAGGGTCAGCGCCCCTTGATAAAGAAACACAGTCAATGCAGAAAACGCAACGCCCACACCCATTGTTGCGCCAAATACCACCGCCATCACACAGTCTAAGGCAGACTTGGCGAAAATGGTGTCGTAATTGCCCCGCAGGCCCGCATCAAAGCTGCCCATCACCGCCATCGAGCCGACACAAAACAGCAAGCTTGCGGTAACAAAGCCTTCGGTAAACCGGCTGCCGCCGTTTTTTGCCACTTTTGCCTTCAGCCAGTCGCCTGCCTTGTCCAAAACCGATTCGATTTTCAAAACCTCGCCCAAAATGGTGCCGAGGGCAATGCACAGGATCACCACCAGAATATTTTCCGTGGCAATGGCGCCTACAATGCCGATAACCAGTGTGCAGATGCCCAGACCGGAAATCAGGGTCTTGGTGTGCTCCGGCTTCAGCCGGTTGCCCAGGATGGCGCCCAAAACACCGCCTAAAACAACCACCAGCGCATTTACGATCGTTGCCAGCATAACCGAACTCCTTGGAAAAATATGTGTTATTATAGCACCGTATTTCCCGGATATCAAGCTACCCCCAGTAGCATTTTTGTAAATTTTGTGTTATGATGAAGAAAATGGATTTGTGAGGTTTTCTATGAAAAAGCTTTGGAAACAAAATCCGCTGGTCTTTTCTCTTGTGTGGATCGGGATCTATGTAGTGGCAATGTCTCTGCTGGACGAGCTTTCCCGTTCATTGGGCAGGGAACACCTGCTGACTGCGCTCCTTGCTCCGGTTCTTTGCGTGGCTTTGTACCTTTTCTTGCGCAAAGACGGACTTTTGCAGGAATTTGGTTTTTGCCGGGGAACGCTTCCGAAGCTGTGGTACATCCTCCTTGCTTTGCTCACCGCCGGAAATTTGTGGGGCGGTGTGGCGGTAACCGATGCGCCCTGGGTTGTTACGCTGTTTGTGGTGAAAATGCTCTGCGTAGGCTTCTTGGAGGAGCTGATTTTCCGGGGCTTTTTGTTCCGGGCAATGGAAAAAGACAGTGTAAAATGGGCGATTTTGGTGTCCAGCCTCACCTTCGGTCTGGGGCATATCGTGAACCTGTTTAACGGCAGTCAGATGATGCTGGGGGAGAATTTGGTGCAGATCGCCTGCGCCGTGTCGGTGGGCTTTTTCTATGTGGCGATTTTTGTCCGCAGCGGCTCTATTGTGCCTTGCATCCTTTCTCACGGCTTGTTTAATGCAAGCAGTATCTTTGCAAGGACCCAGCAGCCCCTTTGGCACAGCTTGCTTTTATGCCTGCTGGCGCTTACCTGCGGCTTTTTCCTGCTGAAAAAGAAAAGCCTCCCCTGTGTAAGGGGAGGTGGGCAAAATCTTTGATTTTGCTCGGAGGGGTCGTTCTGATCGTGTCAATCCCCCAGTCTTTTGCTTTGCAAAATCCAGCCCCCTTGTGTAAAGGGGGCCTTTTTTATAGCAATTCTTCCAACTTTTGCAGATCTTCTTCTGTGGTGGACCAGGCGGTTGCAAACCGCACCACCGCGTGGTCTTCATCCAGCCATTGCCAGATACTAAACACCACATCTTGCTGCAGCCGTTCAATGGTCGTCTTATCCAGCACCACAAACTGCTGATTGGTGGGAGAGTCTAAGTAGAACTTACAGCCCTTTTTGGTCAGGATTTCTTTCAGCTTTTTGGCAAGGTCAATGACCCGCTTGCCGATTTCAAAGTACAATCCGTCTGTAAACAGCGCGTCAAACTGTACGCCCAAAAGACGCCCCTTGGCAAGGAGCGCGCCTCGCTTTTTGATGCGGTTAATAAAGTGGGCGGGGGTGTTATTCTTGGTAAATACCACCGCTTCACCGCACAAAGCACCCACCTTGGTGCCGCCGATGTAGAACACATCACAAAGCTGAGCCACGTCAGAAAGGGTTACATCGGTATTCCAGCTCATCAGACCATAGGCAAGTCTTGCGCCGTCTAAAAACAGGGGGATTTTGTACTCCCGGCATACATTGGAAAGCTCCGTCAGCTCCTTTTTGGAGTACAGCGTGCCGTACTCGGTGGGGTGGGAGATGTACACCATGCCGGGGAACACCATATGCTCGTGGGCTTCGTCAGCATAAAAGCTCTCTATGTACGCCTGGACTTCCTGGGCGCAAAGCTTGCCTTCGTGGTGAGGCAGGGCCAGAATTTTATGACCGCTATACTCCACCGCCCCGGCTTCGTGGGCGTGGATATGTCCGGTGTCGGCGGAAATCACCCCTTCAAAATCCCGGAGCATTGTGGCGATCACAATGGCATTGGTTTGGGTGCCGCCTACCAAAAACTGCACATCCGCCTCCGGGCAGCCGCAGGCGGCTTTGATTTTCTCTGCCGCAGAGGCGCAGAAGCAGTCCTCAGTGTAGCCGTTCTGGGGGATGGTGTTGGTGTCGATCAGATGCTGCAGCACCTTGGGATGGGCGCCGGTGTTGTAGTCGTTGTTCAGGAAAATCATTGGAGCGTTCCTTTCTTATTTTCAAAAGTAAAGCCATTATACCACGCCACACCGCAAAACACAAGAAAAAGCTCCGAAGG
>JAZSRR010000129.1:0-8834 GCA_045538605.1 Faecousia sp.
GCGACCGGGCAATCCTGGGTTAATTGTACAAAATGACAAAGTCCCGATGCTTAGCATCGGGACTTTTCTATTACCTGCACAGTTGACAATTGTCCGCTGTGCGTGTATACTTGTATACAAGTATACAAAGTTTGGGAAGGAGTATTTATATGCTTGAGATTTCTGCAAAAACCAATCTGCTGGAACAAGAATCCTATAAGTATTCTCTGCAGGATGTGGCAGAGCCGAACCTGCAGCGGGATTTTTACAGCTATGGCACTGTTCCGAAGGTAGCCTTCAACCACCGCCGGGTGCCGATAAATATGCCAGAGGAAATTTGGATTACCGATACTTCCTTGCGGGACGGCCAGCAGTCTGTTGAGCCTTATAGTGTTGACCAGATTGTAAAGATTTACAAGCTTCTTTCCAAGCTGGGCGGACCTTACGGCATTATCCGGCAGACCGAATTCTTTATTTACAGCAAAAAGGATCGGGAAGCCCTGGAAAAATGTATGGAGCTGGATCTGAAATTCCCCCAGATTACCAGCTGGATTCGCGCAACCAAAGAAGATTTTAAGTTGGTGCGGGATCTGGGTATTAAGGAAACCGGTATCTTGGTCAGCTGCAGCGACTACCATATTTTCAAGAAAATGAAAATGACCCGCCGTCAGGCGATGGAATATTACCTTTCCACCGTGGCATCTGCTTTTGAAGCTGGTGTCATTCCCCGTTGTCATTTGGAGGATATCACCCGGGCGGACTTCTACGGCTTTGTTGTTCCCTTTGTCAATGAACTGCAGGAGCTGTCCCGTCAGGCGGGTATCCCGGTGAAAATTCGCGCCTGTGATACCATGGGTTATGGCGTTCCCTATACCGAGGTTGCCTTGCCCAGAAGTGTAGCGGGTATCATCTACGGTTTGCAGCACCCCGCAGAAGTGCCCAGCGAATGCTTAGAGTGGCACGGACACAACGATTTTTATAAGGCGGTTGCTAACGCATCCACCGCTTGGCTCTACGGTGCCAGCGCGGTTAACTGCTCGCTTTTGGGTATCGGCGAACGCACCGGCAATGTACCTTTGGAGGCGATGGTCTTTGAGTATGCATCCCTGCGTGGCTCTTTAGACGGTATGGATCCCACAGTCATCACAGAAATTGGTGAATTTTTCGAGAAGGAAATTGGCTACAACATTCCGCCTATGACGCCCTTTGTTGGCAGAAGCTTTAACTCCACCCGCGCCGGTATCCACGCTGACGGTCTGATGAAGGATGCGGAGATTTACACGATTTTCGATACGGAAAAGCTTTTGAACCGTCCCGCAACCGTGGAGATCAGCAAAACCTCCGGTACTGCCGGTATCGCATACTGGATCAACCAGAATTACCGTCTTGCAGGCGATAAGCTGGTCAATAAGCAGGATGAACTGGTTGTCCAGTTGAAAGCTTGGATTGATTCTCTATATGAGCAAGGCAGACAGACCATGATTTCCCACAAGGAAATGGAAGAAGAAATTGCCCGTCTGGCACCCGGCCGGTTTGGCGTCAAGTAAGGAGGCAACTATGGCGGAATTTAAGAGTATTTCTCTGGCGGATCAGGTGTTTGAGAAACTGGAAAACGATATTATCACCGGTGTATATGCAAGAGGTGAGATTTTAACGGAGCTGAAGTTGGTGGAAACCTTGGGCGTCAGCCGTACACCCATCCGGGAATCTCTGCGCCGTCTGGAGCAGGAGCGTTTGATTAAAGATACCGGTAAAGGCTCTGTGGTATTGGGCATCACCGAAGAGGATTTGGTGGATATTATGGATATCCGCAGCCGAATCGAAGGCTTGGCAGCTTTCTATGCGGCGAAGAATATTGACGAAGCCGGCAGACAAAAGCTTCTTTGGATTCGGCAGCAGCAGGATAAATACTATTCCCAAAAGGATGTGGAAAACCTGCGAAAAATGGACGATGCCTTCCACGATGCGATCTATGAGTTATGTGGGCGCACGGTGATTCACGACACTCTTTTGCCCCTGCACAGAAAGACTCAGCGCTATCGTAGAGGCGCATTAGATACACCCAACCGGGCGGAGCGGTCCGTAGAGGAGCATCGGCAGATTTGCGATGCCATTTGCGCCGGAGATGCGCAAAAGGCAGAAGCATTGATCACACAGCATATTGCCAACGCAAAGGCGGCAATGATTGAGAGGTTTGCGCACAATGGGTAAGACAATTGCAGAAAAAATTATAGAAAAGCATTTGCTTTCCGGAAAAATGGAACAGGGGCAGGAGGTTGCACTTCGAATCGACCAGACACTGACCCAGGATGCCACCGGCACGATGGCATATCTGGAATTTGAAACTATGGGTCTGCCCCGGGTCAAGACAGAGCTGAGTGTGGCGTATGTAGACCATAATACGCTGCAATGCGGTTTTGAAAATGCCGATGACCACCGCTATTTGCAAACGGCGGCGGCAAAATACGGCGTTCGTTTTTCCCGTCCCGGTAACGGTATTTGCCATCAGGTGCACTTAGAGCGCTTTGGCGTTCCCGGTAAAACACTCATTGGCTCTGACAGTCATACCCCCACCGCCGGCGGTCTGGGTATGCTGGCATTTGGCGCAGGCGGTATGGATGTGGCGGTGGCAATGGGCGGCGGCGCTTACTATATCAATATGCCCAAGCAGTACCGCATCCAGCTGACCGGCAAGCTGCGCCCCCACGTGGCAGCCAAGGATGTGAGCTTAGAGCTGCTGCGCCGGCTGTCCGTAAAGGGCGGTGTGGGCGTGATTATGGAGTGGGGTGGTCCTGGCGTGAAGACCCTGTCCGTTCCCGAGCGCGCCACCATTACCAATATGGGCGCAGAGCTTGGCGCTACCACATCTATTTTCCCTGCAGATGAAAATACGAAGAAGTTCTTGGAAAACCAGGGCAGAGGCGCAGATTTTACGCCGGTGTTTGCCGATGAAGATGCGGTTTATGACCGGGTGATTGAGATCGATTTGTCTACCTTAGAGCCGCTGATCGCCTGTCCCCACAGCCCGGACAATGTGGTTCCGGTCAGCTCTTTGGCAGATGTGAAGGTGGATCAGGTTTGTATTGGCTCTTGCACCAATTCCTCCTTGCGGGATATGCTGACGGTTGCCGCTATTTTGAAGGGTAAGACCATCGCTCCCGGTGTTAGTCTTTCTATCTCCCCTGGCTCCCGGCAGGTGCTGTCTATGCTGGCAGATTGCGGCGCGCTGAATGACATTCTCAAAAGCGGCGCCCGGGTGCTGGAGTGTGCCTGCGGTCCTTGTATTGGTATGGGCTTTTCTCCCAACTCTCAGGGCGTCAGCCTGCGTACCTTAAACCGGAACTTCACAGGAAGAAGCGGTACTGCTGATGCCAATGTGTATCTGGTATCTCCGGAAACGGCAGCGATCTCTGCCCTTACCGGCTACATTACAGACCCCACATCCCTGGGCGAACTACCGGTGCGGGAAGTTCCGGAGGCATTTACTCTGGACGACAGCTCCGTGCTGATGCCCCTAGCTGCGGAGGAGGCGGCAGAAGCTGAGGTTCTCCGTGGTCCGAATATTAAGGAATTCCCCAAGAGCAAGTCTTTTGCTGATCAGCTGGAAGCGCAGATCGTGCTGAAGGTTGGCGATAATATTACCACCGACCATATTATGCCTGCCGGCGCCAAAATTCTGCCTTACCGTTCCAACATTCCCCACCTGTCTCAATTCTGCTTTTCGGTGTGCGATACGGAATTTCCGGCCCGCGCAAAGGCCGCTGGGGAAGGTATTATCTTAGGCGGCAGTAATTACGGTCAGGGATCTTCCCGGGAACACGCGGCGCTGGTGCCTATGTATCTGGGTATTCGTTGCGTCATTGCCAAGAGCTTCGCCCGTATCCACGTGGCAAACCTGATCAATGCCGGTATCCTGCCTCTGACCTTCCGGGATCCGGCGGTGTACGATCAGCTGCAGCAGGCAGATGACCTGTGCCTGACGGATATTAAGGCCGGTATGGCAAAGGGTGAAATCACTGTAAAATCTGGCGATCTGTCCTTCGTTGCAGAATGTAATCTGACAGAGCGCCAGCAGCAGATCTTGCTTGCCGGCGGGCTTCTCAACTACACCAAGAACGGCGGATTATAAAAATAAACGGACTGCTTAGCAGTCCGTTTATTTTTTATTAAAGCGTATCCATCACTGCGCGAATTCTGGCAACCGTGCGATCGTAGCCCAGAATTTGCATAACGGTATACAGGTCCGGAGAATTGGTCTTGCCGGTAACTGCCTGCCGGATAAAAGTGGAAACATCTGCAACCGTACCGGGGAAGGCAGTGGGGTCAGCCTTGTAGGCTTTCATATCGGTTGTAAAGCCCAGAGCTTCGGTAACAGCCTTGACCTTATCAAACCAAACACCGGAATCGTCTGTGATGCAGAAGCTTTCCAGGAATTTCTCCAGTGCTCCGCGGATTGTAGTCTTATCAAACTTATTATCGAACACCGGCTTTTCCAGATACTCGTCGTAGAAGAAACCCATATAGGGTTTGGCTTCCTGCCAGGTGGCCAGGTCCTTCCGGGGCTTTTTACCGCCTCTGCCAATGGCAAGAATTGCCTGGGCATAATCCGGGTCAGCTGTCAGCTTTTGGGCAAATTCCGGGTCGAAGCGCTCTGCCCAATCCCGAAGCTGCGCATAGACCTGCTTGGCATCCATCTTTGCAATCACATTCTTGCTCACATCGGTCAGCTTTGCATAGTCAAACAGGCTGCCGGCAGGATTGAGCTTTTTGGGACTGAAGGCGAACTTGTCCACATCCTCATCGGGATTTGCCCGACGCCAGTCCTCAAAATTGGAGTTCAGGACCGTCATAATATACTCATAAACAGAAGCTACCGGGAAACCCTCTGCCTGATAGAAGGTCAGCGCCAGCTCCGGGTCTTTCCGCTTGCTCAGCTTGCGCTTGGAATTGCCGTCCATTTTCATCAAAGGTCCGATGTGGACATATTTGGGAAGCTTGAACTCCAGAGCCTTAAACAGCTGAATGTGGAAGGGGAGGGTAGGCAGCCATTCATCACCCCGGATCACGTGAGTGGTCCGCATCAGGTGATCATCCACCGCGTGGGCAAAGTGGTAGGTGGGAATACCGTCGGATTTTAACAGCACGTGGTCAATATCATTTTCTGTAACGGTCAGCTTACCTTTGACCAGATCGTCAAACTTGAACTGGTTTTCTGTAGAGCCGGTGGAGCGGAAACGCAGAACCCAGGGATTTCCCGTAGTCAGCTGCGCTTGAATATCCTCTAGAGAACGATCCCGCCACATAGCATATTTGCCGTAATAACCGGTATTTTCCTTGTTTGCCTCCTGCTGGGCGCGCATATCGGAAAGCTCCTGCTCGGTGCAGAAGCAGGGATATGCCATTCCTTTTTCCACCAAAACTTTGGCGTAAACATGATAAATACCGGCTCTTTGCCGCTGGCGGTAAGGACCGTAATTACCCAAATCACCGTCTATGGTTGCGCCTTCGTCAAAGGAAATACCGTAGTGCTTCAGTGTATCGATCAGCACTTCCACAGCACCTGGAACTTCCCGTTTGGCATCGGTATCCTCCACCCGCAAAAACAGCACGCCGCCGCTCTGGTGCGCCATACGCTCTGCAGTCAGGCCCATAACCAGATTGCCCAAGTGGACAAACCCGGTGGGGGAGGGAGCCATACGGGTAACGACCGCGCCCTCGGGAAGCTGGCGCAGGGGATATTTTGCCTCCATATCCTCAGGTCGCTGGGTAACCTCCGGGAATAAAAGTCCGGCAAGAACAGAATAATCCATACTAATCTCCTAATCGTGCAAATTCTGCTCCTACTATACCATATTGCCAGGTGTAAAGTCAATTTCTCCGTTGCGTTTTTCTTATCTGTATGGTAAAATACAGGAAATTAGGAAAAGAGGCGGAAGAAATGGAAGAAGTAACCCAGGTAAAGAAGCGGATGTTATCCGGAATTCAGCCCAGCGGCGATTTGCATTTGGGCAATTATTTGGGCGCGATCAAAAACTGGAGTGGCCGTGCAGAAAATTACGATTGCTATTCCTTTATGGCAGATATGCACACCATCACAGTGCGGCAAACCCCGGCAGACCTGCGCCGCAGAACATTAGAGCAGCTGGCCCAGTATATTGCCTGCGGTCTTGACCCGGAAAAGAATACCCTGTTTGTCCAGAGCCACGTCCATCAGCACGCAGAGCTGGGTTGGGTTTTGAACTGTTATACTATGTTCGGCGAGCTGAGCCGAATGACCCAGTTTAAGGATAAATCCGCCAAAAATGCGGAAAATATCAACGGTGGTTTGTTTACCTATCCTGCCCTGATGGCGGCAGATATTCTGCTGTACCAGCCGGATCTGGTGCCGGTGGGACACGATCAGAAGCAGCACTGTGAGCTGACCAGGGATGTGGCTCAGCGGTTTAACAGCATTTACGGCGATGTGTTTAAGATTCCCGAGCCTTACATTCCGGAAACCGGCGCTCGTGTAATGAGCCTGAACGCACCGGACAGCAAAATGAGTAAATCGATGCCCGAAGGCTGTGTGTTCTTAATGGAAAAGCCGGAGGATATTCAGCGGAAATTCAAGCGGGCCATCACCGATTCCGACACGGAAAACTGTATCCGTTTCGCTCCGGAGGAAAAGCCCGGTGTTGCCAACTTAATGAGCATTTACAGCGCTGTTACCGGCAAAAGCTTCCTGGAAATTGAGAAAGAGTTTGCAGGCAGCGGCTACGGCAAATTTAAGCCGGTGGTAGGCGAAGCGGTAATCGAGCACCTGCGTCCCATCCGGGAGGAAGCAGAGCGGCTTTTGAAAGACAAGGCGTACCTGGAAGGTGTGTATCGCGCCGGTGCGGAAAAAGCAAGCTACGTTGCAGAGAAGACTCTGCGTAAGGTCTATAAGAAGATCGGCTTTTTGGCAAGGTAAGAAAAATCGGAGTGGTTTCCACTCCGATTTTCTACATTAAAAAGTAAAGCGCCATAGTCAGCAGCGCGTTGTTGCGGTTTTCTGCATTATCTCCTGCCATGAGCAAAATCAGCAGGACAATGATGAGGTCTGCGGTGTCAAAATTTTTCGGAAGCAGCTGCCGCAGGAAATTGCCGATGCCTTCTGGCTTTTCTGCCGGCGCCGGATGTGGCTGCGGTGGCTCCGGTGTCGGCGGTTTTGGCGGAGCAGGCGGCTTTTGGGGCGCAGTATCCTGCATCCTGTTTCTTTGGTAAGAGCCGTCCGGGCGGGGAACATAGCGGTTATACACAAAATCACCTGCCTAAAAAGGGAAACCGGAAGTGCCGAAAAAACCGGATGCCAGACTTGCCAGCTTCGCCGCTCGCATAGCTTTTTCCAATCGGGTGATCCGGTGAGGACTGATATAGGGAGTCAGGGCCTTCAAAAGCAGCCGCTGATTTTGGTCGATATTGCTTTTGCCGGCAAGACCGGATAGCTTTTGCACCAAAGATAGGTCGATGCCCTCCAGAGGAGAAGGGGCAGGCGCAGGCGTAGCTTCCTGCACTGGGGAATTGTCCTGCAGGGATTGTGCCATCGCCATAATTTTCTGCATCATATCCGGATTGCCCAGCACGGAATTCAGCTGGTTTTGGAAATCCTCCATGTTAACCTCCCAACTGCTTCAGCAGTTTCCTGACCTCCTCGGATGCCAATAGGGGCGCAAGGGTTTGGGGGAGCTTGCTGTAGTCGCCACCGGAAGCCTGCTCCATTGCTTGCTTCAACGCTTGGGAATCCGACTGCTGCAAAAGGGAAATTAGTTTTTTTCCGGCATCACTGCTTGCCAGACGGGCAGCATCTTGCATTGAAAAATTCGGGGATTTTTGTTCCATAGGATTGCCTCCTGTTACCATACCTGCTATAATCACTCCATACTACTATATGCCCAGCAAAAGGATTTGGTGAATGATGAAAATATTGGTGCTGTCCGATTCTCACTCGTCTCTAGCTTTTATGCGCCA
Organism: Faecousia sp.; assembly: GCA_045538605.1. GTDB lineage: Bacteria > Bacillota > Clostridia > Oscillospirales > Oscillospiraceae > Faecousia. The sequence goes on from JAZSRR010000129.1 coordinate 7,966, forward strand.
CTGTATTGACCGGTCAAAACCGGATTGCGTGGTGCATTTAGGCGACCATATTGCAGATGCAGAAGCACTTTCACAGGATTATCCGCATATACGGTTTCATATGGTTGCAGGAAATTGCGATCAATTTTATTGCCGCCCGGATCAGACGGAGCTTTTGTGCTATGCCATTGATGGTGTCCGGTTCTATATGACCCACGGACACCGGCAATATGTGAAATCCGGCTTGGGGAATTTGCTCTTGCAGGCACGAAAGGCCGGGGCGGATGCTGTGCTTTTCGGTCATACCCACCAAAGCTATTGCGCCCGGGAGGAAGACGGCTTGTATGTGCTAAATCCCGGAAGCTGCAGAGGCTTTGGGGGTAGTGCAGGAATTGTGGAAACCAAGAACGGCGCAATTACCGCCTGTTATTTATGGCAGCCCCAGGATTAACAGATCACCATCAAAAACAGGAAAATAGCGGCTGCGCCAACACCGATCGCGGCGACCAAAAGCAGGTCCAGCACCTTGTGCAGCACCTCACGGTTTGTAGCGGCATTGGGATAAGGCGCGTGGGGACGATTGGCAAAGCTTACTTGCGTGGCTGTGATTGTTTTCATTTGCATTTCCTCCTTGTATCTTATGTAAGCCTATGATACAAGAGATTGTGTCCATAAAAACGGACTATTAAAGAATTGTAAACATTCCGCTATCTGCCTTGCACCATACTCCAATGTATGCTATGATCAAGCTTGGTATTCCGGTAAGGATCAGGGTGAGGTGCGCAATGAAAGGAAATTGGAAAGAGCGGCTGATAAAGGGCAGATATGTGGAGAATCAGAAACGGGTACTGACGATTTATTTGCTGTTGCGGCTTTTTGTTGTTGTAACA
>JAZSRR010000062.1:0-8522 GCA_045538605.1 Faecousia sp.
GTAAGGATCAGGGTGAGGTGCGCAATGAAAGGAAATTGGAAAGAGCGGCTGATAAAGGGCAGATATGTGGAGAATCAGAAACGGGTACTGACGATTTATTTGCTGTTGCGGCTTTTTGTTGTTGTAACAATGGTTCTTCAGTTTTTTAACGGTGATTATCAAAGCGTGCTGATCTGCGCGCTGACGCTGGTGCTGTTTATGCTGCCCAGCATTATAGAGCGCCATTTACATATCGACCTTCCGGACACCCTGGAAATTGTGATTTTGCTGTTTATATTTGCAGCGGAAATTTTAGGAGAGATCCGGGAATTTTATGTTTTGGTACCCCATTGGGATACGGCGCTGCATACCTTGAATGGCTTCTTGTTTGCAGCCATCGGCTTTTGTATCGTAAACTTGCTCAATGATAATAAGAAAATCGCAATGAACCTATCCCCGTTTTATATGGCGGTTGCGGCATTTTGCTTCTCAATGACCATTGGCGTTCTTTGGGAATTTTTTGAGTGGGGAATGGACAGCTTGTTCCACCTGGATATGCAGAAGGACACGGTGGTGAATACCGTTACTTCCGTAATGCTGCATCCCCAGGGGCACAACGATCCGATTTCTCTTAAAGGAATTCAGGATGTGATTTTGGTAATGTCTGATGGCAGTCAAACCCAGCTGCAGCTGGGAGGCTACCTGGATGTGGGACTGGCAGACACGATGAAGGATTTGCTTGTAAATTTGTTAGGCGCGGCTGTCTTTTCTGTAATCGGCTATTTTTACATAAAAACAAAAGGAAAGGGAAAAGTCGCCAGACATTTTATCCCGAAGGTTCTGGAAAAACCCCAGAAATAAACGACAACCCCCATTCAGCCGAATGGGGGTTCTCTTCTTATCGCTCGATCAGTTGTAACAGTTCATCCATAGTATCGGCAATACCGATTGCACCGGCGCTTACCATATCCTCTACTTTTCCGTAGCCCCAGGAAACGCCTATGCAGTCAATCCTGTGAGCAGCAGCGCCCAGTACATCAAAGGCAGTATCGCCCACCATCAGCATATTTTCTGCTGTGCCGTTTTGTGCCAAAAGGTAGGCGATCACATCCTCCTTAGAGCTGCGGCTTGTGTCCATAGAAGCGCCGCAAATGGCGTCAAAGTACTTTGCCAGTCCGAAATGCTCCAGAATCTCTACGGACATCCCCTCCGGCTTGGAGGTGGCAACCAAAAGCTTGTGTCCGTGGTTTTTCAGTGTTTGCAGTAGCGCTTCTACACCGGGGTAGGGCGTGTTCTCGAATTTTCCGATGGGGATATACCGACTGCGGTAAACGGCGACAGCTTCCTCGGCTTTATCTGCCGGCACACCGAATTTTACAAAGGTTTCGTGTAGCGGCGGTCCAACGAATACCCGCATCGTTTCCCGGTCAGGCAGGGGAAGACCGAAATGCTCCAAAGCCAGCAACGCGCAGTTGACAATTCCTTCGCCTGAGTCGGTCAGCGTTCCGTCCAAATCGAATAAAATCGTCTTCTTTTTCAAGAAAATCACCTCTTTTTCCAAAGTATATCACAAGTTTGACAAAATGTACAGTCCGGCAACTTTCTTGACGGAAGGAAAACCCTTTGGTATAATGAGCCTACTAATGTCAGGAGGGATGCGCGGTGTCCAAATTACTGCTCCGTCTGTTTGTAAAGAATTACCGCACACCGGATGCGCCGGGGGTGCACACAGCCATCGGCAGTATGGCAGGCGTTACAGGAATTATATGCAATGTGCTGCTGTTTGCTTTAAAGCTGATTGTCGGCTTACTCAGCGGTGCAGTTTCCATTGTTGCCGATGCGTTAAATAATTTGTCGGATGCAGCATCCTCTGTTGTAACCCTTCTGGGCTTCCGAATGGCACGGCGTCCTGCCGATCCGGATCATCCCTACGGACACGCCCGGTATGAGTACCTCTCCGGTCTGGTGGTTGCGGCGCTGATCTTCGTGATCGGTCTGGAGCTGGGCGGAAATGCGGTGAAGAAAATTTTTTACCCAAAAGAAATCCAGATTACCGGACTTACGGTAGCGGTTTTGCTGATATCTATGGCGGTAAAGCTTTGGCTCAGCCGATTTTACACAACCCTTGGCAAACAAATTCATTCTAAGACCCTGAAAGCCTCCGGAATTGACAGCCGCAATGATGTAATTGCCTCCGGCGCGGTTTTGGCAGGCTGCCTGGCGGAAGCCGTGTTTTCCGTTCCGGTAGACGGCTATTTGGGTCTGGCGGTGGCGGCGTTCATTTTATGGTCAGGAATAGGTGTAGCCCGAGAGACGGTTTCACCCCTTTTGGGTGAGCGGGCGGATCAGGCACTATTGGATAAAATCGGTCAGCTGATTTCTGCCAATCCCAAGGTGCTGGGGTATCACGATCTGCTGGTACACGATTATGGTCCGGGACAGTGTTACGCTTCTGTCCATGTAGAATTAAGCGCTACAGAAGACCCTTTGGTTTGCCACGATATTATTGATGATCTGGAATGGGAAATCTTGCAAAAGCTGAATGTTCATCTGGTTATTCACTATGACCCGGTACTGGAGAACGATGCTCAGTGGAACAAAATGCGTCAGCTGACAGAAGATATTATCAAAGAGCTCGACCCGACTTTATCCATGCACGGCTTTCGGATTGTTCCCGGTGCCGCCAAGCCGAAGCTGGTGTTTGATCTGGCAGTACCATACGGAAAAAAGCACGCATGCATGGATTTGAAAACCGCTATTGACAAAGCGCTTCAAGACCACGGCGTATCCTATACAACGGTCATTCGTTTTGACGATAAAGCATAAAGAGACCCCGCATCTTTAGATGCGGGGTCTTGTTGCAATTTTTTGAGTTTTTTAGTATAATAATGCAAAAAACTGTAGAAGGGGAACTGCAATGTCAGCAAAACGATTAATGGCTTTTTTGCTCTGCCTTATCTTATGTCTGTTTGCATTTCCGACTGTGTCAGCGCAGGACGAAATTGCTCCGCAAAAAGAGGTGCTGTATTCTGCCCTTTATGAAGCGGATATAGCATCTATTCAGCAGGCGCTTTCCTTGGGACTCATTACCAGTGAAGAGTTAACTGCGTATTACTTACAACGCATTTCGGATTACAACGAGCCCTATAACTGCTTCATCACCATTTGCGACGATGCTTTGGAGATAGCCCGGCAACGGGATGCCCAGCGAAGCAGGGGAGAAGCACAGGGCTATCTGTTTGGTATTCCGGTTGTGATTAAGGACAATATGGATTTGACCGGTTACCACACCACCAACGGTTATAAAAAAGAGGACAGTCAAATTGCAAAAAGTAATGCAGATGTGGTACAGGCGCTGCTGGATGCCGGCGCTGTGATTTTGGCTAAAACCAATATGAGTACCGCTGCGCAAGATGCTGTTTGTTCGAAAAGCCAGGTTGTCGGTGAAACCAAAAATGCCTATAATACCACCCTTGCCTCCGGTGGTTCCTCAGGCGGTTCTGCTGTTGCAACATCGTTGAATTTTGCTGTCGCCTCTTTGGGAACGGATACAAATTCATCTCTGCGGATTCCGGCGGCATTGAATGGCTGCATTGCGCTGCGGCCTACATTTGGTTTTCTTTCCAATAAGGGAATTAAACGGCTCAATAGCACCCGGGATACCCCCGGCACTATTACCCGGACGGTTTATGACCAGGCAATTATGTTGGATGTACTTACCGGTGGTCAGTACCAATATGCCCAGAATTTGAATAAGGATGTTTTGCAGGGACTGCGGATTGGCATCTTAGAGGAGCTTTCTTATGCGACAAAAAAAGAAAGCAAGCGAAAGCAAACCAATATAGACGAAGAAGTTGCCGATGCATTTGCCCAGGCGGTGCAGCAACTGCAATCTTTGGGTGCGGAAGTGGTTCCAGTTTCCATACCTGATCTATTTACACTTTCTAACCGCACTTTTTCCAGCGGCGATGCGGTTTATAAGGAGTCGCTGTATCAAGCCTTTCAGGATGCTTTGCAGAAATATAATGTTTCTGCGGTGATTTATCCCAGCTATTTATCTACACCTATCCGATCCGGAAAAGATAGCAGTGGAAAAAAATGGGATCCATACAGTCAGGTAAACATCAATAATTGTCGAACACTGTCTCCCAGCGCAGGTCTTCCGGAAATCTCCGTCCCTATTGGTGTCCATTCTCTGGGTGCCGGTATCGGCATGGAAATTGCTGCACAGAAAAATTGCGAGCAGCTGCTTCTGAACATCGCCTATGCTTATGCGGAAAATTACAGCCACAGAATGGCACCTACCGGCGCAGCGGATGCTTACAGTCAATATCATCAGGGTTCTTTACAGACAGTATTGGCGGACTATCAGATTCGTTTGGAACAAAGCCAGGAAGAAACAACGCAGCCTGCAATCCAGGAAACACAGTTAAATACCCAACAACCGGCAGATGAACCGCAAAACTCTGATAGAATTCTTTTGGTGTGCGGTTCGATTTTGGTTGTTCTGATTGGGCTTTTGATTGTTATGCTTATTATTTTGCGACGCAGAGTGCGTCGTCGCAAGCAGCAAACAGTTGGTGTGGAATAATATTTTGCGAAGGATAAGCCTATTTGCAATGTTTTTTTGTGGGGTGCTCTTTCTTTTGAAGATGAAATCCTGTAAAATATAAGTATCAAGGATAGAATAAGGAGCAGAACAATGCGCAAATATCAGCTTATAACCAGCGCCCTTTTTGCAAAGACCGGTGGGGATTACTGCCCGGTTATATTACCCCATACCTGGAATGCTGAGGATGGGCAAAACGGCACAGAGTATTGGCGCGGCACCGGTAATTACCGTATTGACTTGCCGAACCCTACCCCCGGAAAGCGGCAGTATATTGAGTTCCAGGCTGCCAACCACGAAGCGACCGTGTGCTGTAACGGAAAAGAAGTGGGCGTCCACAAAGGCGGATTTTCCACCTTCCGTTACGAGCTTACCCAGTTCCTGCAGGCGGAAAATAACCGACTGGAGGTTGCGGTTTCCAATGCTCCCGGAAATATTTACCCTCAGCACGCAGACTTTACCTTTTTTGGCGGACTGTACCGGGATGTTTCCTTTATTGAGGTGGAGAATGCCCATTTTGATCTGATGAAGCACGGATCTGATGGCGTATTTGTGTCTGCCTACAGCGGCGGCACTACCCGCACGGATGTATTTGTGGTCAGTCCGGAGGGTTGTACGGTTTGCCTGGAGTTGCTGGATGCAGAGGGAAATGTGGTCAGCACTGCCACCGCAGATGCACAGGAGCATACCCATTTTGTTACTACCGTGGAAAAACCCCATCTTTGGCACGGTGTGGAGGACCCCTACCTGTACAGCGCCAAGGTAACTTTGTGCAGAAATGACACAATATTAGACCAAGTTTCCGTAACTTACGGTTACCGCAGCTTCCGCTTTGATGCGGACCGTGGCTTCTTCCTGAACGGAAAATCCTTCCCGCTGCACGGTGTCAGCCGTCATCAGGATAAAGACGGAAAAGGATGGGCAATTTCCAAGGCTGATCAGATGGAGGACGCAGAGTTGATTCGGGAAATCGGCGCAAATACGGTACGCCTTGCCCACTATCAGCACGACAGTTATTTCTATGACCTTTGCGACCAAATGGGTTTCGCCGTCTGGGCAGAAATTCCTTATATCAGCCACCACCTGCCCGGTCAGGAGGCATACGATGTTACGATGTCTATGATGACTGAGCTGGTTGCTCAGTGTTATAACCACCCCAGCATCATCACCTGGGGCATTGCCAATGAGATCACCATTTTCAACAACTGCGAAGAGCAGTATCAGAATTTGTGCGACTTAAACGCTCTGGTAAAGCGACTGGATCCCAGCCGTCCCACTACAATGGCACAGCTTACCCGCCTATCCATTCTGGATCCCCAGATTCACATCACCGACATTCAAAGCTATAACCATTATTACGGTTGGTATAACGGCGTGATTGCGGACAACGGTACGGTTTTGGACGAATTCCACGCAACCCACCCGGACCGGGTTCTGGGCGTGTCGGAATACGGTGCGGAAAATATCCTGTTGTGGCACTCTGCGCATCCTTTCAATCACGACTATACCGAGGAATACGCCACCCATTACCACCACGAAATGCTCAAGATCTTTGCGCAACGTCCCTGGCTGTGGGCAACCCACGTGTGGAATATGTTCGACTTTGCTGCTGCGCTGCGTAATGAAGGCGGTGTTAAAGGCCGCAACAACAAGGGCCTTGTAACCTACGATAGAAAAATCAAAAAGGATGCCTTTTATATCTACAAGGCTTACTGGACTGAGAAGCCTATGGTGCACATTGCTGGGCGCCGATTTGCCAACCGTGCGCCCGGTGAGCGGGATGTTACCGTCTTTACCAATGCGGCGGAGGTAACCTTGTACGTAAATGGCGAAGTGGTCGGCACCCAAAAGGTGGAAGACCACGCGGTTGTATTTACTGAGGTTGCACTGCAGCAGGGGGAAAATGTGCTGACCGCAAAGGTTCCCGGTGCAGAGGATACCATTTCTCTGTGGGGCGTTGCGGAGCACGATACATCCTATGACCTGCCGGATCTGCTGGCGGCAATGCAGGTAGGCAACTGGTTTGTCGAACAGGATGAGCAGGAAGACTACGGCGAAAACGGCTACCACAGCGATCTGACAATGTTGGAGCTGTTGTCTAATCCCCGCTGTATGGAAATCGTCCGGGGCTGGGTGATGGCGCTGACCCGGGTGGATTTGAGTATGCGGTTTAAGTTTGTTTCGATGCTTACCGCTTTCCGGGATAGCGAGAATTACAACACCAAACGGCTGAAGGATATGCAGACCTGCAAAACCTATATGCTTCCGGAGGATTATGAAGTACTGGATAAAATGCTCCGAGGCGTAAAACGCGGATAACGGATGCCGCAGCAGACAATCGCCTGGTTTGTCGCGGCAATGCTACCGGTGCTGTATTTAATCATTTAAATCAATTTTAAGAAAAAATAAGACACACCATTTGGTGTGTCTTATTTTTGGCGGAGTGAGAGGGATTTGAATTTGGCTGAGTATTTACTTTCTTTAACCAAAGTTAACTGTTTACTACAAAATACCAGCCAATTCCGAACATTTACCTACCACATTTAACCGCAATTAATCATCGTTTATCTTCCCCGTAAGGGAAAAATTAAGGGAAAAACGCAGCATAGCAGGTACATAAAAAGCAATCATTCTACCAAACCATATTTCACTTTGATGCGGTCGAGCTTTTCCAGCATTGGTTCGGCGGCTAGGAAGATGAAAATCACCGTTGCCGCGGCGTGGATCAGATCCATCGGAAGGCCGGATACATAGTAAGCTTTCAGCATTTCCCAGTTTATGGTTTGGGAGTTGTACATCAGCGCAGCGGCGGGATTCATAATGCCGCCGTAGATGATGACTGCCGCAAAGGCACCGAAGGTGGCAAGGCTCCCCCGGCTGCGGCGAAGCAGCCCCTTACGGAACAAAATACCTGCCAGGAAGCCGATGATGCCCATGCTGAACATCTGCCAGGGCATCCAGGGACCTTGGGAGAACAGGATGTTCGATACCATCATGGTCACAGCGCCTACCAGGAAGCCGGTTTCACCACCGAAAGCCACACCGGAGATGATGACAAGAGCCAGCACAGGCTTGAACTGGGGCAGCATAAAGAAGGCAGACCGGCCTGCCACACCGATAGCGCATAGAACAGCGATGGTCACCAGTTCTCTTGCCTTGGGTTTCCGGCTTTCAAACACTAGGAAGAAAGGCACCATACATTCGATCAGCACCAGCATAGCGGTCACATTGTAATGTTGATTGCCCAGGTACATCACACCGGTGAAGATGGTCATCGGAATACAAAGCACGACCAGCACAGCGGCAACAATTGTGCGCTTGCTGAGTTTTCTCTGCTTGGTGGGGATCTGCAGCATAGCAGAAGGAGCACTTCTGCGACCAATAGCGGCGATGAACACACCCAGCGCAGCAATCAGCACCAAGTACAGAAGAAGCTGATTTTCACCGGTAGCGCTGATACCTTCTTTGCCAATGAGAGCAGATAGGTCTGTAATGCTGGTGGCATAGAAGAACACCAGCAACGCAACCGCCAAGGAGATACCGGCAAGAAGTTTTCTCCATAGGGGTAACGGCTTGGGTTTGAAGGTTACTGCAGTTTCTTTTACCGCAGGCAAGGGCGCAGCTTCAGGAATTTCCGGTTCTGTGGGAAGCTCACCGCCGCAGCAGCCGATAATGTCAGCCACGGTCACAGCCTTGGGAATCAAGTGCCGTGCCATGCGGTTAGCTGGGGTGGTATAGAAGCTGTTACCGGAGAAGAACTCACGGGGTGTGCCCTCTGCCACGATGCTGCCGTCAAAGAACAGACCGCACTTGTGGGCATACTCTGCGCAAAACGGCACATCATGGCTGACCATCAGTATGGTCACACCTTGTGCAACCAGCCTGCGGAGGATCAGCGCAAAAGTCACCTTGAACTCTGCGTCAAATCCCTTGG
>JAZSRR010000131.1:0-5252 GCA_045538605.1 Faecousia sp.
ATCCTCACAGGTAACAGGCTCGCCGGTCTTGGAGTAAGCCACAACAACCTTACCGATACGCTCACGCAGATCCTTCAGGTCCTTGGCAACAGCCAGGATAGCCATCAGCTCGGAGCCAACGGCGATGCCGAACTTAGACTCCATCATGAAGCCGTCCAGACGGCCGCCAATACCGATGATGATGTTACGCAGGCTCTGTGCGCAGAAGTCGATGATCCAGCCCATTTCTACCCGCTTGGGGTCGATGTCCAGACGCTTCAGACCCTTCTTGGCCAACCACTCGTCGGTGTTGTTGCGCTCGTGCTGCATACGGGCAGTCAGAGCAACCATAGCCAGGTTGTGGGCGTTCATAATGTCGTTGATATCGCCGGTCAGACCCAGGGAGAACTCGGTCATAGGCATCAAAAGGGCATTGCCGCCGCCGGCTGCAGTACCCTTAACGTTCATGGTGGGACCGCCGGAGGGCTGACGCAGAGCGCCGCCTGCATTCTTGCCGATGTAGCCCAAGCCTTCGATCAGGCCCAGAGAAACGGTGGACTTACCTTCACCGAAGGGGGTGGGGGTAACGGCAGTAACCTCGATGAACTTGCCGTCGGGCTTGTCCTTCAGACGGTTCATAACCTTGATAAAGTCGATCTTGGGAGTCTTGCCGTAGGGGATGATTTCCTCTTCCAGCAGGCCCAGCTTCTCCCGGAAGTAGTTTACGGAAGGCAGAGTCTTCTCTGCTTCTTCTGCGATCTGCCAGTCGGCGAACTTAGTGGGGTCGAGCTTTACAAGACCCTTTTCGTCTACGTACTTGCCATTTTCGTCAAAAACGATTGCCATAGTCTGTTTTCCTCCTTATTTTTGGGTGCCTTCCGGCACAATATTAACGGTTTTATACCTCCGTCAGGATGGCTGCGTCCCGAATGAGGCGCATCACCTTGCCGGTGAGTACACTGTTGATGACCGCCTGCTCCAAAGCGGCGTCGTAGTTTTCCTTCAGCTGCTCCATGGTGATATGGTTGTGCCGGCAGATCACCGCCAAAGCGTTGCCGATATCCTCCTCGGTAGCCTCCAGGCCTTCTATCTGCACGATCTCATCAATGGCTGCCCGGCAGCGGATGGCATTCACCGCCGCAGGCTTAGCATCCTCCAGAAGCTTTTCCTCTGTGGTGTTCATAAACTGGCAGTACATCTGCAAATCCAGTCCCTGCTGCGCCAGCTGCGCCCGCAGGTTCTGCAGCTGCTCCTTTGCGCCCTGCTCCACCATTTTATCGGTAACGGTGATTTCCAGGGTCTCTGCTGCCTGACGAAGCAGGCTGTCCTGCAGGTCCATTTCGCCCCGCTCGTCGGCATAGCTTTGCAGACTCTCCTGCATCTTCTGCTGCATTTCGGCAAGATTTTCGCACTTGCCTACCTCTTTGGCAAACACATCGTCCAGGTCATAGAGGGTCTTCTCCCGGATTTCCTTAACTTTACACTCGAACCGGGCTTCCTTGCCTGCTAAGTCCGCAGAGTGATATTCCTTTGGGAAGGTAACCTTCACCGTAACTGCCTCACCGGGAACCTTGTCTAAAAGCTGCTCTTCAAAGCCGGGAATGAACATCCCGCTGCCCAGCACCAGCGTCTGGTTTTCGGCAGTGCCGCCGGCAAACTGCTCTCCGTCGCAAAAGCCGGCATAATCCAGAACGATCTCATCGCCGTTTTCCGTGGGACGGTCGGTGATTTTTGCGATCCGGGGGTTCTGCTGACGCAACCGCTCCATATTCCGGTTGACCTCTTCCTCGGTAACGATATGACGGCTGTAGCTTGCCTGTAGACCCTTATAGGTAAAGCTCATAAAACTGCGTTCTCCTTCGCGCTTTGATATCTGCCAATATCATACCATATATTTCCACAAACATCAACAATAGAAATTATACAAATATTTCTTGCAAAAACCAATATAGTTATGATATTTTATTTATAGATTATATCTATAGATTGGTGAGGTGGGATATGAACTACAACTATTTGCGGTACTTTTCCGTGCTGGCGCAGGTGGAGCATTACACCCTTGCCGCCGCCCGGCTGGGCATCTCCCAGCCTTCTTTGTCAAGCGCCATTCATAACTTAGAGGACGAGCTGGGCGGTGTCCGCCTGTTTGAAAAGGTGGGTCGGAATATCCGTCTGACGGAAGAAGGCCGATATTACCGGGAGCAGGTAGATGCCGCGCTGCAGCAGCTGCAAACCGCCGCGATGACCCTGCAGGACAGCAAGGTCAGCGCCCCGGTGGTGATCCGGATGGGTCTGGTATCCGGCACGCTGCAGGGCGCGGTTGCCAGGGAAATTGCCGACTATGCCGAACAAAACAAACGCATCCGGTTTCAGCTGATCGAAGGCTCTGCCGATGACCTGATGGACCTGGTGCGGCAGGAAAAGCTGGATATGGCGCTGGTGGACACCACAAACCGGGACAGAAGTCTGCACTTTCGCAAGCTGCTGCAGCAAAATTTCTATGTGGCACTGCCCATAGGCCATCCCCTTTCCACAAAGGAACAGCTTTTACCCCAGGATCTGACCGGTCAAAAGCAGGTGGCTTTTCACTATGATATGGAAAACAGCTTCGGTCAATGGGCTTTGGGCACGACCGGCGAAGAAAACGCCGTCTGCTCCGTAAATACGGCACAGACGGCTTTGGATTTGGTTTCCGCCGGATTGGGCTTCTGCTTTCTGCCGGAAAGCTGTGTCAACGCCCGGCAGGATATTGCCTTTGTTCCCCTGGAAAACTGGCATCGGGCGCTGTATATGTGCATTTTATATGACAAGTGGCTGGAGCCTCCGGTATGGGGCTTTATTGAACAGCTGGTCAAAAAGCTGCGCAGTCAAAGCCGATAAAGGGCGTGGGCATTGGCGGTGGTGATTCTGTGAACCTCCTCCACGGAAATCCCCCGAATTTCTGCTAACCGCTCTGCCATCCGGTATAAATACCCCGGGTCATTCCGCTTGCCCCGGAAGGGTTCCGGCGCCATAAAGGGGCAGTCGGTTTCCAGAACGATCCGCTCCAGCGGAATGCTTTCCGCCGTCTCCACCGCCTTGCGGGCATTTTTGAAGGTCAGCACGCCGGTAAAGCCGATATACCAGCCCATATTCACCAGCTGCCGCGCCATTTCCGCAGAGCTGGAATAGCAATGAAACACACCGGTAACCTCCGGAAACTCCTTTACGATCCGCATTCCGTCATCGTGGGCATTCCGTTCGTGGACGATCACCGGCATATTCTGCTCCCGGGCAAGCTCCATTTGCATCCGGAAGGCCTTTTGCTGGATCTCCCGGGGAATGGTCTCATAATAATAATCCAGTCCGATTTCTCCAATGGCGCGTACCTTCGGGTGCTGCGCCATTTTTCGGTACTGCTCGATCACATCATCATTCACCTCGTCGGCGCTGTCCGGGTGGCTGCCCACAGAGGCATAGACGAAGGGATACTGCTCCGCCATCGTGATACAATCCTGAGAGGATGACAGACAGCAGCCTACATTGAGAATATTGGCAACGCCCTTTTCCTGTAATCCCAGCAAAATTTCCTGCCGGTCCGCATCAAAAGCCGGGTCGTTCATATGGGCGTGGGTATCAAACAGCATACTTTTCTCCTTTATTCTGCAACTGCCACCAGGCAGTTATCTATTATTTGCACCCGGGGGTCATCCAACGAAAGATCCGTATGGTTGGGATAACCGTTGATTCCCTCTCCGGTCAGCTTCCCCTGGGCTTCCTTCAAAACCCAAAAGGTCAAAAGAGCGAGGCGCGTGTCCGTCGCGGAATCAAACTGCATCTTTTCCGAAGGGGACAGAATTTTATCCGCTAATGCAAGGTTGACCTCCCGATCCAGCTCCTCCGCATCCACGCCTACAGGCTGCTTGCTCAACGCGCAAAACACCCTCCTTTTTGTGTGGGAAACGGAAAAATGGTAGTCGCCGGATACAAAATAGGGTTTTCCCCGAGGCGCCTGCTGAATAGGCGGCATCGCTTTCCCGGTTTCTTCCCGATACATTTTTTCAAGAAGCAGCCGCCCGGCTTGATGCCCGGATAAATCATTCAAAAGCATACTTTCCAGTCGCAAGCCGTCGCCCCCTTTCCTTTTAAGAGTATAGCCCGAAACCTTGCCGGTGTCAAATGGTATACTGCCACCTTCCTTGCATAGACTTTTTTGAGGTGATATGATGTCCGATTTGGTACTGCCCCACAAGCTGACCCTGAACGAGCGAAAAAGCCTGAACCTCACCGGGGTAACGGAAGTGATCAGCTTTGATGAAAATACAGTCATGCTTTCCACCACCCTGGGTACTCTGGAAATCCAGGGCGAGGGGCTGCAGCTGAAAACATTGTCCATAGAAGGCGGTCAGGTGGTGGTGGACGGAGACATTTCCGCCCTGATCTACTCCGCGCCGAAAAAAAGCCGCTCCTTCTGGCAGAGGCTGACCCAATGACCACCCCGATTTATGCTTTCTCCCGTTTTGCCATCGCTCTGGCGCTGGGGGCAGGACTGGGGCTTTTTTACGGCTTTTTGCGCCCTTTGCGCCCCCGGTATACCGCTGTTTCGGACCTTGTGTTTTTGGCAGGGACATTTTATGTGTGGCTGTATTTTAATTTCGCCGTTTGCCGGGGAGATATCCGTTTGGGCTATTTGGCAGGACTTCCGGTGGGCGGTATTTTGTGGGAACACAGCGTAGGAAAATGCCTGCGCCGCCCCTTTGCCGCTTTTTGGCAGGGACTTTCGCAAATATTTTTCAAAAAAACCAGACAAACTATAAAATTTCTCTTGGCAAGGAGAAAAAAACCGGGTACAATAAAGAGTAAATTAGAGGTTGGAGGTGCCCGGTATGGCAGGACAAAATCCGTTTCGCCGCATTCGTCTGGTATATCGCCGCAGCTCCACCGCTGTAAAATGTCTGGTCCTGGCAACGCTGGTGCTGTCCACTCTGGCTCTGATGGTCCTGCGGGCCGCCATCATCCACACCGAAAAAGAGCTGGAAAGCAACCGAACCTATGCCGTTCAGCTGGAGCAGGAAAATAAACGCCTGCGCCAGTCCATCTCCCAGCTGGGCACGGTGCAAAGCATCACGGAGCTGGCTGAACAGCTGCTGGGTCTGGTAGACCCGGACACCGTCATTTTTCAGCCGCAAGAGTAAAATTGGAGGAAGCAAACCACTTATGGAGTTAACCGCAGGCGCCGTTTTAGACGGCAAAGTCAAGTCCATCACCAATTTCGGAGCTTTTATTGCCCTTCC
>JAZSRR010000135.1:0-4358 GCA_045538605.1 Faecousia sp.
TTTCTTTCGGAAGAACGATGTGAAGCAAATGTGGTGTCTTTCCACGAAAGCGCCTCGGTGCTATACCGAAGCCAATTTTGAGGATGGCTGCTACCTGTTCTTTGGCAAGGAGACCAAGGGTCTGCCGGAGGATTTTCTGGAACAGCACCGCAGCCATTGTATTCGCCTGCCTATGCGCAGCGAAGCCCGGAGTCTGAACCTAAGCAACAGTGTCGCCATCACCGTTTATGAGGCGCTGCGGCAGCTGGAATTCCCGGGTTTAACGAATTTTGGAAAAATGAAAATATAATGGTATAATGGAGGAAACACAATGAACTACAACAAGAAATCTATCGAAGATATTGATGTAGCCGGTAAGCGGGTGCTTTGCCGCTGCGACTTCAACGTTCCCACCAAGGACGGTAAGATCACTTCCGACAAGCGCATCGTGGCTGCTATGCCCACCATCGAGTACCTGGTCAGCAAGGGCGCGAAGGTCATTCTCTGCTCCCACATGGGTAAGCCCAAGGGTGAGTGGAAGCCGGAGCTGAGCCTGAGGGTGGTTGCAGAGCGGATTTCCCAGCTGCTGGGCAAGGAGGTCATTATGGCTTCTGATGTCGCCGGCGAGGATTCCAAGGTAAAGGCTGCCGCTCTGAAGAACGGCGATGTGATGCTGCTGGAGAACACCCGGTACATCAAGGGCGAGACCAAGAACGATCCCGAGCTTTCTAAGGCGCTTGCCGATCTGGCTGACATTTTTGTCAACGACGCTTTCGGCACTGCCCACCGGGCACACTCTTCCACCGCAGGTGTTGCTGACTACCTGCCTGCTGTTTCCGGTTATCTGGTGCAGAAGGAAGTTTCCATTATGGGTAAGGCGCTGGCTAACCCGGAGCGTCCCTTCGTTGCTATCCTGGGCGGCGCTAAGGTTTCCGATAAGCTGAATGTTATCAATAATCTGCTGGAGAAGGTTGACACCCTGATCATCGGCGGCGGTATGGCTTACACCTTCCTGGCTGCCCAGGGCTACACTGTTGGCAAGTCCCTGGTAGACAACGAAAAGCTGGACTACTGCAAGGAAATGATGGCAAAGGCTGAGGCTAAGGGCGTTAAGCTGCTGCTGCCTGTGGATACCGCAGTTGCAGATAGCTTCCCCTCCCCCATTGATGCAGAAATTCCTGTGGAATATGTGGACTGCACCGCAATTCCCGCCGACAAGATGGGTCTGGATATCGGTCCCAAGGCCTGCGCTGAGTTCGCTGCTGCCGCTAAGGCTGCCAAGACTGTTGTCTGGAACGGACCGATGGGCGTGTTCGAGAACCCCACTTTGGCAAAGGGCACCATTGCCGTTGCCCAGGCTCTGGCTGACAGCGATGCCGTTACCATTGTAGGCGGCGGCGACAGCGCGGCTGCCTGCGAGCAGCTGGGCTTTGCTTCCCAGATCACCCACATTTCCACCGGCGGCGGCGCTTCTCTGGAATTCCTGGAAGGCTTAGAATTGCCGGGTATTGCTTGCCTGCAGGATAAATAATTATAAAACCGCATCGCAGAGCGATGTATAGATATAAGGAGAGATGAAAAAATGAACAGAAAGTATCGTAAGACCGTCATCGCCGGCAACTGGAAGATGAACAAGACTCCTTCCGAAACCAAGGAGTTTATGCAGCAGTTCAAGGCAATCCTGCCCAAGGGCCGCTGGTGCGACATTGCCCTGTGTGTGCCTGCTGTGTGCATCCCTGCCGCTGTCCGTGCTATGCGGGAGACCCGGGTGGGCATCGGCGCAGAAAACTGCAACGCCAATGCTTCCGGCGCCTACACCGGTGAAATCGCTACCAATATGTTGGTGGATGCCGGCTGTAAGTATGTGATCATCGGCCACTCCGAACGCCGTGCTATGGGTGAGACAGATGCCGATGTCAACGCAAAGGTCCTGGCTGCTCTGGAAGCCGGTCTGACCCCCATTATGTGCTGCGGTGAAAGCCTGGAGCAGCGGGAGTCCGGTATTACCGAGGAGTGGATCACTATGCAGATCAAGCTGGGTCTGCAGGGCGTTTCCGAGGATAAGATTCGGAAGGTCGTAATTGCCTACGAGCCCATTTGGGCCATCGGCACCGGCAGAACCGCAACCCCTGAACAGGCTCAGGAGGTTTGCCAGAGCATCCGCGCTGTTGTGCGTAAGCTGTATTCTTCCAAGAATGCCCGTGCTATCTCCATTCTGTATGGCGGCAGTATGAACGAAAAGAACGCCTTCGAGCTGCTGGCGCAGCCGGACATCGACGGCGGTCTGATCGGCGGCGCTTCTCTGGTTCCTGAGAAGTTCGTCCAGATCATCGAGGCTGCCAACCAGCCCACTGTCTAAGCTACATAACCTTCGCCCCCGACGGTTGTCGGGGGCTTTTTCTATTGAACTGCTTGACCGAAGGTGTTATAATAAAAAGAAAAAGGAGGTGTGAAATGGAAACTCTGGTAATTTCCGCAAATGCGCCGGACTGCGCAGAAAAAGCCGCAGCGATTATCCGGGCTGGCGGCTTGGTGGCGTTGCCAACAGAAACTGTATACGGTCTGGGCGCTGACGGTTTGAATCCGGAAGCTGTTGCAAAAATCTTTACCGCAAAGGGACGCCCCCAGGACAACCCGCTGATTTTGCACATTGCTGCGCCTTCTTCTCTGGAGGACCTGTGCCACAGTATTCCGGAAAGCGCCTACCGTTTGGCAGAAAAATTCTGGCCCGGCCCGTTAACGATGGTTTTGCCTGCCAGGGACTGCGTACCCAAATGCACCACCGCCAGCCTGCCTACCGTGGCTGTCCGGTGTCCGGACTGCGATATCACACGAAACATTATCGCCCTTTCCGGTGTTCCCATTCCCGCACCCTCTGCCAATCTCTCCGGCACACCCTCTACCACCACCGCCCAGCACGTGCTGTCTGACCACCGGGGCAACATCCCGCTGATCGTAGATGGCGGTCCTTGCCGGGTGGGTGTGGAGTCGACCATTGTAGATTTAACCGAAACACCTCCCCGACTTTTGCGACCCGGTGGTATCACCCCGGAGCAGCTTATAGAGGTTTTGGGTGCGCTAACCGTAGATAAAGCGGTTACCGCCCAGATCGATCAGGATGCGGTGGTAAAAGCTCCGGGTATGAAATCCCGCCACTATGCCCCCCACTGTCAGGTGGTGATCGTATCCGGCAGCCGCCAAAAGGCGGCAGACTACATCCGCAAGCATTATACCCCCGGCGACCGGGTGCTTTGCTTTCAGGAGGAGCTTGCCCTGTACGATGGCTGCGATCCCCTGCCCTACGGTCTGGAGGCCGACGCCGCCACCTTGTCTGCCGGCTTATTTGCCGCGTTGCGGGAGCTGGATGACCCGGCGGTACAAAAGGTCTATGCCCGTTGCCCGGTAGGGGGCGGTATTGCCTACGCGGTGCAGAACCGGCTGAAAAAGGCAGCTGCTTTCCAAATCATCGATGCGGAGGTAGCGGAATGATCATCGGCATCACCGGCGGTACCGGCTGCGGCAAGACCACACTGCTCTCCCTGATTGCGGAGTGTGGCGGAAAAGTCATTGACTGCGACGCCGTTTACCACCAACTGTTAAAAACAGACACCGCCCTGCTTTGTGCCATCGAAAACCGGTTTCCTGGCACGGTTGTACAAGGGGAGCTTCAACGAAAAAAGCTGGGGCAGCTTGTCTTTTCGGACAAAAAAGCTTTACTTGACTTAAACCAACTGACCCACCCTGCAGTAAAAGCGGAGGTTTTGCAGCAATTGACGCCCACACCGACACTTGCGGCTCTGGACGCCATTGGGCTATTGGAAAGCGGCTTAAACGCCCTTTGCGATGTAACCGTTGCGGTTACTGCCCCTACTGAGCAGCGCATCCAGAGGCTGATGCGTAGAGATGGCATCGACCGGGATTATGCCCTTGCCCGGATCTCCGCCCAACCAAGTAACGAGGTATTTTCCGCCCGGTGTGATTATACTTTGGAAAACGATACCACCGAGGAAGCTTTCCAGCGGAAATGCCTTGCCTTTTTGGCGGATTTGGGTATAATATCAGTATGAATTACGAAAAGGAGAATATAGCTATGACCAACGAAGAACTGCGTGCTTCCCTTCTGAATACACCGAAAAACGGCTATGCAGACCTGACCGACGAGCAGCGCAAGGAAATGAACGATTACTGCAAGCGCTATGCCGGCTTTATGGATGCCTGCAAGACCGAGCGGGAGGCACCCGCCTGGACCGTCGCTGCCGTAGAGGCAGAGGGCTTCAAGCCTTTGGTTCCCGGTATGGAATTGAAGCCTGGCGATAAGGTCTACCGGAACAACCGGGGCAAGAGCCTTTTGCTGGCGGTGATCGGCAGTGAGTCCCTCA
>JAZSRR010000083.1:0-20601 GCA_045538605.1 Faecousia sp.
CTTTGGAATAATCCGGTTTTTTGGTTGCAAAAATAGTTGGTATCGGTTATAATATTTGCAAATTTTCCCGACAGAGAGGACGAAAATTATGGCTGAAATCACAGAAAGCAAAAATTTCATCCATGCCTTTATCGAAGAGGATATTGCAGAAGGCGGTCGTTTCGCCGGTCAGACTGTTCATACCCGGTTTCCGCCTGAGCCCAATGGCTACCTGCACATCGGCCACTGCAAGGCTTTGATCATCGACTTCGGTACAGCTGAGAAATTCGGCGGCATGTGCAATTTGCGTATGGACGACACCAATCCTACCAAAGAGGATGTGGAGTTTGTCGATGCCATTCAGGAAGATATCCGGTGGCTGGGCTTTGACTGGGAGGATCGGTTCTATTACGGTTCGGATTACTTTGAAAAGGACTATGAATTTGCCGTCGAACTGATCAAAAAGGGTCTTGCCTACGTCTGCGAGCTGACACCGGAGCAGTTCAAGGAATACCGGGGCGATTTGAACACCCCCGCCGTGTCCCCCTTCCGGGACCGTCCCATCGAAGAAAGTCTCGACCTGTTTGCCCGGATGCGCGCCGGTGAGTTTGAGGACAACCAGTACACCCTTCGGGCAAAAATCGATCTTGCCTCCGGCAATTTCAATATGCGCGACCCGGTCATTTACCGGATTCGGCATATGCATCACCACCGGCAGGGGGATAAATGGTGCATTTATCCTATGTACGATTTTGCCCACCCTATCCAGGATGCTTTGGAGGGTATCACCCACTCTCTGTGTTCTCTGGAATTTGAGAATCACCGTCCCCTTTACAACTGGGTTGTGGAGAATGTTTCTGTCCCCCATCATCCCCGGCAGATCGAGTTTGCCCGTCTGGGCATCGACCATACGGTGCTTTCCAAGCGGAAGCTGCGGGCTTTGGTGGAGAATAACTATGTTTCCGGCTGGGATGATCCCCGGATGCCTACCTTGTGCGGTCTGCGCCGCCGGGGCTACACCCCCAAGGCGATCCGCAATTTCTGCGACCGGGTCGGCGTCGCCAAATCCCCCAACACCATTGAGTACGCCTTCCTGGAGTACTGCCTGCGGGAGGATTTGAACGAAACTGCCCAGCGGGTTATGGCGGTTCTGAAGCCCATCAAGCTGACCATTACCAACTATCCCGAGGGCAAGAGTGAGATTTTCCAGGTAGAGAACAACCCCAATGACCCGGATGCCGGCACGCGGGATATTACCTTCTCCCGGAATTTGTGGATTGAGGCAGATGACTTCCTGACAGAGCCTGTGCCCAAGTTTAAGCGGTTGTATCCCAACGGACCGGAATGCCGGTTGAAGGGCGCATACCTCATCACCTGCACCGGCTACAATACAGACGAAAACGGCAACATCACCGAGGTTCTTGCCACATATGATCCGGACTCCCGGGGCGGCGATCCTGCTGACGGCAGAAAAGTCAAAGGCGCAACCATTCACTGGGTAGATGCGGAAACCTGCGTGGAAGCAGAGGTGCGTCAGTACAGTAATCTGTTCGACGATCCGGATCCGGATGCTGCGGGCAAGGATTTCCTGGCCTGCTTGAACCCCAACTCTTTGGAAGTTCTCACCGGTTGTAAGGTAGAGCGGAGCTTGCAGGATGCCAAAGCGCCGGCTTCCTACCAGTTTATGCGTTTGGGCTACTTCTGCCCGGACAGCAAGGATTCTACCAAGGAGCATTTGGTATTTAACCGCAGCGTCAGCTTGAAGGACAGCTTCAAGCCCGGTAAATAAAGCAGACCCCCGAACCGTTTGGTTCGGGGGTAATGTTTTACTTTTTGTCTTTGATCTGCGCCTGAAGGTGCATAGAAAGAACTGCAAGAGAGGTTGCCATATCCTCATTTTGTACCAATATATGAGGCGGTACGTCCAGGTGCATAGGGGCAAAATTCCAAATTGCCTGAATTCCACTTTCTACCATCTGGTCGCAAACCTGCTGAGCATATTGCGCCGGCACGGTGATAATGCCCATCAGAACCTTATTTGCCTGACAAAAGCTCTGCATTTTGTTCATAGGATAAACCGGCTTGCCGCCAATTTTATCCGCTGTGGGAGCAATATCGAAGGCTACACGAATATTCAAACCGTAAACATTGAAGCCACCATAACCCAAAAGCGCCTGACCCAGTTTGCCTGCGCCGACCAAAATGGCATCGGTGGTGTTATCATAGCCTAAAAACTGACTGATATCCTCAATCAGACTTTCCCGGAGATAGCCGATTTTCGGACGGCCGCCGGAAGAGACCATCGCCAAGTCCTTACGCACCTGCACCTCACCCATACCCAGGGCGTTTGCCAGAGTGGTCGCGGACATATAAGGAGAAGCATCGTCCGGAAGACTTTTCAGATAAGAAAGGTAACCGGGCAATCTCTTCAGTACCGCTTTTGAAATATCTTTGCGTTCCATAATCTCTTTCCTTTCGATAAAAAATTTTATCGATATCATTTTGTATTGATTATAGCAGGCAAATCCAGTAATTTCAAGTAGTCGATATGATTTTTATGCGCAGCTTGTCTGTCTCAGGATTTCTTTGCGCAATTTTGCCATTATCCGCTTCTCCAAACGGGAGATGTAGGACTGGGAAATTCCCATTTTTTGTGCCACATCCTTTTGGGTCAGCTCCGCATGACCCTCTAAGCCAAAACGCATTACCACAATTTTGCGTTCCCGTTCCGGAAGCTCCCGTACTGCTTGCCGTAGCAAGCTTAAGTCCACCGCATCCTCCATCGGACGCTGGATCATATCCTCCTCTGTACCCAGAATATCTGAAAGCAATAATTCGTTGCCGTCGTAATCCATATTGATCGGTTCGTCCAATGATACCTCGGTTTTTTGATTGGAGATCTTTCGTATGTACATCAAAATTTCATTTTCAATGCACCGGGAGGCATAGGTTGCCAGTTTAATATTCTTATCCAAACGGTAGGTGTCAATTGCCTTAATCAGGCCAATGGTGCCAATAGAAATCAAATCCTCCAGATTGACCCCGGTGTTTTCAAAACGCCGGGCAATAAAAACCACCAGTCGCAAATTTCGCTCGATCAGCAGTTGCTTTGCTTTATCGTCGCCGGTTTCCAACGCTTGCAATGCCTGCAGCTCCTGTTCTCCTTTTAACGGAGGCGGCAGGATATCGCTACCGCCGATATAATGGATCTCCCTTGGGGAGATCACACCGATTTTGACTAAGATTAACCAAATTTTTCCCATTATGTAACCCCTCCTGTTAATGCCTGATATGCCCCTTCCCTGCTGATTAATTCCGGTGCAAATGCCACCAGAGAGCTTCCTTTCCATTTTCCGATTTTCACCTCCTTCAGATGCATAGCCAGCAGCAATCCCCCTGGCTGCCCAATGCTTTGAAAGGGTATCAGCCGCAGTCCCGGAAGCACCGCAAGCGAAACTGTTTCCACTGGGTTGGAAAGCTGCGCCGGTGTCAAACCAATCAGTTTCTGCGCCGCATCGGAGCTGATCACCAACACGGATCTGCCGGTTACCGGGTCTAAAAGCGTATTTCCCGTGTCCTGCAAAGCGGTCAGACAAATGCGTCGGTTATTATAGGTAAGCTCTACCGGAATGTAGGTTTTGCTGCCCAGATTATCCCGAAAGCCAAAGAAACACAATATCGTTAAAGCTCCAGCAGCTGTTAATAAAGACACATTGCCGCCAACGCCCAACCCAACCGCAATACCGCCCAGTGCCATGCTGAGCAGAAAGAATACCAAAACCCGGCGAAAAGCGCTAACAGATAACCCAAATGCTAAATATCCCATAATAAACAAACAAATCAGCCGCCAATGAACCTGTCCGAGAAAGTGAAAGCCCGGCAGCAGGCACACCCCGGCATATAGCCCCCCAACGGCTGCTGCCATCGCAGCTCTGGCCCAGCACGGTGGATAGCCGCATAAACGGTTTGTCCCTAAAAGGAGCAAATAATCCACAAGAAAATTTAAAAACGCCACGATATCTGCATATATCACCACGGCTGCACCCCCTAAGTAAAGCTGTTGACACCAGTATAAGCGGTTGTCTCAAAAAAAGCCGTCAGAACAAATCCGGAAAACCACAGCAAGAATCGGCCCTAGCATACCGGTTTTTCCAAGCATGGAATTGGTTATAAAAAATACGGCAGCTGATTTTCTCAGCTGCCGCTTATTTCTGTCGAGGTTTCCCGCTCCACAGAACGAATATTTTTTTCTGCCTTAAAGCGCGGAACCATAACCTCGTGTCCACATCCTAAACAACGCAAGCGAAAATCTGCGCCGGTACGCAATACCAGCCACCGTTTTTCTCCGCAAGGATGAGGCTTTTTCATAACCAGAATATCTTTCAGGCGAATGTCCATTACCCTTCCCCCTTAATGGCATCCCAATACTGCTTGGCTGCCTGTTCCAGTTTGTTATCACCGTAGGTGTAATACCGGGTGCCCACCAGGTCATCCGGCAAATACTGCTGCTTGACCCAACGGTTGGGGAAATTGTGGGGATACTGATAGCCCTGTTCCCGTTCTTGGGTGTAGGTATCCGCGTGAACATTTTGCAGGTGGCGAGGGAAATCTCCGCCCTTTCCAAGGCGGATATCTGCCATAGCCGCATCCAGAGCAATATGCCCGGTGTTGGATTTAGGGGAAGTTGCCATCAAAACCGCCGCGTCGCCCAGGGGAATCCGCGCCTCCGGCATACCAATTTTTAAGGCAACATCCACGCAGGCATTAACGATAGGAATAATCATCGGGTAGGCAAGACCCACATCCTCTGCCGCCACCACCATTAAACGGCGGCAGGCAGATTGCATCTGCCCTGCTTCCAAAAGCCGGGCTAAATAATGCACTGCCGCATCCGGGTCAGAACCCCGGATACTCTTCTGCAGAGCAGAGAGCAAATCGTAGAAATTGTCCCCGTCCCGGTCGGCACGCAAAGCACTCTTCTGGGTAACCGCCTTGGCATCCGCCAAGGTCAAAACAATTGAATTATCCTGCGGCTGGGCTACAGAAAACAGTACTTCAACCGCATTCATCGCCTTACGCAGATCCCCGCCGCAAGCGCCGGCAATATACTCCAGCGCCCCTTCTTCCGGCTTTGCCAGCAGCGCTGTCCGCTCTTCCATAAAAGAAACTGCCCGGCGTATCGCCTGCAAGGCGGCTTCTGCGGAGATCTGCTTGAATTCAAAAACCGTGGAGCGGCTTAAAATGGCGTTAAAAACATAGAAATAGGGGTTCTCTGTTGTAGAAGCGATCAGGGTGATTTTCCCGTTTTCAATATACTCCAGCAGCGATTGCTGCTGCTTTTTATTAAAGGACTGTATCTCATCTAAGTACAAAAGGACCCCGTTAGGCGCCATAAAGGTATCCAACTGAGATACAATGCTTTTAATATCCGCCGTGGAGGCGGTAGTTGCATTCAGTTGGTAGAGCGTCCGGTTAGTTTGCTTGGCAATGATATTGGCAACAGTGGTCTTACCGGTACCGCTGGGCCCATAAAAGATCATATTGGGAATATTCCCGGATTGGACAAGCCGGTGCAGTACCGCGCCTTCACCCAGAATATGCTCTTGACCGTAAACCTGGTCCAGAGTTTGCGGACGCAACAGGTCTGCAAGAGGCTGATACATACGCTCAGCTCCTTTCTTTTAGAATGTAGCAACATCCGGCTGGGCAGGCTCTGCACCGGTCTGTACCGTCAAAGCCGTCAGCACAGGACCCAGTTCTCCTTTGTACAAGGGGTGTCTTTCCGCCGTGATTTTTGCTGTAACCATAACCCAGGAACGGGTTTCCAATTCCTTTGCCCGCTCATAGGCGCAGGGAATTCCGCAAAACTGAATATCGTCTGCACAGCAGGTCATTACAAACCGTCCGGGAGCAAACATATCTCCCTTAGTCCGGCGCAGCAGCGCAACCTGCCCCTTAAATCGTACAGTTTTTCCGTTGTATTTTTCCGGTTCTTCTGTTACATCCCGATACCACAGAGCAAAGTCTGCATCCTTCACATCGATAACCGGGGCGTTAATATCAAAGGGCAGCGGATCTTCCAGCTCATCAAAAACCGTTGTGCCATCTAAATAATCGTACAAAATATCCATACGACGGTTCGCCGCCCGGACAAGCTTATGAAGCGGCATAGTGTCGGCGTTCGGCTTTAACCGATTAAATACCACCATTTGTCCGCCAACCAGCTTGTCCATCACCAGGTTGCGCATATTGGCATTGTAGGTTTCAAAGGTCGTAGCATCGGCAAACATAACCTCCTGTGCCACAACCCATTCCTCCGGAAAACGGCTGTACAGATCGCCCACCAACTGCATTCCGTTCAGTTCTGCCACGACCCGCTGGGCACGGTATTTTTTTGCCAGTGCCTGCAGCTGCTTTGCTGTTACCGTTTGTTGATCCAGCACCTCTAAATATACATTTTGATAGGGATAGGTAGAAAAATCGTACGCTTCCTCCCCTTCTTCAAAAACCAAAAGCAACGTTCGCTCACCGGCATTGAACCGGGAGTCTTCCAGAGTTTCCTGTATAAATTTTGTCTTACCGGAATCCAGAAAACCGGTAAAAACATAGACTGGTATCTGTACCATCACTTACACTCCAAACAATTCTGCAATATCCTGCTGATCCAGCTCTGCGCCGATGACACACAGCTTGCCGGTGATTTCCGGGCTGCCGCTGCGCACATTATATTCGCCAGGAACATAGTCAAAATGCAGCCAACCGCCATTTTGGTCTGCCACAATGCCTTTGGCGCGAAGAACAAAGCCATATTCCCGGCTATCCAGTTTTTTCAGTGCGTTTTCAATCTCATCCCGGCAGAATTTCCGTGCCGTCTCCACGCCCCAGGAGGTAAACACCTCGTCTGCATGGTGATGGTGGTCGTGATGATCGTGTCCGCAGGTGCAATGACCTTCCTCGTGGTGGTGATGCTCGTGATGATCGTGTCCGCAGCAGCAATGACCGTCTTCGTGGTGATGATGTTCATGATGCTCGTGGTGGTCATGACCACAGCAGCAATGTCCTTCTTCGTGGTGATGATGCTCGTGATGGTCGTGTCCGCAGCAGCAGTGTCCATCCTCGTGATGGTGGTGCTCCTCCTCCATTTGCTGCAAAGCAGCAGCCAAAGTCGCCTTACCTTCCAGAGCCTCTACGATCTGCTGACCGGACAGTTCCTCCCAGGGGGTGGTTATAATGGTTGCTTCCGGATTGTGTTCCCGGAGCAGCGCCACAGCGTTATCCAGCTTCTGCTGCAGAATATCCCCGGTACGGGAGAGGATAATTGTGGAAGCCGTTTCAATCTGATCATTGTAGAACTCGCCAAAGTTCTTCATATAGATTTTTACCTTGCCAGCATCCACCACTGCCACAGTATAACCCAAAGAAACCGTGTCGCTGGTTACCTTTTGCACTGCGGCGATCACATCGGAAAGCTTACCCACACCGGAAGGCTCAATCAAGATGCGGTCCGGATCATACTGGTCGATCACCTGATGCAAAGCCTTTCCAAAATCTCCCACCAGACTGCAGCAAATGCAGCCGGAGTTCATTTCTGTAATATTCACGCCGGCATCCTTCAGAAATCCACCGTCGATACCGATTTCACCGAATTCGTTTTCAATCAGCACCAGCTTTTGTCCGGCATAGCACTCTTTAATCATTTTTTTGATCAGGGTTGTTTTACCGGCGCCAAGAAAGCCGGAATAAATATCGATTTTTGTCATAAATACACCTTCTGTTCGTAATATATGATTTATTATAACACTATATATGCGGTTTCACAAGTGAAAATATATTCGACATTTTTAACTTGTTTCCTTGCAAAAAATCCGGTATTTTATTGCTTAGGCGGTCATTCTCCCCGAATGCGACAACCGCCAAAAACCGCCACCGGGTGCAAAACCCGATGGCGGTTTCCTGTTATAGTACCGGAATTAGAAGCATTTTATCCGGTGCTGGCTCTGATTGCAGGTCATTTGCCTGCTGAATTGCCGCTACGGTAGAACCGTTTTCTTTTGCGATATCCCACAGACTGTCGGTCCCGGCTCGCCGCAGTATCAAGCTGGGGCGCTGGGGATCCGGTTCTTTTAGCTCTCCCAGCTCCAAACCCGCAACCATTTCCATTGCCTGCTGAGCGGTAGTACGTGTCGTCAATTGCATAGGCACCGATAAATTATTTCCATCAACAGAAGGCGCTCCTGCCCACAATATATCCATTTCCACATCGGCGCTCTCATCTGCAGGGACAAACCGGCTATCCTCCCAGCGATTTTGCTGCAACATAAGCTGTCCGTCTGCATCGTAACCGAGAACTTGGAAGTTGCCGCCCAGCTCCGCCTGCACGCCCTGGTCGTGTCGCTGCACAACCGGCTTCTCCGGATAAAACACCACATCCAGAGGCCGAAGAATATCGGTTTGGGTAGAATGGGATACGGTTAATGGCTCTTGCCAATAATCCAAAACAGCCGGGCAAGCTAACGCTTCTTTTCGTACGGCAACTGTCCGGTTGGGACTGTAGGCGTCCTCCGCCACATCCACAACAGACATATCGTATACCGTATACTGCCCGGTAATACCTGCCTTCAGGGTCAGGTTTTCCTCCTCTGCCTGCTCCAGTTCCAGAGATGTCAGAACAAATTGAATGTCCGCCTGAGCATCCGGTTCATATTCCTTATTAAGCTGGGTGAACTGGGAGAAAGGCACTTCCGTATGCCAGGTATGTACCAGCCCGTCTGTGCCTAAATATACCATAGAAAGACCGGCGTTACCCCGGAAGATCAGTTTATCCGACACAAGCTTCATTTCTGAAAGTGTTGGTATCAAACTGTAACGCAGGATGTTCCCCACAGGAACTGCCCCGGCGTCCGGACGAACGCCTTCTTCCAGAAAAAACGCTTTTTCCCCTGCCTCAACCGGAAGGAGCATTGGGTAGGACTTTTGCAAAACACGGACATCCTCCGCTACCTCTGTCGGAGTATAGGTCTGCATATCCTCGCCAACTGTGGCGCGTCCCAGCATCCCGAGGGAGCCCCTTACTATCATTTTCCGAGCGGAGAGCAGTCTGGCATCCACTCCGCGAAGTACAGGCTGCACCTGCAGGTCGCCGTCATATTGCGTGTCCGGAAAATCCCAGCCGTATTGGAACGGAAGCCAGGTTTCGATTTGCTGAACCGTTCCACCTCCCTCAGGCAGATACAAGATCCATGCCATAATTCCGCCGTTTACACCGGCACTACCGGTTCGCCACTGCTTGCCCCGGATAATGACCTGCCCCCAGCCGCCTAAAATATTTCCAATATCCGGCATACCGTCCGGCAGGCGTACCTCCTGGGTCAGTTCTTGATTTTGCATCTGCCGACACACCGTTTTCAGGCAGGGATACACCATTTTTTGAAACTGAATTTCCATAACGTTCCTCCTTTGCTGTTAAACTATATGACAAAGAGGACAAGACTATGCCTAACGCATACGAAAAACACCGCAGCCGAGAAAAATAATGCCAAAGCCAAAGCAGTGGGCAAGAAAACCTCCCTCCAACCAAATGCCAATCAGAAGCCCCAATCCAAAGGTCAGCATCGCGCAGCCCCAAAGTTGGTTTTTTCGACACATAAAAGCACCCCCTGCATAAGACTATGCAGGGGGTATTCGGTATTTAACCGCCGAGATATGCTTTTTGTACCTGTTCGCTGGCCGCCAACTCTTTGCCCGTACCGGACAGGACAATACTGCCATTTTCCAGAACATACGCACGATCTGATATTGCAAGTGATTTGCCGGCGTTCTGCTCCACCAACAAAATAGTGGTACCGTCCCGGTTAATATCTGTGATGATCTCAAAAACCTGGTCAACCAACAGCGGCGAAAGGCCCATGGAAGGCTCATCCAGCATCAGCAGCTTCGGATGGCTCATCAATGCCCTGCTCATAGCAAGCATCTGCTGTTCTCCGCCGGAGAGTGTACCGGCAATCTGATTGCGTCGCTCTGCCAACCGTGGAAAACGGGTATAGATGGACTCCAAATCGATTTTAAACATACTGCTGTCCTTTACCGAATAGGCACCCATCATCAAGTTCTCATAAACTGTCAGTTCCTGGAATATGCGGCGGCCCTCCGGAACCTGGGTCATACCCATGTGCACAATCTTATGGCAAGGGGTTTTGGTAATATCGCGACCGTCAAAGAGGACGCTGCCCGCCTTTTTGGGAATCAGGCCCACGGTGCTTTGCATCGTAGTCGTCTTACCGGCGCCGTTTGCGCCAATCAGGGATACGATTTCACCTTGATTTACCGCAAAGCTAATCCCCTTCAGCGCGCAAATAACACCATAATATACCGTAAGGTTATTCACTTCCAACAATGCCATAGATCAACCTCCGATGTATGCCCGGACAACTTCCGGGTCTTGCAGAACCGTTTTGGTATCACCCTGTGCCAGCATCGTACCAAAGTTCAATACTGTCAATTCATCACAAAGGCCGGATACAAACTTCATATCGTGCTCAATCAGTAAAATTGTCATATCAAAATGATCCCGGATAAAGCGGATCGTCTTTGCTAAATCTTCCGTTTCCTGCGGATTCATGCCTGCTGCAGGCTCATCCAGCAACAAAATCTTCGGATCGGTTGCAAGGGCACGGGCAATCTCCAGCTTCCGCTGTTTGCCGTAGGGCAGATTGCAGGCAAGTGCATTTCGTTCCTGCTCTAAATCAAAAATCCGAAGCAGCTCTTTCGCCTTTTCCCGTATAGCCTTTTCCATCTTAAAATGTCGTGGCAATCGCAACAGTGATTCCCACAAGGAGCAACGAAACTCCGGACGATTGTGCAGACCAACCATAACATTGCGTACAACCGTCATATTATTGAAAAGTCGGATGTTTTGGAAGGTACGGGCAATACCCTTATGGTTGATCGCTTCCTGGGAAAGACCTTTAAGCTCTTCCCCATCCAGATAGAACGTGCCTGTTGTAGGTTTATAAACACCAGTCAAAAGATTAAATATCGTCGTCTTTCCGGCGCCGTTCGGGCCAATCAGTCCGTATATTTGGTTCTTTTGAATGCGGATGTTCACATCCTGCGCCGCTTTTAAGCCGCCAAAAGAAATGCTAAGACCTTTGGTTTCCAAAATGTAGTCTGCCATCAGTCTTTTCCTCCTTTTTCTGCATCCGGTCGTGTGTTTTGCGGCACCATATCTACAGACAAAACCTCGTCCATACTGATTTTGGTGGGGACAACATCCCACTTTGCCTTGTCATCATGTCTGTGAGCAGGGTCGTGCCTCGTCTTGAATACCTTATTCAGCAGAGCGGCGACATTATACTTCTCCCGAACAGCTGCCAACGCAGGGGCATTATTATAGATGACAATTGCAATCAATATCAATGCGTACAAAAGGTCCTGGAGTACCGCCAGTTCGCCTGTGAGCTTCGTCGGCAGCCAGGTGTTAAGCCAGGTAATCAGTGCAGCAGAAACAATCGCGCCGTTGATGCTGCCCATACCGCCCAAAACGACCATAACCAGAATCTCGATGGAATAATTGTAGTCGAATTTGAGACTTTGAACCGTATAGTTGCTGTAGCTGTAAAGTACGCCGGCAACGCCTGCTAGCGCCGCAGATATAATAAATGCGATCAGCTTATACTTGGTAACATTCACGCCGGTAGCTCTGGCGGCAATTTCATTATCACGAATTGCTGTAACCGCTCTGCCGTGCTTGGAACGGATAAAGTTCTGCACAACCGCAAGGGTCATTAAAACAAGGACAAAGGCGATGATAAACAAATACCTTTTATCATAGCGCGGCGTATCCAAGCCCAGTGTGCCGCCGAAGGATTCATCAGATGTGTTCAAAAACAGGGATTTCACAATTTCACCAAAGGCCAATGTAACAATTGCCAGATAGTCGCCTCTCAGACGCAGAGCAGGAATGCCAACAACAGCACCGCAAACAGCCGCAGCTGCCGCACCAACCAACAAGGAAATCGCAAAAGCAGCCAGCCCATTGCCCAGCGCAGGCTCCAGTAACGCGGCAACCTTGCCGCCTAAATACGCGCCTATACACATAAAGCCGGCGTGGCCCAAGGATAGCTCACCCAGAAAACCTACAACCAGAGAAAGAGAGACAGCAAGAATAATGCTGATTGACATCTTTTCCATCAAAAACAGAAAAGAATTGTTAAACCGCTCTCCTGCCAGAGTCATTCCACCGAGTACCAACATTACAGTACCGATAACGATATAGTTGATATAGTGATTAAGCTTAAATTTACCCAGTGTCATACCTTCTCCCTCCTTTTCTTACCAAGAAAACCGGTAGGTCTAACCAAAAGAATAATGATCAGGATGGAAAATTCAATGGCATCTGTATACGGCGCAATGGCAGTAATTTTATAGGAAATGCTTTCTACAACACCAAGTAAAATACCGCCCAACATAGCTCCGGGGATAGAGCCAATACCGCCGATTACCGCCGCCGTAAAAGCTTTAATGCCAGGCATAGAACCCATCGTTGTAGACACAGAAGGCGCTTTCAGCAGGTAGAAAAGACCGGCCAACGCTGCCAAAGCAGAACCGATGGCAAAGGTTACCGTGATGATTGCGTTAACATTGATGCCCATAAGCTGCGCGGCGGACTTATCCTCCGATACAGCAATCATTGCTCTGCCCAGACGGGTATATTTTACGAACAGCGTCAACACCAGCATAACAACAACCGTTACACCAAGTGTAACCAGAGCAGAAATCTGCACGGTCGCGCCCATTAGCTTAATTGCGCCAAGCTCATAAACCGTAACCATTTTGGTTGCAGAACCAAAAATGATCTGGGCTATACTCTGCAGCAGATAGCTTACGCCAATGGCAGTAATCAGCACAGCCAAAGGGGAAGCACCCCGCAAAGGCTTATATGCAATTTTTTCAATGGTAATACCCAAAATCACGCAGCCCACCACAGCAAGCAAAATCGCCAAAAGCGGATTATTGGTTGCCATAAACACGTATATCAGGTAGCCGCCGATCATAATAATATCGCCGTGGGCAAAGTTCAGCATCTTAGCGATACCATATACCATCGTATAGCCAAGCGCAATCATCGCATAGATGCCGCCCAGACTCAGACCATTGATCAAGGTAGATAAAACAACTTCCATAATTTTCCCAACTTTTCTATTCCGTGAAAATTTCTTAGCACGACAACTGCACATACCGGTCAGAAAGACCGGTATGTGCAGTGTGAATACAACCTATATATTAGTTAGCTTCCTTGATAACATACTGAATAGCAGTCTTGTTAACAAATCCGGTGGATTCCCACTTGATTTCATCGCCGGTAACAGCATCCTTTAAGGCGTAGCCGCCGGAGAACTGTTCCTTGAGAATCTCACACAAATCAGAAGCACTGATCGTAACATCAATCTGCTTGCCTGCATCAACAGCCGCCTTCATTGCGCCAAACAAAGCATAAACACAGTCATAAGCAGAAGCGCCAAACTGGTTCAAGGTGTCTGCACCATACTTATCGACATACTTGTCAATGAATTCCTTAGCCTTGCCTTCGGTAGCCTTGGAGTTGAAGTGGGACAGCATCGTAACCTCCTGAGGAATGGCAGAGATATCAAAGCCCTCCTGGCTATCAATTCCGTCAAAGCCATCGCAGCCATAGTATACAGAATCGGGTGCCAGAATTGCCTTCGCCTGATCCAGGAAAATGGACGCAGGCTGATAGTAAGTAGGCATAAAGATAAACTTACAATCCTTCAGAGTATCAATCTGGGTGCTGAAGTCGGTAGCACCGGCTGCGGTGAAGGAGGTTTCAACCACCGTAACGGAATCGTCCAAATTCTTCATAAACTGCTGGAAGATACCCTTGGAATAATCCTCGTCAGACTTATAGAAAGCACCTATAGTCTGACCGGCAAAGTTCTGATTGACAAAGTCTGCCGCAACAGCGCCTTGGTTGCCATCCGCAAAGCACATCTGGTAACCGTTATCAAACTCCGGAATCTTATCGCCGGAAGCCGAAGGCGTCAGGAAGAACACATTGTCATCATTAGAGAGGTTCTTGAATTCCATGCCCGGGCCGGTGGTAACCGTGCCTAAGGATAGCTGCATGCCCTGCTCCAGCATTGCCGAATAGTTACCGGCAACCAAAGTCGGATCGTGCTTGTCATCCATTGCAACCAGCTTAAACTTTACACCATTCAGACCGCCGGCGGCGTTGATTTCATCAACAGCAATTTGGGCGGCGTTGGCAACAGCAGTGCCATAAATCGCAGCCTCGCCGGTCAGCGGGCCGGAGACACCAATTACAAACTCGGTGTTATTAGCGGTATAGCCATTGTCGGAGCCGCTGCCCGATGCAGCACAACCGGCAAGCATACCAACTGCCATCAAAACAGCCAGTGTCAAAGCCATGATTTTTTTCATAATATAATCTCCTTTCAAATCGGAATAAGCACCATACCCGGTCTTGTTCCCTATTGATGTGGATATTGTATCTCTCGGGTGTACATTTGTCAACCGCAAAAATACACCAATCGTAAGGTTTTATTCAGATTTTTTTGTACATTCCGCTCAAACCTATTCGAAACAGAAAAGGCAGTCAGCTATCCAAAGCATCCTTGCAGGCTGACAGAACCTTGGATAATATGGGAACGCAGACCTCCCGGCCGTAACCGCCATCTTCTGCAGCGATCACAAAAGCAAGAGGATACTCCTCATCCGCCACAAAGCCGGCAATCATCGCGTTAGGCTTCTTGTTGCCGCCTACCTGTGCCGTGCCGGTTTTGGCACAAACCGTCAATCCGGGGAAATTGCTGCTGCCGTATTTATCCGCCACATTAAAAGCCATCAGCTCTTGCAGCTTTTCTGCCGTTGTCTTAGACATCAGCCGCTCACAGGAAACCCTTGCTGCGCTGTAGCTTGTCATGCCTTCTGCGGAAATTTTGGACACCAAATGGGGTGCAACACCTTTTCCGTCGGCAGCAATGGCTCCTACAAAGGTCATGAAGGCACAGGGATTGATCAGGTCCGTGTGTTGACCGATACTGCTCCAGGCAACACTGAACTCCGATGCCCCGGTTAAGTCAAATTTACCCTTTGCGGTGGTAATACCGTCAAAGGAAACGCTCTTAGTGACACCAAACTGTTCTACATAGCGGGTCAGGGTTTCCTTTCCCAACTGCTGGGCAATTTGGGCGAAGGCGCAGTTGCAGGAGTTGCGAAACGCCATTTTTACATCCTGTTCCCAATGCTTTCCGTCGCAGATAACGGTATCATTGCCGATATCGTATTTTCCTTTGCAAACAAATTTCTGCTCTAATATATCCGGAATGGTTTCCAGCGCTGCTGCCAGAGTTACAATTTTGAAAATAGAACCGGGAATATAGGTAGATTGGGTAAACCGGTTTACATACATACCTTCATAAGCGTCGGAGGTATCCTTGGAAAGATCCGGAACATTGTCCGGGTCAAAGGTCGGTGTAGTTATCGCACAAAGGATTTCACCGGTTTTGTAATTATATACCCCAACCGTACCCTTGTACCTGCCCATTGCCTCCAGCGCCGCCAATTGAACCCTGGAAGAAATGGTCAGCTGCGCCACCGCACCGGTTTGCCCATAGGTGTACACACCGTTGATTAGGTCATAGCCAGTTAATTCCGCAGCATAATGAGAAAGCGCCGGCGCAGAGATACTTCCTCTGCGGTCGCCCAACCAATGGACGGTGGAGAGGCGGATGCTCTCTGCCTCGGCATAGGTTCTGCCGTCGTTTAGATCCAGAAGCAACGTGCCATCCCGGTCCACAATACGGCCGCAGCCGATATTTCCGCCGTTATACACATGGGGAGATCCGGCGAATATGACCCAATCTCCTGCTTCTACCACATATTCAAAAACAAAGAAGCCCATTCCGGCAAGCAGAAGAAGCGCCAGTATCAGAGCTATGCCTGCCCGGCCTGCTATTCTATTCATCCTCCTTGCCTCCCTTCTTTGCCAAACGCACCGCAAAACTGGCGTTTTGCCGGGTATCCGCGGCTTTGATAAAAGCAAGCAGCCCCCAGGAGCAAATCATACTGGAGCCGCCATTAGACAAAAATGGGAAGGTTACACCGGTCAGCGGTACTACATCCACAGTACCAAGAGCATTGAGGATCACCTGCACCAGCATTATGCTGGCGGCAGTACAAGCACCGATGGTATAAAAGCTGCTCCGCCCCACTGCAGCAGAGCGAACACTAAACACGGCAAGGGCAACAACAGCCAAAACGATCAGCAGCACCACAATTAAGCCCCATTCCTCGCAGACTGTGGCAATTGCCACATCGGAATCGGCGGCGAACACATTTTTCATCCAGCCGTTACCGGCACCGAGACCAAGTAGTCCGCCGGATGCCATACACATCAGCGCCCGGGTTTGCTGGTATCCTGCGTCCAGAGGCACTTCCCAGATATGCCGCCAGGATGCAAAACGGCGCAGGGCGTGGGGGGCAATTTTCAGCGCAACCACACCGGCAAAGCCCAGACCGGTACAGGCAAGGGCCAAAGTGCCTACACTACCGGAACGCATATAGGCGATCACCAAAAAGGCACAGAAAAAGATCAGCGCTGTGCCAAAGTCGTTCATCAACGCCAGACAGCCGCAAATCAATATGGAATACGCAATAAAGGAAAACAGGTTGCGCCGGGTCATAATCCGGTCCATTGCGGATGCGCCGACAAAAACAAAGCAGACCTTGCTTAATTCCGAAGGCTGAATGGAGAAAGAGCCGATTACCAACCAGTTCTTAGCACCATAATATTCCCTGCCGAAGACCAGTGTGATCAGCAAAAATCCGATGCCCGCAATTCCTGCAAGAAGCCGGAATTTTTTTGCCCGCTCCAAATCCCGCAAAGACCAGCCTACCGTCAAAAACAGCACAAGACCCAAAACCATCGCCACAAGCTGCTTAACCGTTTCCTCCGGGTCAATGGTAGCGATCACCGCCATACCCATTGTACAAAGGAAAAAGGCAATGGTCTCAACCTCAAAGGAGGTTCTGCGGATACAAACATAAAACAAAAGCAGCGCCCACTGGCAAGCCATAATGCCGCCAAAGCCAATCAAAATGTTTTGCGCCTGCTCCCCTGCGCCGGTGAGCAAAAATGCCACGCAGCACAAAATTTGAAACACTGTCAGTAAAAAAACATTGGAAAAGCTGCTAAGGACAGAGGATGCCTTTGTCCGAAGCTGGGCAAGATGCTGCTCCTGCCGGCGAGAAATGGGCTGCAATGTCATATCCACACCGCCAATGGAAATCACATCCTCCGGCTGTAGCGCCCGGATTTTGGTCCGTTTTCCATTGACCAGCACGCCGTCCTTGGAATCGGCATCGGTAATGGTCCAGCTGCCGTCATCGTATCGGGTCAAAACCGCATGGCTTCTGGACACTGTGGGAAAATCGATCACAATATCACTTCGTTTGCTTCTGCCGATCACATTTTCCCAGTGGGTTACCGGCAGTTTTCGGTCATCCGCTAAGCGTAGCCACGCCCAGATTTCCGGCTCTCTGCGGAAGGTAAGCAAGGGGCGCATACACCGAAGCAGCAAAACAGCAACCAAGATCGGCGCTGCCCATCGCAGACAAGCAACGAACACGCTGACGTATACCGGCTGGGCATTGACAAATTCCGAAATATAGTCCATTCGCTGCCGCCTCCTTTCGTAGTTTCCGGTTTATTTTTCCAGCTGACGCAAAATTTCCAGTTCCCGGGCATAACCGGGCAATTCATTGGGCGTTTCCAAAATCATTGGAAGGGTCTTTAGGTACGGATGATTGACCACAGCCCGGAAGGTTTCCAAGCCCAAGCTTCCCTCACCTAACAGTTCGTGCCGGTCTTTATGACTGGCAAAAGCATTTTTCGAATCGTTTAGGTGCAGAGCCTTCAGTTTATGAAGACCCACCACCTTATCAAATTCTGCCAAAACACCATCTAAATCATTGACAATATCGTAGCCGGCATCGTGCACGTGGCAAGTGTCCAGGCAGACGCCCACGTTGTCGCTGCCCACACCGTCCATAATGGCCTTGATCTCTTCAAATCTTCCGCCAACCTCGCTGCCTTTGCCTGCCATCGTCTCCAAAAGCACCGTAACCGGGTAGCCGGGCGCAAGCGCCTGTTTTAAAGCATCGCAAATCTGGGAGATGCCCGTGTCCGTTCCCTGCCCTACATGGCTACCGGGATGAAAGTTATAATAATTGCCGGGCAGCGCCGCCATACGACGCAAATCATCGCAAAGCACACTGGCAGCAAAGGCTCTGGCACCGGGCTCAGCAGTACACAAATTCATCGTATAAGCGCCGTGGGCAACCAGCGGGCCAAAGCTTGCCTGCTTAAGCGCCTCCACAGCCTTTTTACAGTCCTCAGGGTCTTCCCTTCGGGCTTGGCTGCCCCGGGGATTTCGGGTAAAAAAAGCAAAGGTATTGGCGCCGATGGACTGGGCAGTTTTCACCATTTCCAGGTTTCCGCCACTGGCAGATAAATGACATCCTACATAAAGCATCGATCATCACTCCTTTGGTAGGTATGATATCATATTTCCTGAAAAAATGCAAATTTAGCATTTCCGTTTTTCTCCAACTTATGGTATACTGATTATATCGAGAAAGGAGTGTATGCTCTATGGCAAGATCCGACAATCAAAAGCTGAAAATTCTTTACATACTGGACTATCTGGAACGAAACTCCCGGGAGGACAAACCCGTGCGCACAAACGAGCTGATCGCCATGCTTGACCGGGAGCATAACATTGCCTGTGAGCGAAAAACCATCTATTCCGACATTGCCGCTTTGCAGGACTACGGCGTAGACATTGTGGCGATCCCCGGCAAAAACGGCGGCTACTACATTGCCTCCCGAATTTTTGAGCTTCCGGAGCTGAAGCTGCTGATCGACGCTGTGCAGTCCAGTCGATATCTGACCGAAAAGAAATCCAGTGAGCTGATCAAAAAACTATGTCAGCAGTGCAATGAGCACGATGCCAAGCTGATGTGCCGCAATGTTCTGGTCTCCGGTCGGGTCAAGAGTATGAACGAGACCATCTACTACAGCGTGGATGCTATCCAAGACGCCATTGCCCAAAACAAGCAGATCTCCTTCCGTTATTTTGACTGGGCGCTGGGCGGTCAGCGCATCTACCGGGAAAAAGAATACCTGGCAAGCCCTTACGGACTATGCCAGGATCATGAAAACTGTTATTTACTTGCTCTGTCGGAACGCCACGGAGTTACGGCTTATCGGGTGGACCGAATGACCGATATCCGCATTTGCCCGGATGACCGTCTACCCTGCCCGGAGCTGATGGGAAAATCCCTTGTTCAGCACGCTAACCGACTGTTTCAGATGTATTCCGGAGATGCTGTAGATGTGAAAATGCGCTTCCATAACAGTCTGATCAACGTGGTGATCGACCGCTTTGGTAAGGATACGATGCTGATCCCCGACGGAGGAGAGCATTTTAACTTTACAGTATCGGTGGCAGTTTCACCTATGTTCCTAAGCTGGGTGATCGGCTTCGGAAACAAGGCGCAGGTGCTGTATCCACAGTCTGTTGCCGAGCAGTGCAAGCAGCTGTGCCGAGACGTGCTTAGTCAGTATGCAGACTGACGGAGTTCAATAGATCCTGCCAATCCGATGTCAGAATGCCGGCATCCTCTGCATCTGCCATTACAGAAACTACATAGTGGTAGCTTCCGTCATCCAAAATAGCTGCCCGACCTACCTGTTGTCCCCCTTCTCCGGCGCTGCTCCAGGCGCACATATAACGAACCGCATTTTCTTGCTGGGTTTTCATCACGGTCAATTGGTCCTTGGTAAATCCGGTGGTTTGCTGGAGTGTTCGGTTGATATCTCCGGACGGAACAGTCTGCAACGTCAGTGTATAGCCATTGCACAGATAAATTTTCTCGTTTTCGTCTGTGTCCATTGCCATTA
Source organism: Faecousia sp. (assembly GCA_045538605.1). Classification (GTDB taxonomy): domain Bacteria; phylum Bacillota; class Clostridia; order Oscillospirales; family Oscillospiraceae; genus Faecousia. The sequence goes on from JAZSRR010000083.1 coordinate 19,982, forward strand.
GGGCTGCCTCTTCCGGAAGCTCCAGCTGCAGCGAATGCTGCGGCGCAGACACCTGACTATCCCATACATTTCCCAATGTCTCGTATGCCGGTTTTGCGCTGCACCCGGTCAGAACAAACATCAGCAAAAGTACCACACAAACTTTTTTCATAGTTCTCCCCCCTGAAAGGAGCTTCCAATGAAGCCACTTGCTTTTTACCTGTTACTAATCAATGCAGCCGGTTTTCTACTTATGCTTACGGATAAGTACAAAGCCCGGAAAAATCTTTGGCGAATTCCCGAGGCTGCGCTGATCACCGTCGCAATGCTCGGTGGCAGTGTTGGCGCTCTATTGGGGATGTATGTGGTTCGGCACAAAACACGGCATCTAAAATTTTCTTTGGGTGTTCCGGTCATTCTTGCGGCGCAGATTATGCTGGGGATTTTCCTCTTAAAATAAATGCTATAAAAAACCGACCCGGGAGATTTCCCGGGTGCACCTGTAAAATGAAAGTAGACACACACAAAAGTGTGGGTGTCTACTTTTTTCGTAGTATAATGGATTTGGAAAGGATGTGAAATAATGGGCAAGAAAGGTACACCACATAGGAAATTCAGCAAGGAAGAGAAGATGAAGTATG
>JAZSRR010000068.1:0-8974 GCA_045538605.1 Faecousia sp.
TATTGCCCTTCCGGAAAACAAAACCGGGCTGGTACATATCTCGGAAATTGCCAACACCTATGTCAGCGATGTGCGTCAGCACCTCACCGAGGGTCAGGATGTCAAAGTTCTGGTGCTGAGTAATGAAAACGGCAAGCTGAATCTGTCCATCAAACGGCTGGAAGCCAAACCGGAGCGTCAAGCCGCTCCCAGCCGTCCCAGCCGTCGGGAAGCGCCTGTGCCGCCTCCGGCGCCAAAAACGGCAGACCAGCTCTTTGAAGAAAAGCTGAAGGCATTTATGTCGGAATCCGACAGCAAAATTTCCTCTCTTCGTCAGTATTCCGACCACCGCACCAAAAGCCGGAGAAGATGATATGGCTACTGTTGTTGTAACCGGTGGCTCCCGGGGGATCGGAGCTGCTACAGTGGAATATTTTGCCCAGCGGGGCGACAAGGTATATTTCCTGTACGAAAAAAATCACGATGCCGCCACTGCCGTTGCCCAAAAAACCGGAGCAACGCCTTTGTGCTGCGATGTTGCGGACAAGCTTCAGGTGGCGGAATCCTTTTCCCAAATTCCCGATGTGGACATTTTGGTCTGCAATGCCGGCATCTGCCACTACGGTCTGATGCGGGATACCAGTGAAGCGGACTGGGACCGGGAATTTGCGGTAAATGTGAAAGGTATTTATCTGTGCATCAACGCAGCAATGCCCCATTTTTTGAAAAAGCACAGCGGCAGCATTGTTACCGTCAGCTCTATGTGGGGTCAGGTGGGCGCGTCCTGCGAAGCTGCCTATTCTGCGACCAAGGGCGCGGTGATCGCCCTGACCAAGGCGCTGGCTCAGGAGCTGGGGCCCAGCGGCGTCCGGTGCAACTGTGTTGCCCCCGGAGTGATCCTGACGGATATGTGCAAGGATGTAGACCCCGAAACGCTGCGGCAGCTGGCTAAAGAAGGTCTGGTTGGCCACAACGGCACAGCTGAGGATGTGGCAAATGCCATTGGCTACCTCGCGGACGCTTCTTTTGTTACCGGACAAGTACTGCCGGTGAACGGCGGTTTAATTCTTTAACGGAGGATTTTACGAATGAAAATTGCAATTGCTTGCGACCACGGCGCACTGGAACTGAAAAATACCCTTTTGAAGCATCTGGAAAACCAGGGACATACGGTGCAGGATTTCGGCACCCATACCTTGGACAGCTGCGATTATCCGGATTTTGCCGCCCCGGCTGCCAAGGCGGTAGCCGCAGGGGAATGCGATAAGGGCATCGTGCTTTGCACCACCGGTATCGGCGTGTCCATTACCTGCAACAAGGTTAACGGCATCCGCTGCGCCCTGCTTTCCGATGTGATGTCCGCCCGGATGACCCGGGAGCATAACGATACCAATATGATGGCGCTGGGCGCCGGCGTTGTGGGAACAATGCTGGCTCTGGAAATTGCAGACACCTGGCTGGGAACTGAGTTCTCCCACAATGAACGCCACCAGCGCCGCATAGATAAAGTAATGGCTCTGGAGCAATAACTACCTGCCAGCGTTCATCGGTCATCTATATAACGGAAACAAAAAATCGGCACAAATCGTGCCGATTTTTTATTTTATTGCAATCCCATAACAAAGAGAACAAGCGCCATAACCGACAGGACCGTCCAGCCCACATATCTGCCTGCAATTTCCCACTCCGTCGGCTCTGCATATTCCGCGCCCATAATCCGGAACGACAGTCTCCAACGAAACAGCTCATCTGCAAACAAAACAAAAAGTCCATTGCAAAGGCAGAGAAACACCGCGCCAAACCAAGCGATCCACTGGCCCTTATGGGTAAGCTCCGGACCCTTCATCAGCTCCAGTATGGACACTACAGACGGCTCTACGGGATCCACTATATTCCCGTTTTCATCCCGTTCCATTCCGTCGCCGGTTGCATAGAAAATGCCAACGTTGCTCAAAGTTCCATCTTCATTATATAACAGCCAGTCCGAATTGCTGATTGGCAAAATGCCCCCGCGAAACAGGATTTTTTCACCCTTCCGCAGCTCCACACCGGTAATACTTCCCGACATTTCTTTGTCCTTCGGAACAGCTGTGGGGTCTTCCTTCGCCGTGTAAGGGCCATAAACCTTATCGCCATACCGGAACTCAACGGTTCTATCCTCCGACACCGTAAACTGCGCCGTTTTTCCCTGGATTTTGCCGGCATACACCGTGTTCCCATTTTCCTCTCCGGGAATCAAAATAGTGTTCTTATACGCAAAGCCCACTCGTGAGACGGTTATGAAATATGCCGCCGTAAATACCAGCGTCATGATCATCATAACTATCAGGACACCTTTTTGGTAGCGGTTCAAGCTTTTGATCTTATTCATAATCTCACCCTTTTCAGCACCCACCGGCAATTTTTATACATCATAGATTTGTAAAACCTCTGCCGGGCCTTCCAGCAGGATTTTTTTGATTTCTCCGCTTTCCTGTGTAACCGTAACCGTCAGCTCGCCGCCGGCATTTTCTGCGGTAAGCACGCCCCCGGGAAGCATCCCGGTTTTGTGCAGCACCACCGCCACGCTGGCGCAGCCGGTGCCGCAGGCCAAGGTGTAATCCTCCACGCCCCGTTCATAGGTCAGCATCCGCACCCGTCCGGGGGAAAGCTCTGTAAAGAAATTCACATTCACGCCCTTGGGAAATGCCGGACTGTGCCGAAGCTCTAAAGCAAGAGGCAGCAGTTTTTCTTTATCTTCCCAAGAAAACACCGGCAACCGGTAAACACAGTGGGGAATTCCCGGCTGACCCAGCTCCACATAGGCGGTATCCGGCAGCCGGTGTAACTCCAGCACGCCGGGATCGTTCAGCTGAACCTGATAGCGGTCTTCCGCCAATCGCAGACCGTACACCATACCGGCATCGGTCTGCACCGTCATTTTTTCCCCTGCCACGCCCAAATCATAGGCAAACTTGCAAATACACCGGGCGCCGTTGCCGCACATCTCCCCCCGGGAGCCGTCGGAATTATAAAAATGCAGGCGAAAATCCCCGGACAGGGAATCATCCAACGCCATAAAACCGTCTGCCCCGCTCTTTTCGCAAAGCTTTCGGGCTAAGGCGGAAAAATCCAGATCCAGACCCCGGGCATCCACCACCATAAAGTCGTTGCCCGCGCCGCTCATATGATAGACTTTCACGGCAAATTCTCCAAAAGCTGATCCATATTATAAAGTCCGGGCGCTTTACCCGCAACAAACCGGGCAGCATCCACTGCGCCCTGCGCCAGCATCTGGCGGCTTTGGGCTTCGTGGCGCAGGGTCAGGCTTTGACTTTCGGTGGTGATATGTACCTCGTGGACACCCACCACATTGCCCATCCGCAAAGAGGAAATCCCCACCTCGTTGGGATGCCGCTTGCCCTCACCGGCGCGGCCGCAATGCTCCATCAGCTCCGGACGGGCGGATTTCACCGCCTGGAACAACATTTTTGCTGTTCCCGAGGGGGCATCCACCTTCCGGTTGTGGTGAATCTCCAAAATCTCGATATCCGCACCCGGGAAGCAGGCAGCCGCCTGCTTTGCAAGTTTACATAAAACCGCAATGCCCAGGCTCATATTGCCGCTGTAGAACACCGGGATACTCTGGGATGCATCTTCGATCAGCTGTTTTTCCTCCCGGCTGTGTCCGGTGGTGCCGATCACTGCGGCGCAACCCATTCCTCGGGCATAGGCCAGAACATCCCCGACTGCGCTGTGGTGAGAAAAGTCCAGCCCCACATCCGCCGCCACTTTGCCCAACTGGGCAATGGTTTTGGCAACGCCGTTTTCTCCGTCCAGACTGACGCGGCCTGCCACTTCCTGACCCAGCAATTCCTGTATCAGCTTACCCATTGCGCCATTGGCGCCACATACTACGGCTCTCATTTCAAAATACCCAGCTTTCGCATCTGGGCAAACAGGTTCTGCCGGTGATCCTCCTCCATCGGGGTCAGCGGCATCCGCAAATGCTCCTCACCGAAGCCCATCGCCGAAACCGCAGCCTTGGCAGGAATGGGGTTTACCTCGCTGAACAAGGCGTTGATCAAGGGTAATGTACGGCACTGCAGCTCCGCTGCCCCTGCCACATCTCCGGCAAAGAACTTATCGGTCATCTCCACCGCCAGCGCCGGCGCCACGTTGGACAGAACGCTGATACTGCCCAAACCGCCCATAGCCATCATAGGAAGGGTAATGCCGTCCTCACCGGAGTAAATATCCAGCTTGTCGCCGCACTTGGCGGCAATTTCCACGATCTGGGCCATATTGCCGGAGGCTTCCTTGATGCCGGCAATGTTGGGATGCTCCGCCAGCTTTGCCACGGTGTCGGCATTCAGGTTACAGCCGGTACGGCTGGGAACATTATACATAATCACCGGCTTGGTTGCTGCGTCGGCAACCATCGTGTAATGCTTAATGAGACCGCCCTGGGTCGCCTTGTTATAGTAGGGCGTTACCACCAGCACCGCATCGGCGCCGCTGTCGCAGGCGCTGCGGGTGAAGTCCAAAACGTGTTCGGTGTTGTTGGTGCCGGTGCCGGCAATGACCGGTACTCTTCCGTTTACCCGCTTCACCGTAAAGCGGATGACTTCCTTCCGCTCCTCCGGGGATAAGGTGGCGCTTTCACCGGTGGTACCCACCGCAACCAAACCGTTTATTCCGCTTTCCAGCTGAAAATCAATAAACCGGGCAAAGGCATCGTAGTCTACGCCGGTGGAAGTCATGGGCGTTACCATAGCGGTCGCCACGCCTCTGAAAACCGTGTTTTTCATAGAAAAGCCCTCCTTTGTTTTCTTTACCTATAGTTTACCATACATTTGTCAAAAAAGAAACAGAAATTTTCTTCGGCATAATTGCGTAAACCCCGGCGCAAAATACCTCTGCAAGGAGGGATACGATGCAGCCGGAAAAGCAAAATGAGAAAAAGCCCATCACCTGGGAGGTGGCAGACCCCAAGCCGCCGGTGATTCAGTCCGGGCGTATGGAAAACCGTCGCCAGAATTGATAACGCTGTCGACCCCGTTGGATAAATTTTTTGCATCCTTCTTCATATAGTATAGAAGAAAGGAAGGATGCTATGGAAACCATTGACCCGGCAAAAGCCGCCCGCGTCTGGCAGCGGGTACATAACGACACCCCTCAAGCGCCCCCGGAGCAGGGACTTTTGGAGCTGATTTCTCAGGAATGGACAGATGCCAGCACCTATTTGCAGCTCTCCCGAAAATTTCAAGGAAAGCAAAGCGCCATTTTGCGCCGGCTGTTTGAAGATGAACAGTCCCACACCGCCTGCCTGAAGGGCATTTACACACTGCTCACCGGCAGGCATCCCAAGGTTGCCGCTCTGGAGCTGCCCAAGGAAAATCCGGAGCAGACCCTGCGCCGGTGCTACGGACGGGAAATGCAGTGCCTTGCCCAGTACGAAAAGCGCAGCAGCCACCCGGAATACGGTCCGGTGTTTGCCCGGCTTGCCTTGCAGGAACAGGAGCATTGCCGCCTGGTTCTGGAACTGCTGGGCAGCCTCAAACGCCAGACATGAAAAAGCCTCCCTCATCAGAGGGAGGCTGAACTGTTTCCTACATCAGGCTATCTGATATATGGCCAAATAAAATCATCCGCACTACCAGATGCAGACCAAACAGTTATTCATTTGACAAACGTCCATTCGCTATCCGAATTTTCCCGTTCATAATAAACAACATCTCCACCCTTGCCGTAATTGGCATAGTAGACCTTGGCAGTTGTTTCAGTGTAGTGAATTACTTTGTGATAGTCCGGTTTTTGAAACATCGTGTGTCCTATATAGGCATCTTCAAATTGCTGCCCGTACCGATAGGTCATATACTCACTGTTTATAATCGCGATACCCCAATAAAGAACAAACGCAGATATCAGCAGAACAACTGTTCCTGTCAAAATTTTCTTTGTTCTCTTCATAAACGTCCCCTATACTATGTTGACCTTAGTCCTCTACCTGATATTCCATAGTTAACGCAGCAGTCAACCGGAGTTTATCCAAATATGCCATAAACTGCGGGTCAATGTCCTCGACCAATTCTACCTTGTTCAAATCAGCAGGTACTTTATCGGATATGCTGTGTACAAAATAATATTCTCCCAGATATATTTGCCCGCTCTCGTGTACAAAGACAACGGTTGTGTCCACATCGCTTTTCGTAAAACCCTGTATAAAGACTTGATATTTCCCCGCTTGCAGGTTCTTTTCCGCCTGACTGTAAAAATTGTTGTCATCCATATACAGACGCAGCGCCGTTTCCGCCTGTTTTTTCCATTGGTCAGTCATTTCTTCATAAACCGGCTGCACAATCTGGCTGATACACATAGAATGTTGACCAAGATAAATCGTTTCCTCCGGAAAAGACACGCCGTTCTCTTTTTCTTGCTGTACATAACTTTGTTCGCAAAAATCAGACTGCAGACCATATTTCGAGATTTGTATGCCAAATTTATACAGCAGTGGGGTTTGTTCTGTGGATAAAGGATGCTTAACATTCGTTACAATCATATAAACCCGGGGTAATGCAGCCGTTTCGGTACTGGGAATAAAAAACAATTCATATTCCAGCTTCTTATTCAGAAACTGGCTCAATTGTCCATCTTCATAATAATATAACGCATTGTTAAATATCGTTTCTATTCCGCTGTTAACCTCCGCGACGGAAATGCTTTGATCGTTTACCTCAATAGCATCCGGAAAGGCAGTTGTTTCATTACCCTCGCAACCACTCATCACAATCATCAATGTGAGCAGCGCCGTCAGAAACCGCAGGAAAAACTTTCTGTCTTTGGGTCTTCTAAATGCCATAAAGCGCCCTCCTTCTGTTTTGTGTGTGGCTTACACCTTTATTTTACAGTATTTTTCCTTGGCTCGTCAAGGGTTTTCCGAAATGCGCACCCCCGGCAGTCTTTTTGACCGCCGGGGGCTTCTTTTATCGTTTTCTGGTAATGGTGTGGGTTTTTTCCTGTACCAGAAGCAAATCGGAAATAATGGTGTTGGACACCAAAAAGCCGGTGGGGGTCAGATGCCAGCGGCCGTCAAAGGTTTTTTGCGCCCAGCCCTGCTCCCGGAATCGCTGCAGCGTTTTTTCCAAAGGCGCAAAGGGCAGCAGATACCGTTTTTCATATTCCCGGGGGTCTAAGCCGGAGGCAAGCCGCAGACGCATCATCAGATACTCCCCTGCTCGCTCCCGGTTGGGAATCTCCTGGACATCCTGCAGCACCTGACCGCCGCTTAAAATGCCTTCGATATAGCCGGGTAAATCCCGCACCGCGGTAAACCGCCGGCCGGCAAAGTCGGAGCTGGCATCGGGGCCAAAGCCCAGATACTCTCCCCCGGTCCAGTATTTCAGGTTGTGCCGGGACACATTGCCCTTCCGGCAGAAATTGGAGATCTCATACTGCCGGTAGCCAAAGCTTTGCAGAATTTGCACCGCGGACAAATACATATCCGCCTGGGTGTCATCATCTGCCAGATTGCAGTACTGCCGGTACTGGTAAAGGGGTGTTCCCTCCTCCACCTTCAGTCCGTAGCAGCTGATATGCTCCGGAGCAAGAGAAAGGACATTTTGCAGGGTTGCCTGCCATTGCTCCAAATCCTGACCCGGCAGACCGTACATCAGGTCCACCGACAAATTGCGAAAACCGGCCTTTCGAATACGCTCCACCGCCGCAACTGCCTGCTGGTAGCTGTGGGGTCTGCCGATTTTCTTGAGGATCTCATCATTATCGCACTGGATGCCCAGACTTACCCGGGTAAAGCCTTCGCTGCGCAGCCGGCGCAGCAGCCGCTCCGCAACAGAATCCGGGTTGGCTTCAAAGGTGATCTCCGCGCTGCCAGCCACATCGAAGCTTTTGCGGATCACGCTGAGAATGGTTGCCAGACCCTCTGCCCCAAAATAGCTGGGAGTACCGCCGCCGAAATAAATGGTGTCCACCAGATAGTCGGGGGCAAGGGTGCCTGCCTCCCGGATATGGCTGCAGACAGCCTCCAGATAGCTGTCCAGAAGCGCGTCCTGCCGGTCGGTTACAGAGTAAAAATCGCAATACTCGCATTTACTGCGGCAAAAGGGGATATGCACATAGATACCCAAGGGGGTTTTGTTGTTTCTGGATAAAAAGGGCATAGCCAACTCCTAAAATGTTAATCTTCGTCCAATTTCAGCACTGCCATAAAGGCCTCAGAGGGCACAGAAACCGTACCGAAGGTACGCATCCGCTTCTTGCCTTCCTTCTGCTTTTCCAGCAGCTTCTTCTTTCGGGTGATATCGCCGCCGTAGCACTTGGCAAGCACATCCTTGCGCAGCGCCTTAATGGTCTCCCGGGCGATGATCTTTCCGCCAATGGCCGCCTGCACCGGGATCTCAAACTGGGCCCGGGGGATATTGTCCTTCAGCTTTTCGCAGATCTTTCTGGCTCTGGGATAGGCATTGTCCGCAAAGAGAATACAGCCCAATGCGTCTACCACATCGCCGTTTAGCAAAATGTCCAGCTTCACAAGGCGGCTGGGGCGGTAGCCGATCAGCTCATAGTCCAAGCTGCCGTAGCCCCGGGTGCGGGATTTCAGCGCGTCAAAGAAATCGTAAATGATCTCATTCAGCGGCATCTCATAATGCAATTCTACCCGATTTACGTCCAGATAGACCATATCCTTAAATTCTCCCCGGCGGGAGGTGGCAAGGTCCATCATATTGCCCACATATTCCTGGGGGGCAATCAGGCTGATTTTTACATAAGGCTCTTCTGCCAGCTGAATTTCCATAGGATCAGGGTAATCCAGAGGGTTATCCACCATCAGCACTTCCCCATTATTTTTGGTAACCCGGTAAACAACGTTGGGGGCAGTGGTGATCAGGTCCAGATTATACTCCCGCTCCAGACGCTCCTGAATGATTTCCATATGCAAAAGTCCCAAAAATCCGCACCGGAAGCCAAAGCCAAGGGCAATGGAGCTTTCCAGCTC
>JAZSRR010000033.1:0-22489 GCA_045538605.1 Faecousia sp.
CTTCAACGCAATGGACGTTCTGGCTGCTGCCGGTCTGACCGAAAATGACATTAAGCCCCAGTATCAGAACTTCGACGAAAGCGCCGATGCTCTGAAGGACGGCAAGATCGACGCTGCCTTTATCGTTGCCGGCGCTCCCACTCCCGCTATCACCGAGCTGAGCATGACCAATGCCAACACCCGCATCGTTCCCATCGACGGCGACATCGCTCAGAAGCTGATGCAGGACAACACCTTCTACTCTGTTTACAAGATTCCCGCAGAGACCTACAAAAACCAGACCGAAGAGATCGCAACTGTTACCGTTAAGGCGACCCTGATCGTCAGCGCCGATGCCAGCGAGGATGCTGTCTACAAGCTGACTGCCGCGATCTTCGACAATATGGACGCCATTGCCAAAGAGCATGCAAAGGGCACTGAGCTGAGCCTGGAGAATGCTACCGAGGGTCTGACTGTCCCCTTCCACGCAGGCGCTGCCAAGTACTTCAAGGAAAAGGGTATCGAAGTAACCGCAGAGTAATCTGCAAGGGTAATCTTTACAGTTTGGTAGCTGCGGCATAAACTGTCGCAGCTATCTTAATATCTTTATGGAAAGGTGGGATTTTGTTGCTTTTTTCCAAAAAGAAGGCCGCCAAGCCGGAAGCACCGATGGACTTGGATGCCGTAATGAAAAAATTTGACAGAGAATCCAACACCCGCATTTGGGAAGGCAAAGCAAAGATCGCGATCAACTGTATCCTGGCGACTTTCGCTCTGTTCTGCATTTATGTAACCTTTTTTGCCACCTGGCTGGATGCCATTCGACTTTCCAGCTTCATGGGCAGCATCGTTTTCATTGGCTTTTTGATTTACCCTGCCAGAAAAGGCACACAAAAGGTCAACTATATGCCCTGGTATGATGTTGTTTTGATGGTTTTGGGCGCCGCATCCTTCTTCTACTATACCTTTGATGCTATGACTATCATCCAGCAGGGCAACAAATTTGAGCTGTATCAGATCATCATCGGCGTTGTGGGCATTTTGTGCCTTCTGGAGCTGTGCCGTCGGTGTGTGGGTATTCCGATCATTGTGGTCGCCGGTGTTTTCATCGTCTACGCCATTGGTTGGGGTCTGACCAACCCCAATATGCTGCGCAGAGTGGAAGGTCTGGTTGGTAAGCTGTTTTATACCACCACCTCCGGTATTCTGTCCACCCCCGTTAACACCTGCTCCAAGTACATCGCCATCTTTATTATCTTCGGTGCTTTTCTGGAAAGAACCGGCATTGCGGACTTTTTTATCCAGATTTCCAATTCCGTTGTGGGCGGCTTCTCCGGCGGTCCGGCAAAGGTTGCCGTGGTCGCCAGCGCTATGGAGGGTATGGTCTCCGGTTCTTCCGTTGCCAACACCGTCGGCTCCGGTTCTGTTACCATTCCTCTGATGAAACGGACCGGCTACAAGCCGGAATTTGCCGCAGCTGCGGAGGCCTCTGCCTCCACCGGCGGACAGATCATGCCCCCCATTATGGGCGCAGCCGCCTTCCTGATGGCAGAGAACATCGGTGTCCCCTACAGCAATATTGTAGTCCGGGCAATTTTGCCTGCCTGTCTGTATTTTATGGGCGTGTTTATTGCTGTCCACCTGGAAGCCAAGAAGGAAGGTCTTCGGGGTCTTTCCAAGGAGGAGCTGCCCAAGTTTATGCCCCTTCTGAAGCAGGCATATCTGCTGCTTCCCTTGATCATCCTCATTGCGTTGGTCAGCTCCGGCTCCCGTTCTATCGCCTATGCCGCCGCTACCGCCATTGTGGCTACTATTGTGGTCGGTCTGTTCAACAAGGAAAACCGCATCACCCCCAAGCGGATCTTTGAGGCTTTGGCTGCCGGCGGTCAGGGTATGATCACCGTAGCCGTTGCTTGCGGCGTTGCCGGTATTATCGCCGGAACGATTACCATGACCGGCCTTGCCACTATGCTGATCAACGGCATTCTGGCGCTGGCTGGCGACAAGGTCATCATCGCCCTGTTCCTGACAATGCTCACCTGTATTATCCTGGGTATGGGCGTTCCCACCACCGCAAACTACTGCATTATGGCTGCCACCTGCGCACCTATCCTGATCAAAATGGGCGTTCCCGACTTGGCTGCCCACTTCTTCGTATTCTACTTCGGCATCGTGGCGGACCTGACGCCCCCGGTTGCTCTGGCTGCTTATGCCGGCGCTGCCATCGCGCAGGCAAACCCCATGAAAACCGCCTTCACCGCCACCAAGCTGGCAATCGGCGCGTTCATCGTGCCGTATGTGTTCGCTTTGAACCCAGCAATGCTGTTCATCGACACCACCGCTTGGGATGTCATCCTGATTTGCATTACCTCCTGCGTGGGCATCTTTGGCGTGTCCGCCGGTTTGGAGGGCTACTTCCTGCACAATATGAAGTGGTACGAACGCATCCTCAGCGCCGCAGGCGGCTTGCTGCTGATCTACCCGGGTCTGGTTACTGACGCGATCGGTCTTTCCCTGGTGGGTCTGGTACTGGTCATCCAGCTGCTGAGCAAAAAAACAGCCATAGCAAATGCCTAAAAATAATCCAGCCGCTGACCATTCCGGTCAGCGGCTGATTTTATTTATTTGCCTACATAGCGCCTTATTTATGCGTTTTACTATGCATAATTGCCCACAAACTCCGCAGCAAAAATTTGCATCGCTTAACTGCGCCAATTTTTAGTTTGCGGAAATAGCCGCTGGTATAAAGTTGTAATCCGCTTAAATTTTTGCGCGCCAGATTATAATTGCACAGATAGTACAATTCCTCCTGTATTACCCTGTGTAATACTTCTTCCCGATAAATACCCTTTTCTTTATTTGCCTGTTCTAATCTCTTCAAAACGCTGATAAGCAGGCGCATTTCCTCTTCCGATAGCAAATTCTCTCTTCGTCCAAAGCTTGCGCGGTAGAGATGAAACTCTTCCTCTGTAAGTGTCAGCCCCAAAGTATCCAGTTGGTCTTTGGCAACCGCATCTGCTACTTGCTTTTGCGTTCTGTTATGCACATTGGAAATCTGCTTGGGGTTGATCCGGTAGTGCATTAATATTTCAGGAACGTTGGAAATCCGAGTTACCGCCGACGCCCGTACGAGAAAATCCCAATCTTCCGCATACTTGTATTCCTCTCTGTACTGAAGCTTGTGTTCTTGCACCAATTCCCGCCGGAACATCCAACCGGGATGCAATAGTTGCAATGAAAACAGCAGTCTGCTTTTAATCTCTTCCGGGTCTGTTGCGTATCGGCAAATCCCACTTGCGCCATCAAAGGTCCGAAACCACACAGACACAAGGCTGATATCTTTATGTTGCTCTAAAAAGTTTATCTGTTTTTCCAATCGTTCCGGCATACAGATATCATCGGCATCCATCCGGGCAATATATGCGCCCCTGCTAAGTGCATAGGCTTTATTCAACGAATATACAATACCGGAATTCTTTTCGTTTTTGAAATAATGAATTCGACTGTCGGTATAGCCCGCCACAACATCTGCCGTACCGTCGGTACTGCAGTCATCAATAAGAATGATCTCAAAATTCTGGTAAGTTTGCGCCAACAAACTATCCAGACATTCTGCAATATAATCCTTTGCGTTGTATACCGGCAAAGCAATACTAATCAACTTATCCAATTTTCAGTACCCTCTTTATCTTATTTTTCACTGCGCCAGTCGGCTTTAAATATGTTTTTACCAGCAAATGAAAGACTTTGCCTTTGCCCTTCGCCACTTGTCTTAGCATCCAGCCATTCCAGAAAGAGGCATCAGCCGCCAACTCCGGCAAATATGTACGCACCCACTGCACCACTGTATCGATCTTACAGTTTCGGTACTGACCGTCCTGATAAAACACATTTCCAAGCAACAAACCGATTCGCTCCACAGTAATCGCGGTAAAGGCTCTGCGGCAGGCCTTCTGGTTCCGTGGGATGTCCCGGAGTAGCGCCAAAGAAGCATCCAGAAGGTCATAGGTCTCCGGATAGATTCGCTGCTTACTGAGTCCGTCAAACCGCTGAAAATAAAAGTACAACCGATCGTCAGTACACACAACCTTTCTGCCGCCTAACAGTTTTAATATCACAAACTGATCCTCAAACAGACGCCCGACAGGAAAACGAACCTGAGAAAACAGCTCTCGCCGAAACAGGCGGTTGCATACGGAAAATTCCGGTGTATCACACATCTGTTGCCAAATATCTACCAAATAGAATTGTCCGCGGGGTGTTTCAGCCTTCGGTTTTTCGGTAAAATGATCAATATTGCAACAAGCAATGTCTGCGTCATACTGCTCTATTCCGTCCAGAAGCAGCTGAACCGTTTGCGGATGTATACAGTCATCCCCGTCAACAAACATAACATATTGCCCTATAAAAACATCCAGACCCGCATTGCGGGCATCAGAGAGACCGCCATTTGTCTTATGGATAACTTGTACTCTTGTATCCCGCGCGGCATACTGGTCGCAGATCTTACCGCTGGTATCCTTTGAGCCGTCATCCACCAGAATCACCTGGATATCCCTATAACTTTGGCAAAGAATACTATCCACGCACCGCTGCAGGTATTTTTCCACCTGATAAACAGGAACGATGATACTTACCATCGCGCTGCCTCCCCTTTTTCCTAAAATCTCATAAACTTCTTTCTGATTGCTGTTTTTGCATAATATGCTGAAAAATCATATCGATAATCTGTTTGTCCACTTTCTCATCAAACTTTCGGGCGAATAACCGCTCCGATTGAATAAGCGCATCAAAGTCGCTTTTCGTAAAGGTATAAGGGTGATCGCAATCAGCATTGTTCCAAAGTATAAAACGTTGACTATTAGCACTCAATTTGCCGCCAAAATGAGAGATGAAGGTTGGCTTATACATTTCATCTGAACACAAAGAGAATTTTGTGAATTTGATTATGCTCCTGCGTTGCTTTATTAAAATACTTACGGCATCGTGAGTAAGACTGCCCCACTCCGAACCTTTTAAGATGGTCATTTTACAGTTTCGCAAACGGTCGATATGTAGAAGCTGCTGTTTATGATTGAGCCAATCTCTAACTGACTCTTCAAAGCGGTTTTTCGGCTGAATGATCAGGTGATATATGGACATCCGCCGCCGTGCCCTTTCCGTTACGAGGGGATCTCCGTGAAGATAGGTCTCTGTCTTGTCGGCAAAGAAATTATGGATTTCTGTTTGGCTCTTTAAAGGAAGATCTGCTCCGGAAATCAGGTGATAATAGTGATACGGACCGTTTTTGTAAGCCGCATCAAAAAGCGCCAGCTCCGCCAGGACCAAGCTTTGGTGCCCCCAGCGAACATTGATTCGCCGCGTGTAGTGAACAGTCGATGCCATACATAATTGCTCGAAGTAATCAAAGCGAAAGTTCTTGACCTTCTTATCGACATGGATGTAAATATCATTTCTCTCGTCATCCAATAGCCGAAGCAACTTTTCCAGATTATAGAAATTATTATGAACCAATATAAGATACGCGTGCATCATATTTTTACAACGATTAATTCTATTCATCATACATTATTCTTCTTTAGGCGCTGCTTAAGCCTCTCATAACGATCAGCGCCCAGAACCATTATCAAAATACGATTCGGCGCATATCGGATATTATAAATAATTGCTTCAACAAATTTCTCTCTCCACCGTTTTCTTTTGTTTGCCTTCTGATCTTTATTAAACCAAGATGAATCAAAATGGTGGATGGAATATGTATTGGGGGTAATCTTTTGAATTCCAGTGTAGAAATTCTTGGCGCAGAAATACTCAGAAGGATAAAGTTCAAAACCATCAATTTTCTGGTATTGTCCGTTTTGTAGCAGACCGCGTTGCAGGCAAATATCCGTCATAATTACCACATTGGTTATCATGTTCAGGCTTCCGTCTTCGTTGTAGAAACTGGCGGTATCGTAGTATTTTAAAAACTCCTCAAATAGTGGAAAATCCTTCTCCGAGGCCATAATTCCTGTCGGTATTTCCTTTGGGCTTTGAAAGCCGGAAAACGCCTGATGGCGCAGAAAACCATCTAACGGTTTTATAACTTCCACATCGGTGTCCATATAGATACCGCCGTAGGTGGTCATAGCATACAGTCGCACATAGTCTGTAACAAACGCCCATTTTTTGGCTTCGTATGCCTGCCGGACGTACAGCGGGGCGGCGGAAACATCGAAATTGCTTTCATCCCAGCGGATGATTTCATAATCCGGGCAATATTTTTTCCAGCTCTTGATACATTTTTTCGCCAGCTTCGGCAAGGGATTTCCGCCAAACCAGCAATAATGTATAACCTTGGGTATCATATACAATCTCCTTAACGGTAGAGTTTATAGAACAGGCGCATTCCGTTTAGTCGAAACCAAAGCACCATCGGATTTATGTGCAAATTGGCGGCAATTTGCTTGAATGTCAGCGTATTACGCATGACATAAAAGTAATTCAGGTATTCATTCCACTTTGCAATCCCTGTAGTTTTTCCAAAAAGACCGCATTGATAAATGTACAGTCCCCAACCCGTTGGATTTTTCTCAAACAAAGAATTTCCTTGCGCAGACAGTCCATCGGGTAGGTATTCGCAAATCATAACAATTTGATTAAAGAACCGGAATTTATAGTTATTCGCTGCAACTTTATCCCAGACCACACATTCTGTAACAAAATTTTCTCCCTCAAATTCGGGAAAAGGGTAATTGCGCAGAAGGTGCGTATATATCACCTCTGCTTTATCTCCAACTACATGATACTTCGGGCGTTGCAAGGTCGTGATATCCAAAATATCACCATCAAAGGATTTTCCAATGGGTGCTTCCTCGCTATATCCCTTTTGACCACACACACCAGCAAAGCCGGATTTTTCATTTTCGGGGATCGTCTTCTCCATAGAATCGATGATTTCCAAAGCGCGATCCGGAAGGTAGTCATCCGAATCCACGATATAAAACAGCTCACCCTGCGCCATAGAAACACCCCGGTTGATTGCCCGATGCTTTCCACCGTTTTTTTGCTTCATATACCGGATTGGGAAAAAGCAATCCTCAGATAAAAACCGGTTGAACAGTTCTTCTGTATGATCGGTAGAGCCATCATCCACAACAATCCATTCGAAATCATGAAAAGTTTGCTGTTTGAGGGATTGATAAAGATCGCCTATACGATAGCCTCTGTTGTATGTAGGCGTGAATACAGTTATTCTCATAAACTCTTCCTCTCGTAAATTTGCATTAGGTGCGCTTTATATTCTTCACAATCATATCATCAAAACGAACATGTCCCCACCACTGGTGATGCCATACCAAATGTTCCGCATCGTCATAGAAGGCCTCAAATTGGAAAGCGGGATAAACCCGGTCAACACCAATTTGGTTTCCGCGGGCGTCTTGTTCATAAAATAGTGCGGCAACACTGTATTTTCCGGGGGCCAGGTTTTTCGTACCTAAGGAAACAGAAATATCGAAAACATCCTCTTTTTTACCGGAAATCATACAGTCAGAAAAGACCGTTCCTGCAAGGGTATCGTCTTGATAGAGTATTTCAAAACGCAGACCTATATCTTTTGCATCGGCATTGGCGCGGCAATGAAATACAAGATCTAAGGTATCGCCTACTGCAACCTGTGGGCCGTCCCGCTCAACGATATCACAGCTTAACATCTGTAGCTTCCGGGTTTCGTTGACTGAGCGCTTGTAGTTTCGGTAATCGTAAGTAAGCTTCAGATCTTCATTGACGCTCATATATATCCCGATTGCCGCTTCCACATCGCCGTCGAAGATGACCTTGCCGTGATCCAGCACAATACAGCGGGTGCAAAGCTGGCGGATGGTGTTCATATTGTGGGAAACATACAGAACGGTCTTGCCCTCGCTTTTGGATACATCGTCCATCTTGCCCAGGCATTTTTGCTGGAACTTCATATCGCCGACAGCCAGCACCTCGTCCATAACCAGGATGTCCGAATCCAAGTGCGCTGCCACGGCGAAGGCCAGCTTTACATACATACCGGAGGAGTACCGCTTAACCGGTGTGTCCACGAATTTTTCCATTTCCGCAAAGGCGACGATATCATCGAATTTTTCGGCGATCTCCGCCTTGGTCATACCCAAAATCGCGCCGTTAAGGTAAATGTTCTCCCGTCCGGTCAGCTCCGGGTGGAAACCGGTGCCCACCTCCAGCATTGAGGCGATGCGACCATTATAGGAAATCGTACCCTTGGTAGGCGCTGTAACCCGGGACAGCAGCTTCAGCAGCGTGGATTTGCCTGCGCCGTTGTGGCCGATAATGCCCACGCGCTCGCCTTTTTGGATAGAAAAGCTTACATCATCCAGCGCCAGAAACCGCTGGTTCTTGGTGTACACATCCTGACCGATCCGGGCATTGGGATCTTCTTTGCCCCGGATGCGTGCCATCAAACTCTGCAGGTCGCCCCGCAGCGTGCCGCCGCCGATGGCGCCCAGACGGTACTCCTTGGATACATGTTCAATTTTAATGATCGTTTCACTCATTTGTTTTCTCCTTAAACCGTATCCATAAAGGTCTTCTCTACCCGGTTGAACAAAATGACACCTAAGAACAGGACAATCGCTGTAACAACCCAGCTGATCAGGTAGTAGCCCAGCTCAAAGCTGCCCACGCCCAAGAAGGCATAGCGCAGGGTGTTGATCACCGGGGTCATAGGATTGAGCATATACAGTCCCATCAGTTTTTCAGGGATGATGGATATATCGTAGGCTACCGGGGTCAGGTACATCCAAATTTGCACACCAAAGGATACCAGCATAACCAGGTCCCGGTATTTGGTGGTCAAGGCAGAAATGATGATGCCGAAGCCAAGACCCAGGCAAGCCATTTGCACAATCAGCAGCGGCGTCAGAAGCATATACCCATTGGGCGCAACGCCGGAGCCGGTTGCCAAATAGTAAACCAAGAAGGCCAGAAAGAACACAAACTGAATGCCAAAGGAGATCAGATGGGCGATCACCGTCGATACCGGCATTACCAGTCGGGGAAAATACACCTTGCCCATGACACCGGCATTGGCAGTGAAGGTAGACGCGGTGGCGGTGAGTGAGCCGGAAAAATAGGTCCACGCCACGCTGCCGCACAGGTAGAACAGGAAGGTAGGAACTCCTGACGGAGCCAGACCTGCCATATTGCCGAAGATCACCGTGAATATTACGGTGGTGAACAGCGGCTGGATCACTGCCCAGGCAGGACCCAGGATCGTCTGCTTATACTGTGCCACAAAGGTTCTGCGCACAAACAGCATAATCAGATCCCGATACCGCCAAAGCTCGCCCAGCTTCAGGTCCAGCAGCTTCTGTTTTGGTTGAATTACAGTTGTAAATTGTTGTTCCACAGTTGGTTAGCTCCTTTATGTTTTTCCTGATAGTCTTCTAACAAAGTAATACAGCTCTTGCTTACAACAAACCGACGCAGCTGTAAGAGGATGTAACCGGGCAAAGGCTCGCTTTTCCCTTATGAGAGATTGATGGACATGTGCCAGTTCAGGAACTGTACCGGTTTCTTTTTTAAGTTTCTGCAATTTTATATAGTGGTCTGCGATCGCTTTTCTAACCAATGAGGCTCGATTGATCCTTTGGAAAAATTCGATCCTTTCTTGTGTAACGAACAAAGAATCTCTAATTTTCTTTTCGGTTAGCGGCGTACGCATAATGCTTTCGCTATCCCACTGCATATAGAAATACAGTACACTCTCACTCAATACAACCCTTTCTGCTAAATGATACAGCTTAGGCGTAGTAAACTCATCTTCATAGTATCTTCCCACCGGAAATTGGATGTTTTGAAAGAGATTCGCCTTGAATAATTTTCCGCAGGCAGAAATGATTTGCGGCTTGCTCGTGTATATGCGGTTTAATGCCTCGGCGCCACTGATCGTCTCATAGCTTCCTATCTTTGGGATTAATGGCTGCCCTGGCTTTTTCCTTTCCAAACAGATCTTAACAATATCTGCCTGTTCAGACAGGGCAAGACGCACCATTTCCTCTACGGCTGCCGGGGCTAAAATATCATCAGCATCCACGAAAGTAATGTACTCTCCTCTTGCTGCTTCAATGCCTGCATTTCGAGCAGAAGACAAGCCTCCGTTCTGTTTGTGTATGACACGAACTTTGCTATTTTTAATTTTGTAGTCATCGCACATTTCAGGGCAACTGTCAGGACTTCCGTCGTCTACCAGCAAAATTTCAATCTGGGGATAGGTTTGGCGAAATAAGCTTTGTACACACAGGTCCAGGTAGTCCTCCACCCGATAAACAGGTACAACAATGCTTACTAATGGCAGCATTTTGTTTCTCCTTCAATCGATTCTTCTAACCATTTTTCAGATATATGGCGCTGCTTTTCTAGCAAGACGTTAGCTCTGGAAAAATCTATGTCCAAGATGTCTTTCGGAAGAATTGGGTCTGATGGGGAAATTTCACGGCTGGTTAGGCCGCTTTCATTTAACAGCGTTGCTATTCGGTCATCCGTAAAAGGTCTGTGTTGTCCTACAAGGAAAGGCTTGTTAAACAGAATGGAAAAGGCTGTCCCGTGAAATGAGTTTGTGCAGATCAATGTTGCACCCCGAATCAAGGACACAAATTCACGCGGACCGGCATCGTAAGCATAAATACCTTTACGGAAAATATTTCTCCATTCTGGACATAAAATTATTCGCTGAAGTCCCAACTCTGCAGCCTTGTCCTTTGTAAACTTTTCAAATTCTGCCGAAACACCGCCGGCAAAATAGCAAAGCATATACTTCCGCTTTTGCTCGTTGCTGACACACAAGGATTCCCAATCCTTTCTTGTCAGTAGCAATACGGGGTCGACAACAACCTGTTTTTGATCCAAGGCAACAGCCGCTTTTTTCTCTCTTAAACTTATGGCATCGAAGCTTGTAATGCGTTGTTTCAAATATGCATGTTTTTCTTTTGGTAATCCCACTATACCACTTGCTGCATATGCAATCTTGCGTCCTGCTTGGACAAAGTCAAGCAAATAGCTATCGTCAAAATCAATGATATCGGTATTCCACACTTGGTCGCTTCCGGTAATGTAGACATCTGCGTAAGGTGGGTTCTCTACCAAAGCTTCCTTGTTTGTATATGAACGACTTAGACGCAGATAATGCTGACGGAAATCCTCAAACCTTTGTTGTCGCTTTTTTAAAGAACGGTAATGCAGCAGATTATAGCAGTCTGTGAGAAGAAGATATCGTGTGGCAGGTTTCCGTAATATCTGATAGTGCTCTGCTACCTCTTTTTTTCGATAATCGATCACAAATTGATCATATCCCAGTTGGTGCAACTTTTCCCCGAGGGCATAACATTGAAGTACAGAACCAAAGTTGTCAGATCGGTGAAAAGTGATGGTTGCTATAGTTTTTGCTTGTTGCATAATGTACCATCCAAGTCTTAAATCTTTTAAAATGATATTTCAGAGAAAATGGGTACGCGTGACTAGCATCCCTATATAACATTATACCGGATACCGTTTCTATCTCTTTAACAAACGCTTTATTGCAATCTTCCCTTGATGCACTGCCACCGCCAAAGGCGTAATCAACCGGGTTTTTCCCACTTGAAGCTGCTGTTGGAAAGGTAGTTTTGCCGCCGATCCCGTAAGTATCCATTGTATATTGCGTTTTAATAGCTTTGGGTCGTAGTCAGAATCGGTCTTTATCACATCACGGAAAAACTCTGTCAAAAGCCAAAAATCCACCTGTTCACTACGGCAAAAGGCAATATAGCACTCCGCCTTTGCACCCTGGATGGGTAAATTCAGCCATTGCAGCTGCTTTTCCTTCAATCTGCGTAGGCGTGCAAAATACGCCTCTGACGGTCTTTTTGTTACTTGCGCACTGTGGATACGATAACGAAGCAGCACTTCCGGCAGCGTCGTTATTTGGTGCTGCCGCGCCACACGACACCACAGTTCGTAGTCCTCCAATCCTTCAAACGCCAGGTCATAGCCATCCAATTTACGAACCGCAGAAGCACGCATCATCACGCTGGGGTGAGCTATGCCACAGAAGAAAAACATATCTATGTGCATCTGCTTAGGGTCTGTTGCCAGTTGAGAAGTACCAAGTGAACCACTCTCATCAAAGCGTTCCACATTGGTGCCCAAAACCGCAACAGCAGGGTTCTTATCCAAAAAAGCCACCTGTTTGGCAAACCGTTCCGGTAGGGAGATATCGTCGGCATCCATTCGGGCGATGTATTCACCCTTGGCAACGGAAAGCCCCTTGTTCAGGGTAGCCGCCACGCCCATATTCTGTTCGTTCTTCAGAGAAACGATTCTGGGATCGGTATAGGAGCGAATAATTTCTTCGGTGCGGTCTGTAGAGCAATCGTTCAGGATAATGAACTCAAAATCCCCAAATGTCTGATTTAGGATGCTGTCGATTGCCTCGGCTATGTACTTTTCGGCGTTATACGCCGGCATAATAACACTGATTTTTGGCATTTACTTCCCCTCGTTAAACCAGCTGACATAATGGAGCCGGTCTGTATTTGGTTATCTCCCGTGTTTTTTGTTGGCAAGCCACGCCAGCAGACACAGCGCAGGCACCAGCTTGTATTTGACAAGCGCTTCCCGTAAGCCGATATTCTTCGTCTGGGATACGACCTGCTGCAAATATTCGTCCCGGCAGAGGGCGCATACCTTGTTCCACTTTTGGGTTACAGTCAGCGGTGAGGTCTTGTAAAAATAATTGTTGATCGCCCCAAGTGCGCCGCCGATCAGCTGCCGGTGATATACCTGCACATACTCCGGCTTTGCTTCCCATTCTGTCGACAATGCTTCTACCGTTGCTTGGTGCGCCAGCTTAAACGCTTCAAAATAGTCCTCGTGATAGCGATGTACCGCGCTTTCCGTATGCATCAGTCGGTTGTAAAACGGCTTTTTCAGATACCGCAGGTGTTGTGCCCTGCCCATAGCATATAAGTTAAACAGTCTGTCTTCCGAGAATTTGATGCCTTCAGGAAAACGGACATCAGCAATACAAGAGGCAGTGTATAAGCAACGCCAGACAGTTCCTGCCATCCATCTCAGCAGCTCCGGAGTCCAGTCCTGCGCCGTGATGGTACAATCCCCTGTCAATAGCGGAATCGTATCCGGTTCTGTCCGGCCATCATCCCACAGTGTTACCGCATCCCACATAACCATATCGTGTCCGGCAAGCTGGTTCACGGCTGTTTCATAGGCTTCCAGCGCGATCGTATCGTCGGCATCTACAAAACCAATATAATCACCGGTAGCGGCATCCAGACCTGCATTTCGCGCAGCGGAGACACCTTTGTTCTGCTGGTGAATCACCTTCACGCGGGCATCCTTTTCCGCCCAAGCATCACAGATAGCAGCTGTGTTATCTGTCGATCCATCGACAACCAAGATCAGCTCCATTTGGGAATAGGTCTGATTCAAAATCGATGTTATGCATTTTTCCAGGTAACGCTGCCCGTTGTACACCGGTACGATCACACTTACTTTTGACATACTTGCTCCTTCAACGCCCCGGCTCTTCCCAGCATCACGCCCAACACAACATACGGGATCAGGTTGGGACTTGCCGCGAACAAACCCAGCTCCAAAGATTGCTGCCAGAAGATAACGAAAAATGCGGTCATAGCGCCCATCACACACACATCCTCGCGGAACGGAAGGGCATCACTTAAAATCACATGGAATAGCAAAATCCAAAAGATATATCCCACCACGCCAAAGGCAGCCAAGCACGCCACGGCGCTGTTGTGATACAGTCCATTGCTAATATATCCGCTGCCAAACAGCAGGTTGTTTCCCATACCGCAAAATGTATCTAGCCAGATCTGATCCCGTCCGCTGAAGAAAGTCTTTCCCATGTTCTCCAGACTCCAGTTATTCAGTATTTCCAAATCTGCCGTAAGGGCAATGACACATCCAAGCAACGCCACCACCAAAGGAACCTGCAAAGCCGCAAAAAGCTTTTTTCGGGAGCCCAAAAGTCCTTCTGCCGGAACCACCCGGAAGGTCAGAAGCAGCGCCAGTACTACTGCAATACAGCAGGATCTGGAATCCGTAGGCCAGATCAGCGCCACATAGGCTGCGCCTACCAGCGTCAACATCACAACACTTTGCCAGTCCCGGACACCGTAGTAAGGGATCATAAATACCAGATAGCTAAACAGTCCAATCATAGCAATAGAATTGGGGTTCCAACCGTCCAAGGCATCCATATAGTTGAAGATAAACAGAATTGCCAAGCCCAGCGCCGCATAGGCTGTGCCCACCCAATACAAGGTCTTCCGGTCCGGGCGGGTCTGGGCAAGAAGGAAGGTTATCAAAAACACCCACAGGTAGTCAAAACCGATCCATCCGTATCCTTTGAACTGGGGCACCAGTATAAATAATGCTGCCGTAAAAATAAGTGTATAGAAATACCGCTTGGAGGCATACCAAACCTTTTGCCGAAAAATGCGGTCGAACAGCAACAGAAACACCGCCGCCATAACCGCCAGCCGGGTATATTCTACTGAGTGGTACGCAGCGCCCAGGCCGGTACCGTTGAGCAGGTTACTAAGCCACAAAAGGACCATCCCGCCGGTAAAGATAATCGTTTGCATTTTGTCTCCTAAGTACGAAAATTTGGCACAAAACCGTCTATGGGTGGATCAGATGCCACGAAGCAGCTTGTAATACACCCGAAACAAGATGCCGGGGACTACGGAAAGTGCCACCAGCAGCTTGTGTTTTCCTTCATATTTTAACATCCGGTTACCGCTGATCCATCGGAAGCACCAGTATTTTCCTGCATGTGCAATTCTGGGAAGCAGCCGAACCTGCAGATCGATCCGCTGCAGAAAATACAGACAGTAGCCGCTGGGATTTTTCTTCATAACCGCGTTGGCGTTCCGGGAATAGCCGTCTTCCTGATATTCGCAGACGGTGATCACCTCCGGAAAAAGCGCCAATTCCGTGAAGCAGTCCATCCGGTCATATACCACGCACTCGGTTACAAACCGCTCCCCGGGAAATACAGGGAAAGGAAATTTTCGGACAAAGGCGGTGGAAAATACCATCGTAAACTCACCGCTGCAACCGTGGACAAGACTAAGGCGGTGCATCTTTTCCCGTTCCAATCCGGTGGGGAACTGTCCGCTCAAAAGTCTGCCGCCCACATCTTCTTTATAGGCGATCAGTCCGTTCAGATCATTCTGCAGCTTGCTAAGCAGCTTTTCAATCGCACCGTCTGCCAAGTAATCATCCGAGTCTACGCACAAAAACCACTCGCCGTGGGCTTGCTCCAACGCCAGGTTATAGGCGGTGTGCTTTCCACCGTTTTCCTTCCGGATGTATCGCACAGAAAAGCGCGTCTCCGGCAGGAACGCCTGCACCTTTTCCGGTGTATCGTCGGAAGAACCGTCGTCAATAATGAGCCATTCAAAATCATAGCAGCTCTGACGGCATAAGCTTTCGTACAATCGGGGCAGCTTATCCGCCCGGTTATAAGTGGGTGTAAATACAGTCAGCATGGTTTATTTCCTCTTTAGCCACCGGAAGCAATCCACACCAAAGATCCGGTGGAAGGGTCTTGTAAGCTTGCTGCGCAGCTGCATACCCTTACTGAGCCAGGATTGGGAGTACCAGTGGATGCTTACCGTATTTTCTGTTTTCAAAAGCCGTCCGGTAGCGCTGTCATAGGGGTTAAGGAAGTCAGACGGCAAAATCTCCGCGCCTGCCACATTTTGCCGACGGCCGTTCAGCTGCAATCCCAACGGCAGCAGCGCAGCCGTATTCAGCGCAGGGCACGCCTGCAAGAAAAATGCGCCATTTTCGTCGGGTTTTAATCGTAAATATTGCTGGAGCATCGCTTCCACGGTAGGGTGATTGGGTATCGCGCCAAAACCCTGCCCTGTGTTTATATTTTTTTGGTTTTCAAAGCCGTAAAACGCCTCGTATCCCAAAAGAAAATCCGGATTTTTAATCAGTTCTATATCGGTGTCAAAATATATACCACCGTACTCTGCCACCACCGCCAGCCGGACATAGTCGCTTAAAAACGCCCATTTGCCGTTATCATAGCACCAGCGGGCATAGGGAGTTTGATCCAAATCAAAATTGCTTTCATCCCAGCGGATGATTTTGTAGTCGGGACAGTACTTTTTCCAGCTGGCAATGCACTTTTTTGCCAGCTCCGGCAGTTCCTTGCCGCCAAACCAGCAATAATGAATGATCTTCGGGATCATAATCAATTTCTCCTTTTGCCATTATGCGCGAAAACGAATATACAGGGCCAACGCCGCCCCAAGAGGAAATGCCAGCAACGACAACCACGGGTTTGGTACACCCCGAAATGCCGTCAGCGGCCTTCCTGCTAAAATACAGCTGGATGTCAGATGGATGCTATGGCGTAGACGAAAGCTCAGCGTCGTGCCTGGAAAACTTAAATACTGCCGCCGGATCGCCGCAAAACTGTTGGGACTGTTTTTATACTGCCTGAGCATAGCACTGCTCATTCCGTCCGGCTGATACTCCACAATACACAGACATTCGTTGGTAACATACAGCTTTCCAAATCGGTCTGCCTGATACATCAGGTAGGAAGGATTAAAGTTCTTTTCTCCCGGATACACCGGCATAGGAGCCAGCTGTTTGAGAATATCAGTTCTGTAAGCCATCTTCTTGTCTCCAGGGATTTGGTAGCGCACCAGCTTTTCATATAGGTACATTTCCCTCACATCCTCAGGAAAGCGGGCTCCCACCACAGAGCCGTCCGCTAAGCAATCCAGTCCCATAATGCCCACATAACCCAAATCCTTTATTCCATTCCATAGACGCTCCACGATTTCCACCGCATCCGGAGGCAACCAATCATCGGAATCCAAGCACAAGCAAAGCGGATTGTCCATATTGGCAATGGCATGATTGTAGCCGGTGTGCAGTCCTCCGTTTTCTTTATGCAGATATGTAATAGAAAACCCCTGTTCTTTCCAGCTATCCACAAGCTGCCGCGTGTCATCCGTTGAGCCGTCATCCACAATATACCACTGAAAATTTTTGCTGGTTTGGGCAAGCAAACTTTCATAGCACCGAGTAAGGGTATGGGCACGGTTATAGGTGGGAGTAAAGATACCCAGCAGCGGTTTTTGTGCATCCATAAATATATCTCCTGCTTTGTCCGGCTTATCAGCCGATCATTTCCATATAGTGTTGCTTCATAAAGTTATCGTAGTAGGAAGCATAGTGGTTTTCCCACACGCTTTGACAGTTTTTTGCCATCGTATTTAATTTTTCCTTCACTGCTGCGTCCGTTAGAAGCGCATCGAATGCTTCTTGCGACTGTCCAATGGCAAAGCCCGTTTGGAAGCGGCTCACCTTGCTGCCAACGGCAGTGTTTTCCGTTGTAATGAGCGGAATGCCCAATATCAAGCTTTCAAAATATTTATTGGGCGCGGCGTATTTATGTACCGGGTTGGTTAAATAGTACATCGCTACAATGGCATCCGATTCCTTCATAATCGTCTGCCCCCGGTCATATTCTACCCGTCCCCACCAACAAACATTGGGATACTCCCGGGCATATTCCTCCACCAGCGCCTCATGCATACCGAAGCCTGCAATATTTAACAGCACATCCGGTTGCCCCGCTGTGCATTCCAGTAAATTTTCCAATCCTCGATTTGCATCCAGAGCACCGACATAGCTTAGCGTTAATCGGTAGCTCTTTCGCTGCTGCAAAAGCTTTTGCGACAAATCTTTATCAAAGGAAACTTGGAAATTGGGGATGTTCGGAAGGACATGAACCGTCTCCCGATCTACCTTTGCTTGCTTTTTCCGTTCTTCATCACAAAGTATCACGTAGTCTGCATGCCGGTAAACCCAGTTTTCCAACCAATCGATCACCGCAAGAATACCGAATTTTCCGCTAGGATTCTCTTGCCAATCAAACACGTCAAAAATCAGCTTTTTCCCCAATAGCTTGCACATAAGCATTGCCGGGATCGCTACATCATAATCGCAGGCATGCACCACATTGACCGTTTTTCTGTGATGAAAAATCTGCTTCATCACATATAGCATCCACAGAACCTTTTTGCCAAAATTTCCCATCATCTTGCCGTACTGAGCAGGCTTTTGATAATAGGTCGCCTTGGGGTCCGGATTGGCGCTGCCATCCCGATTCCAGCCAATGACATGATAGGCAATATTATGCTTTTGGTAATATTGCAGGTAATTCTTTACCCGCGGCTCAAAGCACTCGTTGTCCCGAATTAATAAAACCATAGCTTCTCCATACGATTATTTGCTCTCTATTGCGGCGATGGTCATTTCCACCACCCTGCGTTTATCAAAAACCGCTTCCATGTGCGCTCTGCCGGCTTTGCCCATTTGGGCGCGGGTTTCCTTGGGCAAGGACAGTAAGTGTTTCATTGTTTCGTACAGGCTATCGGCGTTTTGCGCCTGGCACAAAAAGCCGGACACGCCCTCCACAACCGCCTCCCGGCAGCCGGGAATATTGCTGGTGATCAGTGGCCTACCCATAGCGGCGCACTCTAAATTGGTGTTTGCCATCCCCTCGTGATAGCTGGGCAGCACAAAGCAGTGGCACTTTTCAATAAAGGGTCGGACATCGGTTACATATCCGTGGTAACGCAGCCAGCCCTGGTCCGCATAATGCCGGATGACCGCTTCATAATTCTCTTCATAGCCGCCCAAAACATCTAAGGTGCAGCTTTCTCCCTCTACCCGCAGCCGCTCCATAGCGGCAAACAGCTCCTCCACGCCCTTTTCCTGCATGACCCGGCCCATAAACAGAAACCGGGTGGTTTCCTCCTGTGGGTAAGGGGTGTAGGCGTAATGGTCTAAATTGACACCGGCGCCGCTGAGCAGGCAGGTTTTTGCCTGGGATACAATGCCCTCGTCCAGAAACACCTGCCGGTTGGCGCTGTTCTCAAAGAAGACCACCTTTGCTTTTTTCAGCGCTGCCTTGTACATCCCAATCACCATCGTCCGCAGCAGGCCCTTCTTTTGAAATGCCGTGCCCAGTCCGGTGATATTGGCGGCATAAGGAATACCCAGCAGCCGGCAGGCAAGGCCTGCGTAAATATTGGGCTTGATGGTATAGGTGAGCGCCAGATCCGGTTTCTCCTGCCGCAGCAAAAGCCAATACCGGACAAACAGACCTATATCCGTGATCGGGTTGATCCCCCGGCGCTGCAGAGGTGTGTCGACAAACTGACATCCCGCTTTTTCCAATGGACGGACCATATCTCCGTCCGGCAGAGAAAGCACGACCGAATGGCTCTTCAAAAGCTCCCCGATCAGCTCCCGGCGGAACTGATAAAGGCCTACATCAAAATTTGCTGCGATCAGTATCTTCATTACAAGCTCCTGGCAGGCACGCCCACATACGTTCCGGCTTGGGTGATATTTTTCACCACCACCGCGCCGGCGCCTACGGTGCAGCCGCCACAAATGTTAAGATCGTTCTTCACAACGGCGCCAATGCCGATATGGGTCTGCTGCCCTATCCGGACTGTACCACCCAAAGCAGCTTTTGGCGAAATATGCACGAAGTCCTCCAAAATATTATCGTGCTCCACGACGGCACCGGAATTGACGATGCAGTGCTCGCCGATCGCCGCGCCCGGGTTTACCACCGCCCCCGGCATAATCACCGTGCCGGCGCTAATTTTGGCGTACCGGGATACCACCGCCGAGGGGTGGATCGCCGTATGCCAGTTGACCGACAACTGCTGGGCAATTCGCTTTCGCACGGCGTTGCTGCCAATGGCAATCAGAAATTTATGCTGGGTATGGGCCGCATAATCGGCAATCTTTCCCAGAACCGGCACATCCAGCACCGTCGTCCCCGCTTCCAAAGCATCATCCAGAATGCCCACAACCCGGTCTCCGGCCTGCCGGACACACTCTATGACCACCTTGGCATGTCCGCCGCCGCCGATGAGAATCACCGTTTCAGACATAGTCCGTCTCCTTCGTTCCCTGAAATTCTTCCATCGTTGCTGCCGTCTCGGAGGAGATACCCTCCCGGCAGAATACTTTTTTCACCGTAAGCAACACTGTTTTGATATCCAGCCAAAGGCTGATGTGGTCTACATACCACACATCGTGCCGGAATTTATCCTCCCAGGACAGAGCATTTCTGCCGTGGACCTGCGCCCAGCCGGTCAGACCCGGGCGAACACTATGCCGGCGGCGCTGCTGCTTGCTATACAAAGGCAGATACTTGACCAGCAGCGGCCGGGGACCAACGATGGACATATCTCCTTTCAGGATGTTCCATAGCTCCGGCAGCTCATCCAGGGAGGTCGCCCGCAGGAGCTTTCCGAATTTTGTCAGCCGGTCCTTGTCCGGCAGCAGGTTTCCCTGGGCATCCCGCCGGTCGGTCATGGTCCGGAATTTATAGAGCCGGAATATTTTTTCATCCTTACCGGGACGGTCCTGACAAAAAAGCACCGGACTGCCCAGCTTGCAGCGCACCAGTACGGCTGTTACCAGCAGCACCGGCGAGAGAATGATCAGCGCCAGACCCGACAGCAGAATATCCAGAAAACGCTTTATGTATCGGTCATAAAAATTCATGCAAATACCTTTCTGATCACGCCGCAGACCCGGTCCACATCCTCCAGGGTCATCTTGGTATCACTGGGCAGACATACGCCCCGGGCGAACAGATCCTCCGACACCGAGCCATCCCCAGCGGTAACATATTTTGCCCCGGCAAAAACCGGCTGGGCGTGCATCGGCTTCCACAGCGGTCTTCCCTCTAAATTGTCATCCTTGAGTGCCGCCAGCAGCGCTTCCGGCTGGGTAGCGCAATCGGTTTCCAACAACGCCACTGTCAGCCAGCGGTTGGAAATGCAGTTCTCCAAAATCGGCTGCAGGGTCAGGGGCAAGCCTGCCAAACCCTCCCGGTAGCGGTCAAAAATCGCCTGCTTTTGCTGCACACGCAGGGGCAGGACCTGCATCTGACCCCGTCCGATGCCGGCGCAGATATTACTCAGACGGTAGTTATAGCCAATCTCTGTATGCTCGTACCAAGGAAATGCTTCCCGTGCCTGGGTCGCCAGCTTCAGCGCGTGCTTGGCATCGGCCGGATCTTCACAGATCAGCATACCGCCGCCGGAAGTGGTGATGATCTTATTACCGTTAAAGGACAGCACGCCAAATGTGCCGAAAGTGCCGCATTTACGGCCTGCGTATTGGCTTCCCAACGCCTCCGCCGCATCCTCGATCAGGGGCACGTTATGCGCCTGACACAACCGGGTAATTGCGTCCATTTTGGCAGGACTGCCGTACAAATGGACCACCACCACCGCCTTGGGCGCGCCGTATAAGGCAAAAGCTTTTTCCAAAGCAACCGGGTCCATATTCCAGCTATCGTACTCACTGTCAATGAACACCGGCTCAGCGCCCAGATACTTCACAGGGTTGGCAGAGGCGGAGAAGGTCAGATCCTGACAGAATACCCGGTCTCCGGGTCCGACCCCTGCCAAAATCATTGCCAGATGCAGCGCAGCCGTACCGGCAGACAGGGCAACCGGATGTCCTGCCCCCAAATACTGGCCTACCGCTTTTTCAAATTCGTTGACATTTTCGCCCAACGGCGCGATCCAGTTTTTTTGGAAAGCGTCGTGTATGTACTCCAGCTCATACCCCTCCTGAGACATATGGGGGCTGGAAAGTAGGATCGGTTTTTTCATAGCGATCATCTCCCTATCGCAGGACAGACCTCTGCTTATAATTTATCTTAAATATTATACCACCAATATAGCCAAAAAGCAACCGAAAATCTCCTTTATTCCCTTGCAAAACACACAGAAACCCCCACATTTTCCGCTTTCGAAAGCCGGCGCAGGGCAAAAAATGCTTTGGGCAATCCTGCGGTAGATTTTTGGGCGGTTATGTGGTACAATCGGGGCAAGAAATAAAGCAGATGAGAGGATAGTCTATGGGTAGTTTGATCCGGAAAATGGACGCGCAGGACAAAGCCTGCGTGTTGGAAATGATGCGGGTTTTTTATGCTTCCCCGGCGGTAATCAGCAACGGCTCGGAGGAAATATTCCTGCGGGATATCGACAGTTGCATTCAGGATAACCCCTATGCAGAGGGCTACATTGTGGAAGATGCCGGAGAAATACAGGGTTATGCTATGATCGCCAAAAGCTATTCTACAGAATTTGGCAAGCCTTGTATCTGGATCGAGGACTTATATGTGAAAGAGCCGTATCGGGGTCTGGGTATCGGAAGCCGGGTCCTTCAGTTTATCACAGAACAATTCCCTGACTGCATTTTCCGGCTGGAGGTAGAAGAAGAACACGCCCGGGCCATCGCTGTATATGAAAAAAACGGCTTTACCCAGCTGCCTTATATGGAAATGAAGAAATAAAGAAGCACTACAAATGCCAACAGCCGCTGACAAGTCGGAGGCCAAGCGGTCTTAGGAAGACAAATTGGC
>JAZSRR010000114.1:0-2230 GCA_045538605.1 Faecousia sp.
TTCTCTATAACCTAATCGGTGTTCTCGCATATCCATTATAACACTTATTTTGAATTCTGCACTATAACTCTTATTTTTTCTTCTCGTTTTACCCATAAAAATATGCACCCCAAAAGTGTCTAACTTTTGGGGTGCATATCATATGCTTGTCCCGTTTTTTGTATGCCGATGGCTTAAATGTCGGTGAGGTATTTTTCGGTGTACTCGGCGTACTTTTCCCGGTAGAGAGGGCTGTCGCTGCGGATGACCTTCAGCGACTCGTGGAGGTTCATATTCTGTTCCCGAGTGTCCATAACACAGCCGGCAATATTGGAGCAGTGGTCGGAGACCCGCTCCATATTGGTGATCAGATCGTTCCACACAAAACCCGCTTCAATGCCGCAGTTACCCAGCCGCATCCGGTCAATATGCCGGCTGCGGAGCAGCTCCTTCATCCGGTCGATCACCTGCTCCAGCGGCTCTACCAGATTTGCCCGGCTCACATCTGCTTCCACAAAAGCGCTGTAGGAGATATCCAAGATCTCCAGGGTTGCCCGGCACAGAGCATCCATCTCCCGACTGGCATCCTCCGAGAACACAATTTTCTTTTCCTGCATTTCCTCGGCAGATTCCAGAATATTCACCGCGTGGTCGGAAATTCTTTCAAAGTCGCCGATCGCCTTCAAAAGCATAGAGGCGGTAGCGCCCTCGGCCTCGCCCATCCGCTGGGTGCTGAGCTTCACCAAGTAACTGCCGATCACGTCCTCATAATGGTCGGTTTGCTCCTCGGCATCCCGGACAGCTTTGGCATTTGCTTTGCTATACTGTCCCAAACAGACAATGCTGCTTCTTAAAGCGTTGGTGGCAACCTCTGCCATGCGGAAGGTCAGGTTGTGGGCGCACTCCAAGGCGATTGCCGGGGTGGCAAGCAGACGCTCGTCCAGCTCCGAGGTGATCTCCGGGGTTTTGGCATCCGGTACCAGCCTGCATGCCAGCTTCTCCAAAACGCCGGACAAAGGCAGCAGCAGTACCGTGCAAGCCACATTGAATATTGAGTGGGCAGTCGCAATACCGGCAAAGGTCGCCGCCTCTGTCAGCAGCACCGGGGCAAACAGCGCCTTGGCTGCCCAGAAGAGCGCCAGACACACTACCGTTCCGATCACATTAAAGGAAAGATGTACGAAAGCGGCGCGCTTTGCGTTTTTGGTAGTACCCACCGAGGAAATCATTGCTGTTACACAAGTACCGATGTTCTGACCCATAATAATGGGAATTGCCGCGCCGTAGGACACAGCGCCGGTGGCTGCCAACGCCTGCAAAATACCCACAGAGGCAGAGCTGGATTGGATGATCGCCGTCAGCACAGCGCCTGCCAGCACGCCCAGAATAGGGTTTGTAAACATCAAAAACAGCTGCTGGAACGCGGGAATATCCCGCAGACCGGAAACGGCATCGGTCATCGCATCCATACCGAACATCAGGGTCGCAAAGCCCAGCAGGACCATGCCGATATCCTTTTTCTTGTTGCTCTTGGTAAACATAAACAAGATAATACCGATCAGCGCCAAAACCGGGGTAAAGGAGGTAGGCTTCAGCAGCTTCAAAAACAGGCTGTCCCCGGAAATGCCGCTTAAGCTCAAGATCCATGCGGTAACGGTTGTGCCGATGTTGGCGCCCATGATCACATGGATCGCCTGCTTCAAACTCATCAGCTTGGAGTTGACGAAACCGACCACCATAACCGTGGTAGCTGACGAGCTTTGAATGACCGCCGTTACACCAAGACCGGTAAGCAGTCCCGCCAGCTTACCGGAGGTGAGCCTTCCGATCATTCCCTCCAACCGGCTTCCGGCGCTGCGCTCCAAGGCTGCGCCCATGATGTTCATACCGAACAAAAACAGACACAGTCCGCCAATCAGGCTCAGTACGTTAAAAATATCCATTTGCAAATTCTCCTCATTTTATTAATCTGGTTGTATTTTACCACCTGTGTTGTAAAATCCGCTACCAAGTTATGTAAAATCCGTGTAAAAACCGGCCCACTCTCTGTAGCCGTTGCCTTTTCGTTGTAAATTAAAAACAGCAAAATTATTTACCGCAAGCACCGAAGCATAACCACCGGCCGTGCCGGTGGTATGCACAGGCCCCCTTAGGGCCTACAACCCGCCGAGCCTATAGGCTCATCGAATTATCTTTCGCTTGCGTGTTCTACCCTACCACCGCAGATGCGGTTATGTATGCACCCAAGGCC
>JAZSRR010000058.1:0-5719 GCA_045538605.1 Faecousia sp.
CTCCAGTCGGTCCGGCTGCACATCCTGCTCAATTTGGGCGATGATGTTGTAAAGATGCTTGGAAATGGCATCGGTACGGACCACCAAGGATACATTGTCAATGCC
The DNA here is from genome assembly GCA_045538605.1 of Faecousia sp. Taxonomy (GTDB): domain Bacteria; phylum Bacillota; class Clostridia; order Oscillospirales; family Oscillospiraceae; genus Faecousia. The sequence continues at coordinate 106 of JAZSRR010000058.1, forward strand.
GTTGGGAACGAAATCTACGGAAATGCCCCGTTTTTCCAGCACCGACAGCACCCGGCGCAAAACGCCAACCTGACTGGTCATGCCCCGCTTAAACATAGTGATGATAGAGAAATCTTTCTTACCGGTAATGCCGGTAATCACCCGATGGGGGTCGGTCTCGGTGTCAAAGGACTCCTGAATGAAGGTGCCCCGATCCTGGGGTGCATTGGTATTGCGGATGTTTACCGGAATGCCCTTTTCCCGTACCGGGTGGATAGTGCCTTCGTGGAGCACCTGAGCGCCGGCATAACTTAATTCCCGCAATTCATCGTAAGTAACCTCCGGGATAGCCTGGGGATTTTCCACGATCCGGGGGTCTGCCATCAAAATGCCGGATACATCGGTCCAGTTTTCGTAAACGGTGGCATCCAGAGCCGCCGCTGCCAAAGCGCCGGTGATGTCGCTGCCGCCCCGGGTAAAGGTGCGGATACGACCGTCGGGCATTGCGCCGTAGAAGCCGGGGATAACGATACCCTTGCCCTTGCCCAGCTTTTTGAGGGCGGCGTAGGAAATTTCTTTATCCACCGTGCCGTCCATCTGGAAGGTGATCCAGTCGGCGGCGTCTACGAATTCAAAGTCCAGAAACGCTGCCATCAGCTTGGCAGAGTAGTATTCGCCCCGGCTGGCTAGCTCATCTTCGGAAACCTCCTTGGCATCCAGCCGCTGCTTCAGCTGGGCAAATTCTGTTTCCAGATCCACATTCAGCTTTAATTCATCCCGGATCTCAATGTACCGGGAGGTGATCATATCAAAAATCGGATCGCAGGCGACACCGTACTTGGTGTGGGCGTGGCACAGGTACAGAAGATCCGTCAGCTTATGGTCCTCCGAGTAGCGCTTGCCAGCGGCGGACACGATGACGACCTTCCGCTCCGGATCAGCCAGAACGATATCTTTTACTTTGCGGTACTGTCCGGCGTCCGCCATAGAAGAACCGCCGAATTTTGTAACTTTCAGCATAGACAAAATCCTTTCATCAAAGGCATTTATTCATTGGGAAGGGCGGCAATAAAAGTGCCGGGATGCTTCTTTAACCAATTATGCATAGCATCCACAGAAACAGGACCGGTCAAAACCGCATTACCCCAAGTGGTAACCGTATTTTCTGCCAGCCAGGCATCCTGCGCGCCCCGGACATAATACCGATAGGTCAGGGAATTGTCCGCGGTAATTTTTCCGCCGTATTCGCTATAGAAGCCTTTGCCCAGCAGCACATCGGCGCAATCCTGTACCACATTATACGCGGTGGGGTAACGGCCTGCTCCCTGACCGTAGAAGCTCATACGGCCGGAGGCGCTGCCCACAAAGGTGATCAGATTGTAGTTGGCAGGCACAGCCGCTTCCGGCTCGCCCTGAGGGAACAGGGTAGGCTGCACGAAGGCGGAGACCTTGCCGCCGTCCTGCAAACCGGTGGAGACCAGCTTGCACACATAACCGTGTTCTTTGAAATTCTTCACATCCCCGCCGGTAATGTGGCGGATGCCTGCAGCAGGAACACTTTCCGGCTCTAAGCTGATGCCAAAGGCAATGTTGGAGGAAAGCAGCAGCTTATGCCAGGTGTCGATGCCGTCCACATCGGTTGTGGGGTTAGCCTCGGCATAACCCAGCGCCTGCGCCTGGGACAGAGCCTCCTCATAGCCAAGACCCAGCCGGGTCATAGAATCGAGGATATAGTTGCAGGTGCCGTTCATAATACCGCCCACCTGCTCCAGCTTTTGCATCCTTCTGGCGCGCTCCAGCTCGGACAGCCAGCCGATACCGCCGCCAACGGCAGCAGTGCAGCGGAACTGCACGCCCTTTTCTTTTGCCAGAGGAATCAATTCATCATAGAAGGTGGCAACCAGCGCTTTGTTGGAGGTTACGATATTCTTGCCGGCTTCGATAGCTGCCTTGACAAACTCATAAGCCGGATGCAATCCGCCCATCGCTTCAATGATGGTGTCAATGCTATCGTCCTGTAGCACAGACTGGAAGTCCTTGGTAACCTCTGCGTCCGGCAGATTGACCTCCTCCAGGCAGACTACCTTGGTAACTTTCATATCGGAGCGCTCAGCAGTCAGGTCATACACGCCTCTGCCCACAACGCCAAATCCCAAAAGACCAATGTTCATTGCTTTCTCCTCGCTTACTTTCTGCATTCTCCCGAAAAACAAATGCCTAGGATACACTTGCTTTTTTATCTGAAACAGTATATCATATACCCACAGAAAATGCAATACCGCCAAAAAAACAAGGCAAGGGCAAATTTTGCCCCGGTTTTTGTGCAATCGGCGAAGAAAAGAGAGGAAGATCTATGTTATATCACTCCACCCGTTCCCGGGAGCATACGGCAGACAGCGCCCAGGCGGTGCTTAGCGGTCTGGCGCCCGATGGCGGATTATATGTACCGGCGCAGCTGCCGGCAATCGATGTGAAAGCCTGCTTGCAGGAGAACACCCTGCAAATCGCTACCCGGCTGCTGGGCGCAATGCTGCCGGATATTCCGGATATGCAGGAACTGGTCAAAAAGGCCTATGTGGGCAAGTTTGAGACCGACGAGCTGACCCCCACGGTGGATACGGGAAAGTTTACGGTTTTGGAGCTGTTCCGGGGCCCTACCTCTGCCTTTAAGGATGTGGCACTGTGTATGCTGCCGCAGCTTTTGACCAAGGCAAAGGCTACAAAGGGAATGAAAGAGGATATTATGATCCTCACCGCCACATCCGGTGATACCGGCAAGGCGGCGCTGTCCGGTTTTCAGGATGTGCCCGGTGTGCGAATCTGCGTGTTCTACCCCAACGGGGGCGTGTCCCGGGTGCAGCGAGCCCAGATGGTAACCCAGGAGGGCAGTAATGTGGCGGTGTGCGCTGTAGAAGGCAATTTTGACGATGCCCAGACCGGCGTGAAGAACATTTTCGCAGCCGGTGTTCCGGGCAAATGTTTGTCTTCTGCCAATTCCATCAACATTGGCCGTCTGACACCCCAGATTACATACTACTTTAAGGCCTATGCCGACCTGCTCCGCAGAGGACAAATTCAAATGGGCGACAAGGTGAATTTCAGTGTGCCCACCGGAAACTTCGGTGATATTTTGGCAGGCTACCTTGCCAAGGAAATGGGTTTACCGGTTGGCAAGCTCATTTGCGCCTCCAATGCCAATAATGTGCTGACGGATTTCCTGCGCACCGGCACTTATGACCGGCGCAGACCCTTACACAAGACCATTTCTCCTTCTATGGACATTCTGGTTTCCTCCAATTTGGAGCGGCTTTTGTATATGCTCAGCCAGGATACAGAGCAAGTGGCAACCTGGATGCAGCAGCTGAATCAGGAAGGCTTCTACACCGTAACCGGTGAAATCAAGGCAGCTATGGATGAACACCTCTGGGCATCCTGCTGCGACGATGCAAGAACCCGGAAAATTATCAAAAAGGTCTGGGACGAGCAGCGCTATTTGTGCGATACCCACACCGCCGCCGGCTGGGCTGCGGCAGAGGATTATGTGGAAGCCACCGGCGATACTGCCCCGATGGTGGTGCTGTCCACCGCTTCGCCCTACAAGTTCCCGGCGGCAGTGCTGTCCGCTTTGGAGGGAAATTGCGATTTGGATGAATTTGCCCAAATGGACCGGCTGTGTCAGCTGACCGGTGTCCCTGTTCCTCAAAACCTGCAGGGTCTGCAGGAGAAAAAAGAATTGCACACCGGCGTCATCCCCAAAGACGCGATGCTTTCTTATGTAGAAAATCTGTAACAAAAACGCCTGACCAAGCGGTCAGGCGTTTTTTGCGTTATTCCTGCTCCACCATTTCTTCTTTCAGCTCGGTACGGCGGATCAGGAAACGGCGAATGGCGAACAGCCCAGCAATACAGGCAACGCAGGCCACATTGCTCCAGGCATTATCGTGGTTTAAGATGATGTGCCGGGTGATTGCCAAAGTCAGTACTTCCAAAATGCTGGCGGGGGTGGTGTCGATGAGCATACGGACAAACTCCAGACCGACCACAATGGTCAGCACATTGTGCAGATATGTACTGCTGTCGGCCAGGTAACCGGAAACGGTAAATGCCCGGTACAGCTCATAGCCAAGAGAGATCAAAAGTACGATCAAGGTGATCACAGCGATACACCGCTCGATGTTATGGAGAATTCTTCGGAAAATATGCTCCACCCAATGGTCCCGGTGTTTGCATTTTTCGGTATGGGCTTTGATTTTGGGGTCGTGGGTGTTGTTTGGCACGGACAGGCCCTCCTTATTTTATGTATGCAATAATTATACTATATTTTTCCGGAAAAGGAAACCAATTTTTTACAAACCCGCAACTTTACTTGCGATTATTCATCCTTTATGCTAGAATTACAGAAAAAGAAGGGGGGAGTTTGCGTGAAAAAGTGCCTTTGCGGTATGCTTGTGGTGTGCCTGTTAATGGCGCTTGCTCTGCCGGTTTTTGCGGCTTTACCGGAAGGCAGCGGCATCATAACCAACAGCAGTGATATTTCCGGCAGTGATTTTTCATCCGATCCTGCCATTGCCACCAAGCTGGATGCGATGTTTGCCGGCAACATCGGTCTTTACACCAATAAGAATAAAACAAAGCTGGTGGATGCATCTCTGGGTACCCGGAATGTGCCCAATAACGGCAGGCTGCAGTACTGGGGTCCGGAACCCCGGTCAGGCACCTCCTGCTTTGCCTATGCCAATGCCTTTTACGGCTGCTTTTATGATGGCGTATACCCCCACGAAACGCTAAACACCAATCACGAGAAGATAAAGGCAAGCGGAAAAATCACTTACAATAATTTTCTAAAGTGGGGCGTGCGGAATGATGCGGTCGTCTACATCCGGGAGGGAACGCACTCCTTCGTGGTGCTGCATTATGACCAAAATTACATAACCATAGCCGATGGAAACGGCGACGGAAAAGGTCTGATTGCGGTGCGCAAGCAGCCTTGGAAACGGATCGCCGGCACGGATATATTTAATCAAAAGCCATCCTTGATCGTCCAGCCTGCTTACAGCTATTTTGCTGCAGGCAGTATGCAGTCGGGAAAATGGCTGCTGGAAAACGGAAAATGGTGCTATCTGGATAATCAGGGCAACAAGGTAACCAATTGCTGGAAAAAAGACAGTGTCGGCTGGTGCTATTTGGGCGCGGACGGCTATATGGCGGTGAACCAATGGGCGTTGGACAGCAAGGGTCTTGTGTATGTGGGACCCGACGGCTACATGGTGGTCAATTGTTGGGTCGCCGACACAGGCGGAATGCACTATGTAGGCAGCGATGGCTACATTGTAACAAACAAGTGGGTCAAGCAGGGAAGCCACTGGCGCTATCTGGGCGCAGACGGTTATCCTGTAACCGACTGCTGGAAAAAAGACAGTGTTGGCTGGTGCTATTTGGGCGCGGACGGCTATATGGCGGTGAACCGATGGGCAAAGGACAGCATTGACTGGTGCTATGTGGGGTCTGACGGCTATATGGTCGTGAACAAGTGGGTGAAAGATGCCACCGGCTGGCGGTATGTGGGTAAAGACGGCTACCCGATAAAAAACAAATGGCAAAAAGACAGCGTCGGCTGGTGCTACTTAGGCGACGA
>JAZSRR010000021.1:0-30255 GCA_045538605.1 Faecousia sp.
GTTGACCCTTGTATATAGAATTTCGGCATCCTCCTCGCAAGCAAGAATAGCTTGGCAATATGCAGACTGTAAAGCAATAAGCGAATCTTTGCGCCCGTCATTGATTGCTTCCAGAATAACAAAAATCAGAAATTCATACAATGCCAGTCCGAGTGTTCCTCGCTCTAAGCAATCAATAACGGTGGTGCAGGGAACGATAAGGGATGTAATGTATACAAAAGCAGTACTTACTCCACCAAATTCTATCAGCACTAAAAGGCATTGAAATAGATATTTTGTAAAGTTATGTACCTTTGTTATTTTCCCCTTGCTCATATATCCTCCGTTTGTTTTTCTCTTATTGTTGGCTCAATTTGTTTAATGTATGACACACAGGCTTCAATGAAGAAATATATAAATCTTTCGTATTGCAGCGTTGTCTCAAAATGATATGTAGCACTATGTGGCTCTTTGCTGTGAAAAGTATACGATTTTAATATCTTTTCCTTTGTTTCTATTGAAGCAAGCCAAGTGGAATCGTCGTCATGGGCAAAAAACTGCATTTCCCAATATACACCCTGGTGGACAACCATATCTCTGGTAACTTTTATAAGTTCAAAGAAATCACCCAATGTTAATTCATAACTTACTTCGTATACATGGCCGCAGACTTCATCATCAAAACTTGATAATGTGAAATTGTCAAGAATGTACACTTTACCTTCTTCGCTAAAGCAGTCAACGAATATATCATAGAACAGAGTCTTTTGCTTTTTGGTATAGCCAGATAGCGAGCATAGCGATTCAAGGCAAATCTTTATAAACAACATTCTCAAGCAGTCCCGACCTGGTCGTAACTTGTCAATATCATTGGCCAGGGACACAAATCGTTGAACCTGATATAGCATCTGCCGCTTAGCCAAGCAGCCTTTTTCGTAGTCAAATGCATCCGACACAAAAGCGGTTAGTTCTTCATCTGTGTCAAAGTATGGAGCATAAAAGGATGTCAATTCTGCCTGGTGTTGGCTGATTAAGCTCTGTCCATCCATAACCCTTCCTCGCTTCTTATCTGGTCAGTTTCTGGTACATCTTCATGAGTTCGGCGACACACTCGGTTTCGGTGTTGAGCTTACCCCAGAAGCCATAGGCCTGCATAACTGCCTTGTCGTTCTGCTGGTGGGCCTTACGGAGTTCAGGGGGCATAGTAACCTCGTCATAGAGGTCTGCAAGGCTACAATCGGGGTACAATGCTCTGGCATCCAGAATAGCTTGTGCTGTCTGCTCAATTTTGGTTTTCTGTGCATCGGTGGGGGTGGGCCAAGGGAAATTGTTATAGACAATATCCTTAGAGTATCTGTAGCTGGGTCCATAATAGCCACAGGTTGCTCGCATCCATGCCATATGAACATTGGAGGTAAGGACACCAAAATGGTAGATGTTACCCTCAGGGATAATTTTAACCAGGTTGCTACACAGCTTGTCAGGAGTGAGAAATCCCATAGGAACATACCGTCTAGTCGCTATGGTAGCTTCTGGAATTAGAATATAGTTGTTTTTGGGGAAGTTTTCAACATGGAAGCGGGTAGGACGGTCCGCCAGTTTCCTTGTTCCAGCACTCGTACTGGCCAGTCGGTAATCCCTAACAGCTTCAACCCGTTTCAGGCAATTAGGCATAGAGCGAAGCACCTTCGGGGAACACTCGCCCAGCCACAAGCAGAACCGCTTCTTGTTGTACAGAAATTCGTTCGCTCCGAACCATGGTCTAAAGAATTCTTGCGATTGCGGTTCTTCTGTAATGAAATCCGCCATTTCTTCCTCTGTGAACAGATAGTATCCACCATCAATGGGTTTGTTGCCAATGCCTATTTCAGGAGCATTGCAGAGCGGCTTCGTTCTGCTCTCAACAAATACATCATCGGCATCTACGAGATATGCATTGATGTTCTTGGCTTGTTTAATCTGTCCGTTCTCAAAGATTGTCTTTGTCCCGATGTTGGTTGCTCCAAGGCCTACAATGACACAATAAACAAGTGCCTTGGAGTTCGCCTCATTGCCCCATTTGAATGTTCTGTGTGCAAAATGAATGTGGATGCCAAATCTATCAAACAAAGGCTTCCACACGGCAGCAACCTGTTCACCCTGGGTTATAGAGTTAGTGGACACGAAAGCAGCCGTTATCTTAGTGTTCGCAAGCATTTCGGCAGCTTTATAGAACCAACCCGAAACATAGTCGACGATTCCGCTGTTCTTGCACCCCTCGTAGACACGAGTAATATCACTCCGCTGAACCGCTGTCATAAACTTGGAGCCAACGAACGGTGGGTTACCCATAATATAGTTCAGCTTATCCTTGGGTACAACGGTCTCCCAGTCAACCCGCAGAGCATTACCCTCCACGATGTTGGCATAGCTGGTCAGGGGGAGGAAATCTAGGTGCATATGCACGATTTCCTCGGTTTCCTTCATCATCTGACTTTCAGCAATCCACAGAGCAGTCTTGGCAACGGTCACGGCAAAGTCGTTGATTTCGATACCGTAAAACTGTCCAATAGATACCTGGATGGGGTTGAAGTCAGCAGCATCACCCATGACAATCTGCTCACCCAGCCGCAGGGTGACGGCTCTGTTCTCCAATCGCCGCAGGGATAGGTAAGTTTCCGTTAGGAAGTTGCCAGAGCCACAGGCGGGGTCCAGGAAGGTCAGGGATGCAAGTTTCTTTTGGAAGTCTGCCAGCTTGTTCTCCCTTGTCTTCTTGACAGCAATCGCTTCGATGGCATCAAGCTCGGCAGACAGAGCATCGAAGAACAGCGGGTCAATGACCTTATGGATGTTCTCAATGCTGGTATAGTGCATACCACCGCTGCGGCGGGTTTCGGGATTCAGGGTGCTTTCAAAGACTGCACCGAAAATGGTGGGAGAAATCTGGGACCAGTTGAAATCCTCGCTGGCATTGGTCAGCAGTAAGTCAATAATTTCTTCGGTAAAGCGGGGAACAATGATGTTTTCATCAGCAAACAAGCCGCCGTTGACATAAGGGAAAGCAGCCAGGTCATCATCCATATAAGGGTCACGGTCTGCCACCTTGGTGTCCAGCACTCGGAACAAGTCAATGAGTGCCTTACGAACATTCTTCGGTTGGAAGCCTTTCAGGTAGTCGTGGAACATGGTCTTGCTGCCAAAGATGCCAGCATCTTCAGCATACAGACAGAACACCAGCCGCACACAAAGCATATTCAGGCTCTTAAGCTCGGCTTCGCTGGCGGGAGAATTGTACTGCTTGAGCAGGGCATCATAGAGCTTGCCCACGAGCTCACCAGCCTGCAGGGAAATCTGCATTTCCTTTTGGATTCTTTCGTTGCCAGTATCAACCAGGAACTGAAGACGGCTGTACTCGGTTTCCAGTTCTTCCAGCCTGATAACTTCGGGGGTATCGTTAGGACGATTCATGTCATGGATATGGAACTCCTTGAAGTTGCAGACCACAATCCATCGGGGGTTCATGTTGTGGGGCAGATAGCCAGCATAACGGCGGGCCTGCTGGAACGGAGTCAGCATAGAGCCGTCGGACTGCTTGTAGCCTTTCTTCAGGTCAATGTCGGCACCCTTTTGTTCGATAAGAACATGGGTATCCTTGATATAGCCGTCAATGAAGCTGGTATGGTCCAGCTTTACCCGCACTTCAAATTCTATCGCCTTGGTAGCCTGCTCCACTCCAAAGACATTTTGGAGCAAGTCAATCCAAAACCGCTGGGTTTCCTGTTTCTCGTCACCGTGACCAGTCCAGTCTTTCACAAACTGCTTGGCAGCGGCTTTCTGCTGTGCTTCTGTCATTTTCGGGGCCTCCCTCTCGGAAGATATTTTAGTTATTTTAGCATATTCAGCGGTGTATATCAAGAAAGAGAAACTTTTTTGTGGATTTGGTTATATTTTTCGGAGTGCTGTTTATAATATAGAGATGGTAGAAATCATCATCCTTATATTCCTTCTCGATTCGAGAAAGGCTAACCTACCCATGAGCACCATTATGTTCCTTGGTGCATGAAATGCTTTTTACGAAGGAAGAATTGTTAACAGGCGGAATTATTAAAAGGTAAGGGGGCAGGCCGCTTTGGCTTGCCCCCTTTTTCATGTGCCTACATGACAGTATTCATGTCCCAGCATGATAGCCAGTCATTGCATCAATGACAAGGTGTCCTCTGCACACATGAATTTCAAATTCGACAAAAACCGAAATAATCAAACTATAGTATTGCCTATATCTCTTTTCATCCTGATATCCCGCAGAATGTTTAACATTTTGCGGGATATTTTACTGCCCTTTTCCATATTAGTATTATCTGGGTTGAATCTAAATCCAACATACTTAAAAAACCTCAAAATTCTGTCTTTGTCGAGTCGGCACAGAGCTTGTCGCTCTGGCGAGAAGCAAAGAGTAATAAAAAATGTGCCAGCATCTATAATATAAGGTATTTATACACAGGGGTGCTTATATGGCACATTTTTTCAGGTGAGAACAAAAGAGTACTCGGTTCGCAGCTTTTTGGAACAACAATGCGAAGCATGAAAGGCATTTCATGCTTCCCTCCCAAATCCTTAGCGGGATTTGGGAGAGTGCTGTGCAACCGATATACCGCCAAAACACGAAAGGAGAAATATGTAGTAAAGGTAGCAAATCCACAAGCCACAACTGCTCGGCGGTCAGGGGTGCTTATAGTGCAGACAAATGGCAATTTGACTGCAACAACTATGTATGCCACAGGCATACAGGGCATTGTCCCATTTTCTCCGCTTGCGGGGAATGAAACCTATCGCTTTGGCAAGCGGGGTTTCCATTTTAGTCCGTAGTGGCAACTACGGAAGAAGTAGTCTGAAAATGGGTAAGATGCCCACAATTTTTCACCCGCAGGTGTCGTATGTCCCCATTAAAGGCACCAGCGGTGCCGTTAATGGGGATAATCTAAGCTAAAGGAGGTGAATAACATAGCTCGCAATCTTAAATATCAGTTTTTAACAGCCATCAACCAACATTTCAAGGAGGGCATGGACAAGCACTCAATGAAGCATGCAGGCGAAATGGACGGTACCCGCATCTTCTCCTATGCGGATAGGTCAAACCTTGTGGATTTGGCTGCTGGGTTCTCGGAATACATGAAGCAAGAGCATCCACAAATCAAGGAGGTGCGGCACATCACTACAGACCATGTGCAAGGCTTTCTGGCAGCCAAGAGTAGCACAGCAACACAGGCAACACTATTGCAGTATGGCAGTCGCTTTGCGAAGCTGGAACGGCTGGTAAATGACAGCTACAAAAGCTGCCAGGTAGATTTCCATAGTGTTGTTGTGCCATCCTCCAGCAAGTGCAGCGGCAAAGTTCGTTCCCAGATGTTGGCAGCATCCGACTATCAAACTTTGCTGAGCAGCACAACCAACACCAACCTAAGGAATGCCTTGGTGCTGTCATATTGTGCTGGCCTTCGTGCTTCGGAATGCTCGAAAATCAAAGCATCGGATTGGCATGCTGCCAGCGGTGTTCTCAGGATAGTGGATTCTAAAGGGAAAAGGACAAGGGAAGTCAAAGTGCCGCAGCAGCATATAGTTGCTGTCAATGCCGTTATGACCTCCACAGAGGGCAGAATATGTAGCTGCCAGACGGAGAGCTTGCAGAAAGCATTTCGCCGCCAGCTTGCCGCTTGTGGTCTGGCAAGCACCTATACGGCGGGAGCATTCCACATGACACGGAAAGCCTATGCGACCAATATGTACAAAGAGTGCCGCGCTCAAGGCATGAGTGTGCAAAGTTCGCTGTCAACGGTATCAAAATCCTTGGGGCATGGTGCAAACCGTAACGACCTGATGAAGCAGTATATCTGCTGTCCTATTCAGTAATACCGCTTTCTGGATTTGTAGTATCTGTCTTGGGGTTTTCTTCATTTATGACCTTACCCTCCTTTATTGCCTTTTTGATAGCCTTTGTATTGGTATATACGGACATAAAGGTATCTTCTGGCATAGGAGCAGGATATAAGGTTCTCATTTCGCCCATGTCTTTAACACTGCCTCGGCCAAACAAATGTGGATTTAACCGATAGACAGATGGTGCAACTCTTATAAAAACTCCTCCGTAGACAAGCTCTGTCAGTAGGTTGCTAATTGTTTCTTCTTTGCATCCCATCGTTTTGGCTATATCCTTTTTTAACTTTGAATACAATATGATAGCCAAGCTGTACTCTGCCATATTGCTGTCTGGCGGTTCAGCATAACGAGCATGCGGAAGCATGTGTATAAGTAGCCGCATGCAGTCCGATGGCATATCCCGCATGTAGAACAAGCCTGAGAAATAAATTTTTACATAATCTTCCTCACTACCAATAGTAAATGTATTGTGATAGGTATGGCTGACTACTCTGCCATCCTCTCTTGCTTCGTAGTGAGTGCTATTAGTGATTTTTCTTTGTGTCTTTCTTGCCAAAGTAATAACCTTCTTTCTACCTGAAGTGTCAGGTATGGGCATATTACTGGTCACAAGAACAGATATAATTTTCGTGTGTATGAGCTTGAAAAATTTTTTGGAGCTCGTGCAAAAAATCTATTGTAAAATTTGTTGACATCGTTACAATAGAGCTACAAACAAGAATCGTCGCAGAGAGTGTGGCATTGCAACCATACTATATGCAAACCTGCGGAGGCATCGACAGAGCATAAAAGGAGCTCTATAATATTGCCCCCAGGTCATGGCTTAAAGCCAAATTTTTCCGTAAAGGAGGTCGATACGATAATTGGATTGTTTACCATCTTAGTTGCTTCACACGGGCATAGTGCCCGTGCCGATATAGCCGCCGTTGGGGTGGCAGCAATCTCACTTTATAAGTGGTAGTAAATCCGACTATTGTTGGACTTTGCTGCCACTTTTCTGTTTGTAGAAAGTGAGACTGATAATAATGAAAGTGAGCAATAAAGAATGTAGTAACGATGTGCGAATTTGCGAGAAATATGCCTTGACCGTAGCCGAGGCAGCCGTCTATTTTGGCATAGGCGAAAAGAAGCTGCGGAGTATGATTACAGACTATAGTCACAAGGGACTGTTCATCCAAAACGGTGTAAAGCACATGATAAAGCGGCAAAAATTTGAGGCATTCCTCAATGATGCCACAGTTATCTAAAAACATGATGAATTGAACCCCACAATGTGATATACCGTCTGTATGTCATGTTCGGGGTTCTCTTATTGAAAGGAGAAAATCGAGTATGAGCGAAAAGCGAAGAGACAGTAAAAATAGAATTTTGAGAAATGGCGAAAGCCAGGACAAGAAAACTGGTCGATACATCTACAAGTATTATGACATCCTCCACAAACCCCACTTCCTGTATTCCTGGAAGCTGGAACCCACCGACAAGCTCCCTGCTGGCAAGCGGGATGACCTGTCCTTGCGAGAGAAGATTCGCCAGCTTCAAAAGGATATGGTGGATGGCATTGATGTACAGGGTAGAGAAATGACCGTTCTGGAACTGGTTAAGCGGTATATTGCTACCAAGACTGGAGTCAAAGCTACCACCGAAGCTGGATATAAGACGGTGGTGAATATTCTGGAGAAAGAGGCTTTTGCCCATCTTCCCATTAAGGCAATTCGCCACTCCGATGCCAAACTGTTCCTTATCAAGCTGCAAAAGGAAGACAAGCGGAGTTATAGCTCCATCCACAGTATTCGTGGGGTGCTTCGCCCTGCCTTTGCTTTGGCTGTGGAGGATGATTACATCCGCAAAAACCCCTTTGACTTTGAACTGGCAAAGGTCATTATCAATGATTCCGTTACCAGAGAAGCAGTAACCAGGGAACAAATGCGAAAGTTCTTGGCATTTGTCAAGGAAGACAAGCATTTCTGTAAGTATCACGATGGGATGTATATTCTGTTCCATACGGGAATGCGAATTTCCGAGTTTGTGGGATTGACCATCGGTGATTTGGATATGAAGAACAAGACCATCCGCATTGACCATCAGCTTCAGCGAAAAGGCGACGGTACAAAGTACATCGAATCCACCAAAACAAATGCGGGTACAAGAACCCTTCCCATGGGTGACGATGTACATGCCTGTTTCCAAAGGATACTGGCAAGTAGAAAGCCGCCTGCGGTTGAACCGATGATTGACGGTTATTCTGGCTTCTTGTTCTTTGACAAGGACGGCCGTCCTATGGTGGCAATGCATTGGGAGAAGTACTTCCAACATGCACTAGAGAAGTACAACAAAATCTATAAAGTTGAGCTTCCCAAGATTACACCCCATGTGTGCCGTCATACTTACTGCACCAATATGGCGAAAAGCGGCATGAACCCTAAAACTTTGCAATACTTAATGGGCCATTCCGAGATTAGTGTAACCATGGACACCTATACCCATTTGGGCCTTCAGGATGCATGGGAAGAACTGGAACGGATGCAGTTGCAGTTTTCACAAAAGGCTTTGGGCCTCAAACTGGTCAAAACAGCCTGATTTTGCAAGTAGTATGCCCAAAGGCTGTAATAGTCCTTTGGGCAGAAGCAGAACACATAAGTTGCAAAAATATAAGATAAACCTGAAATTCCAGCAAAAATATCAAGTAGTAAATTCGAGACTTTTTTCGAATTTACTACTTTTTATACTACCTTTGATGGTAAAGATATGCCACACTATGCCGAGATATGCCACGAAGCGGGAAGAGCATACTACTTGAAAAGTTTCATGTTTTATAGTAAACTTGGCATATCTTAATATTAAGCTGCATAGTTTGGAGTTTTGAGCAATGATAAAAATACTATTCGTATGCCACGGCAATATTTGCAGAAGTCCCATGGGGGAATTTGTGCTGAAGGATATGGTGAAAAAGGCTGGTCTTGCCGGCTGGGAAATTCAGTCCCGGGCGGTAAGCCGGGAAGAGCTGGGCAATCCGGTATATCCCCCCGCCCGCCGGGAATTAAGCCGCCACGGCATTGCCTGCGACGGTCATCGGGCAACCCAGATCACCCAGGCGGATCTTGACTATTTTGACCACATTTACTATATGGACAGCTCTAACCTGCGCTACCTGAACCGGATGTTTCCGGGGCAGACCAAGTGCAGACCGCTTCTTAACCGGGATGTGGCAGACCCCTGGTACACCGGGGATTTCACCCAGACCTGGGAGGATGTTCAGGAGGGCTGCCGAAACATTCTGGAGGAGCTGGCATGATCGACAAAGAAAAGCTGGAGCAAACCCTTGCGGCGCTTCCTCTGTATGTATACCTCCCCATTGACCCCAACGGTCTGGAGTTTTCTCCCCGGATTCGCTGGATCTGCGAAAATGAGTGTCCTATGTACGGCAAAAGCTGGGCGTGTCCGCCCGGTGTAGGCGAAGTGCGCCATTGTCAAAGCAAGTGCCTTGCCTACCAAAATTGCCTGCTCATCGGCACCATTACGGAAGTAAGCGATGTTGCCGACATCACAGAATCCCTGTCCACCCGGGCAGACCACGAAGCGATTACCAATCAGGTGGCAGACATTTTGCGGCAAATGGGCGCTGACCCCTACATACTGTCCACCGAGGCCTGCGCCGAATGCGACCGCTGCGCTATTTTGGATGGAGAGCCCTGCCGAAAGCCGGAGCGGATGCACCCCTGCGTGGAAAGCCACGGCATTAACATTATCCCCACCTTGGAGGAAAACGGACTGGATTTCTACTACGGCACCAATATTATCACCTGGTATTCCCTTTTGTTCTATAATGACTAAAAAGCGAAACGGAGGCACTTAAAAAGCGCCTCCGTTTTTAATTTACCACGCACCTGCGGTGCTGGCAATAGCCGGGATCGGGTTCTCTTATTGCATCAGCTTGCACACAAGGGCGGTGTATTCTGCCGGGTCGGAAAGGGGCAGGTCAGCCAAAAGCTGCGCCTGAGCGTATAGGAGCTTTGCATAGTCCTTTGCCTTTTCTACGTCCTGCGCTGTGGCGATTTCCAGCGCCTTTACCGCCGGGTGCTCCGGATTCAGCTCCAGAATCCGCTCCTCGGGGATGGGCACATCCGGGTTCATCCGCTTGAAATATTTCTCCATTTCAAAGCTCATTCCGGAGGCAGGGGTAAGGCAAACCGGAGCTTCTCCCAGGTTACCGTTTAGCTTGACCTCTTTGACTGTCTCGCCCAGGGTGTCCTTCAGGAAGGTCAGCACGCCCTTCATCTTTTCCGCCTGCGCCTCCAGCGCCTTCTTTTCCTCCTCGGTCTGCAGTCCCAGATCCTCGGTAGCTGCGTTGCAGAAGGGTTTTTCCGCGTAGCTCATCAATGTCTGGGGCACAAACTCGTCCACCTCGTCGGTAAAGAGCAGTACATCGTAGCCCTTATTTGCCAGTGCCTGCACCTGGGGCAGCTTTTCCAGCCGCTGCCGGTTTTCGCCGGGAATATAATAGATCTTCTCCTGACCCTCTGCCATCAAGTCCACATATTCCTTCAGGCTGATCAGCTTATCCTGCTTATGGCTGTGGAACAGCAGCAGATCCTGAGTCGTGTCTTTATGGGCACCATACTGGGCAACCGTACCGTACTTCAGCTGCCGGGCAAAGGCGGCGTAAAACTCCAGATACTTTTCCCGGTCCTGCTCCTGCATAGCAAGCAAGGCGGACTTGATCTTCTTTTCAATATTTTTGGCGATCAGGGTCAGCTGGCGGTTATGCTGCAGCATTTCCCGGCTGATATTCAAAGACAGATCCTGACTGTCCACCACGCCCCGGACAAACCGGAAATGCTCCGGGAGCAGATCCTCGCAGTTTTCCATGATCAGAACGCCGGAGGAATACAGCTGCAGACCGGATCTGTAGTCCTTGGTGTAGAAATCATAGGGAGCTTTTGCCGGAATATACAAAAGCGCCTTATAAGAAACCGTGCCCTCAGCGCTGAAATGAATGGTCTGCAAAGGCTTTGCGTAGTCAAGGAATTTTTCCCGGTAGAAGCTTTCGTACTCTTCCTCGGTTACATCCTTTTTATTTCTTTGCCAGATGGGTACCATCGAGTTCAGAGTCTCCACCTCGCTGTAGCTTTCATACTCCGGCTTGTCATCATCAGAGCCTTCCTTTACCCGTGATTTGCTGACCAGCAACCGAATCGGGTAGCGGATATAGTCGGAGTACTTTTTCACCAGGGAGCGAAGCTCGTATTCCTCCAAGAAACGGGAGAATTTCTCCTCCTCGGTATCAGCCTTCAGGGTCATGATCACATCCGTACCGGGGTGATCCCGCTCAGCCGGCTCGATGGTATAGCCATCAGCGCCATCGGAGACCCACTTCCAGGCGGTGTCCTCTCCGTATTTTTTGGAAATCACCGTTACCGAGGACGCTACCATAAAAGCGGCATAGAATCCCACGCCAAACTGACCGATGATGTCGATATCCTCTGCCTTTTCCATATCCTGCTTAAAGCCCAGAGAGCCGGACTTAGCAATGGTGCCCAGGTTTTCCTCCATTTCTTCCTTGGTCATACCGATACCGTTGTCGGAAACAGTGAGAACACCCTCGCCCCGGGTCAGGGTAATGGCAAAATCCTCCCGGTTGATGCCTACCTTATCGTCGGTCAGGGCAGTATACGCCAGCTTATCGATGGCATCAGAGGCGTTGGAGATGATTTCCCGGAGGAAGATCTCCTGGTGGGTGTAGATGGAGTTGATCATCAAATCCAGCAGTCGCTTGGACTCGGCCTTAAACTGTTTCTTGCGCATATTACATTTCTCCTTTTAGCACTCTAAGTATGTGAGTGCTAATATTATACCGCAATTCTATGAAAATGCAACCCCCTTCGGGAAAGTTCTCGAAATATTCACAAATATCCCGGGGCGGGAAGCCCATCCCTTATGCAAGAACCGTGAGCGTGGAAATTTATGCCTTGATTATTCGCTGTTTTCTGGTATACTTATAATGAATATTTATGTGCCTGAGAGAGGTTTTGATATGATTACTGTGAATAATTTGGGTATGCAGTTTGGCGGCCAGTGGCTGTTCCAGCACGTGGACCTGCAATTTCTGCCCGGCAACTGCTACGGCATCATCGGCGCCAACGGCGCAGGCAAGTCCACCTTCCTGCGGTTACTCACCGGAGAGCTGGAATCCACCACCGGCGATATTGCCATTGAGGCGGGCAAGCGGGTGTCTGTTTTGAAGCAGAACCAGAACGCCTATGACGCCTTTACGGTTATGGACACCGTAATTATGGGCAACCAGCGGCTTTACGATATTATGAAGGAAAAGGACGCCATCTATGAAAAGCCGGACTTTACCGACGAGGACGGTATCCGCGCCTCGGAGCTGGAAATGGAATTTGCGGAGATGGACGGCTGGGAAGCAGAGAGCGATGCCTCCCGGCTTTTGCAGGGTCTGGGCATCGGCACGGAGCTGCACTATGACCTGATGAGCTCCCTTGACCCCCGGCTGAAGGTGAAGGTGCTGCTGGCGCAGGCGCTGTTCGGAAATCCGGATATCGTTATGCTGGACGAGCCTACCAACAACTTGGATATTGACGCCATCAACTGGCTGGAGGACTTCCTGCTGGACTTCCCGGGAATGGTCATTGCCGTTTCCCACGACCGGCATTTCCTCAACACCGTCTGCACCCACACGGTGGATATCGACTACGGTAAAATCAAAATGTACGTGGGCAACTACGATTTCTGGTACGAATCCTCCCAGATGGTGCAGGCGATGATTCGGAACAAAAACAAGAAGAACCAGGAAAAGATCGAGGAGCTGCAGCTGTTTATTCAGCGCTTCTCCGCCAATAAGAGTAAAGCCAAGCAGGCAACCGCCCGCCGGAAGCTATTAGACAAGCTGACGGTGGAAGAGATGCCCTGCTCCACCCGCCGGTATCCCTTCGTTGGCTTTATGCCGGAGCGGGAGCTGGGTAAGGATATCCTGACGGTTAAGGATGTATCCGTTACCGTGGACGGGGAAAAGCTGTTGGACAAGGTGTATTTCTCCGTTGGCAGAAACGACAAGATCGCCTTTGTGGGCGAAAACGAGAAAGCCCAGACTGCGCTTTTCCAGATTTTGATGGGCGAATTAGAGCCGGACGAGGGCAGCATCAAATGGGGCATTTCCACCTCCCGGAGCTATCTGCCCAAGGACAACAGCGCCTACTTTGAAGGCAATCAGGAGCAGCTGGTGGACTGGCTGCGGCAGTACTCGGTGAAAAAAGACGATGTGTATCTGCGGGGCTTTTTGGGCCGTATGCTCTTCGGTAACGACGATGTGTTCAAGCCGGTAAATGTGCTTTCCGGTGGTGAAAAGGTTCGGTGTATGCTCTCCAAAATGATGCTCAGCGGCGCCAATGTGGTGCTGCTGGACCAGCCTACCAACCATCTGGATATGGAATCCATTCAGGCGGTGAACAAGGGTCTGGAAGCCTTTACCGGCGTGGTACTGCTTGCCTCCCACGACCACGAAATGCTCACCTCCACCTGTAACCGGGTGATCGCCTTCCAGCCGGACGGCACCATCGTAGACCGCTACGGCACTTACGACGACTACCTGGAGTGGCTCAAGAACAATCAGCAGTAAAGGCAGATTGGAGATACAATTATGAAGAAAATTATCGATATTATTTCGGAAAAGATGGAAAAGGCTTTTGCTGATGCCGGCTTTGATGCCGCCTTCGGCAAGGTTACGGTTTCCAACCGCCCGGATCTGTGTCAATATCAGTGCAACGGCGCTTTGGCGGCGGCAAAGCAGTATAAGTGCGCCCCCATCCAGATTGCCAACGCCGTTGCCGAAAAGCTGAACAAAGAGGACTTTTCCAAGATCGAAGCGGTTATGCCCGGCTTTTTGAATTTGGATCTGTCTGACGGCTTTTTGCAGGACTATTTGGAGAATATGCGTACCGCCCCCGACTTTGGCGTGGAAAAAACCGGCGCAGGCAAGACCATCGTTGTGGACTACGGCGGCGCCAATGTGGCAAAGCCCTTGCACATCGGCCACCTGCGTCCTGCCATCATTGGCGAGGCGTTAAAGCGGATATACAAATTTATGGGCTATCACACCATCGGCGACATTCACTTAGGCGACTGGGGTCTGCAGATGGGTCTGATCATTGCCGAGCTGCAGGAGCGGCAGCCGGAGCTACCTTACTTTGACCCGGACTATACCGGCGAGTATCCCAAGGAATCTCCCTTCACTTTGACGGAGCTGGAGGAGATCTATCCCACCGCCTCTTCCAAGAAGTCTGACCCGGTGTTTGCGGAAAAGGCACACATCGCCACCTATGAGCTGCAGCAAGGCAGACGGGGCTACCGTGCCATTTGGAATCATATTATGGGCATTTCTCTGCCGGATCTGCGACGGATCTACAACGCCCTGGATGTGCAGTTTGAAAAATGGCTGGGTGAAAGCGATGCCGACCCCTATATTCCCGCTATGGTGGCGGATTTGAAGGAAAGAGGTCTTGCGGTATACAGTGAAGGCGCGCTGGTCATTCCTGTTGCCGAAGAATCGGACAAAAAGGAAGTCCCCCCCTGTATTTTGGTCAAGTCCGACGGCTCTGCCATTTATGCCACCACCGATTTGGCTACTATGGTCCAGCGTATGCAGGACTGGGCGCCGGATAAAATGCTCTATGTTACCGACAAGCGGCAGGCGCTGCACTTTGAGCAGGTGTTCCGCGCCGCAAAGAAGTCCGGCATTGTGAAAGCGGAGACCCAGCTGGAGCACGTGGGCCACGGCACCATGAACGGCGCTGACGGCAAGCCCTTTAAGACCCGGGACGGCGGCGTTCTGCGGTTGGAACAGCTGATTGCGGATATGACCGCCTTTGTACGCAGCAAGGTGGTGGAAAATAAGATCGTGGACGAAGATCAAGTGGATGCTACCACCGCCAAGATCGCCCTGGCTGCCCTGAAATACGGCGACCTGTCCAATCAGCCTACCAAGGACTACAACTTTGATTTGGAGCGGTTTGCCGCCTTTGAGGGCAACACCGGACCTTATATTCTCTACACCATCGTCCGGGTCAAGTCCATTCTTGCCAAGTATGGCACCTGGGAGAAGCTGCCTATCGCTCCGGCGGCAAACGTATACGCCACCGACCTGATGCTTGCTATCACCAAGTTTGCGCCCAATATGGAGACGGCGCTGCGCACCTCCTCCCCCAACGTGCTTTGCGCATACATTTATGAGCTTGCCGGCTGTGTCAACAAGTTCTATCACGAGACCCGGATCTTGACGGAGGAAAACGCAGAGCTTCAAAAAGGCTACATTGCCCTGATCGGTCTTGCCAAAAATATTTTGGAAACCTGTATTGGTATTCTGGGCTTCTCCGCTCCGGAAAAAATGTAACGTCAAAAGAATTATTTGTAGGGACACCGCTCCTGCGGTGTCCGCTAAAACCATAAATAATATGAAAAATCGGCACGATTTGTGCCGATTTTTTCGTTTCGGACACCCCGGAGGGATGTCCCTACAATCTTTAATAAGAGATTTGCCCTTTCGTGAGACAACCCCTTTTTATTTACTCTACATTCAGGTTGTACTGGATGGAGCTAACGACGCCCTTTTCCAGAAGGATGGTCAAGGTGCCATTGCCCTGCTTGACGGTGAAGGAATTGGTGCCGTTGAAGCTTTCTGCGCCGTAGGCCTTTTCCACATCCGCCTGAGCAGCGCCGATGTAGATGCCCTCCGGTGTGGAAATGCTGTCGTCGGCAAACCACCAGCCGTAGATGAAGTCCTTATCGCCGTCGGGGTAGGTCTCCAGATAGAAGCTGCCGTAGTAGTACTGCTTGTCCAGACCGTCAAAGGCGCAGCTGGCAGACTCGGTGTATTTCATCGGCTCACCCAGCGCGGCAATTACCGGCTCTGCCGGAGCAGCCAGCTTGATTTCCGTGCCCTTATAGGTAAAGGCGAAATTGTTTGCATCCTGATAGCCACCGGGCTTCTTTTCCTCGGTGGTTCCCGACTGACAGCCGGCAAAGCTGAAAAGCAGGCAGGTGATCAAAGTAAAAATAACAAGCTTTTTCATAGTTCCTCCAAAGTTTTCTTTCTTTGTTCATAGGTTTTGATTTTTACTTCCCACGCCTGGGAAATGGCGGCATCCTCCCGGCGGTCCGGCACACCGCAGGTCTCCTGCAGGATCTTGCCGAACCAGTTAGATGCCTTTTCTGCGCCGTACACATTCAGGTGCAGACCGGCGTCATAGGTATCCACCGACCAGTCGATGCCGATCTCCTCCTGATGATCCAGCATATTGATATACAGAAGGTCGTTTTCCTTGGCGTAGTCGGCGATCTGGGCATCCCACTGCTCCCACCACACAGGAGACAGCGCCGGAGCTTTGATCAGCACCAGCTGAGTACCCTTGTCCTTGCACAGCTGCACCATCTTGTCTAAATAGTACCAGCTGTTTTCTCCGAAATTGTAGTCCGCCAGGGGGCGCTCCACATATTCATCGGTGTAAGGCTTGACGCCGGTCTGCATCAAATAGCCGTTGTCGGAGACCTTGTCCCGGGAAAGCCAGTAGGTGAAATCATCCTGCTTTAGCTGCGACCACCGGTCGTGATACCGCAAAATGGGGAACAGGTAGCTGAACTCTGCCTCCCATTTGCGCTCTTCCTCGGTCATAGATGCCTTTATGGCATTCCATTTGGAGGCAGACCAGCGCATACCGTCCAAAGTCATTCGGTTATACGCCTCCCGCTGGCTTTGAGCGCCGGTGGCTTTGGGGGTGTCATATTTCATCGACAAAACATTGAACACCATCACCTTAGGAGTTTCGTAGCGGAAGGTCTCCTCCATCAGGTAGTAGGACTGCCAGATCATCTGCTGGGCACTGCCCCGGATGTAGGAGGTGATGCCGTATTTTTCATACAAGGTAATAGGAGAAAAATTCTCGTATACCTCGCAGTCGCCTACAAACACCACATCGTTGTTGCCGGCGTTTTCATAGTATTCCCCAATCAGCGCGCCTTCTTTGGTGTTGTCCATATACTTGGGCACTAAAAGCGCCTGCAGGAAATATAAAACCGCCAGAAACAGCGCCAGAACGGAGGTCAATACTGCAATTTTCTTTTTCATATTGCCCTCCTAGAACTGGTTGTAGATAAAGTTGCTGGCGTTGTAGCCGATGCCGTAGCTGCCCATCAAAAGGACGACCAGGAACAAAAGGAACAGCAGGCTATACCGCAAAACCGGCTTTGTCCAGAGGATCTCCCGGACGCTGCCCTTTTTCTCCTGCACCAGGCTGACGGCAAACATCAGCGCAATACCGGCAAGCAAAATGCCGTAGTCCAGGCCTGTCAGACCCAGCTTTAACATCGTGCCGTCAAATAGGATTGCAAAATTGAAGGTGGTAGCAAGGCTTCCCATCCGGGCAAAGTAATCCCCGACATTGGGGAACAAGTCCACGATCCGGATGAGGTTCATTAGAATAAACATCCGCAGAATTTCAAAAGCGCCGTACAGCGGCTTATCCTTCCAGCCGAAGCGGTTGTGGAACTTTTCGTAAAGGGGCGCCAATTCCTCGGACACCACGATCACAAAGCAGTTGAGCATTCCCCACAAAAGAAAGTTGGGGGTAATACCGTGCCAGATGCCGGTAACCAGCCAGGTGGCAATGGATGCTACATACACAGGCAGGCGCTTGCCAAAATTGCCCAGCTTCGTCCGGGCGGCCTTGCTTAATTTCAGCATGGGCTGAGAAACGGAGATGGGATAGAAAATATAGCCCTTCATCCACTCGCCCAGGGTGATGTGCCACCGTCTCCAGTACTCGGCAATATTCTTGGAGAAGAAGGGTCGGATGAAGTTTTCCTGCAGCCGGATGCCCAGCGCCTGGGAGATACCCAGCGCCATATCGATGCCACCGGTAAAGTCCGCGTAGATCTGCACCGCATAGAAAAGGGTCAGCAGGAAAAAGCCCACGCCGGTATATTCCGGCGCTTTCAGCGCTGCAACCGCCACCGCGATCCGGTCGGCGATCACCAGCTTTTTGAAAAAGCCCCACAAAAGCCGCTGCAGACCAAAGGAAACCGCCTTGCCATCATAGGGCTTTCCCTCGTATAGCTGCGGCGCTAAATCCGAAAACTTGCTGATAGGGCCTTGAATCAGCTGGGGAAAATAAGACACGAACAGCGCCAGCTTAAAGAAGTTCTTTTCTGCCGGTACAGTCGTGCGGTACACATCCACCACATACCCCATGCTCTGGAACATATAAAAGGAAATGCCCAGAGGCAGACCCAGGGTCAAAAAGGACAGCCGTCCGCCCTCTGCCAGGGTGCGGAAGGGCTGGGCAAGACAGAACTTGCACACCGCCAGCACCGCAAAGTTGACCACCAGGCAGAAAGCCATGACCCAGCGGTTTTTCTTTTTTACCGTGGCTTTATATTCCTTCTTTTCCTCTCTTGTGAGGGTCTGCTTATGTTCTGCCAGGTATGTATCCTGCTTTTCCTGCCTGCTTGCCATTAAGGTTGTGGCAAGAAAGGTGGACACGGTGGTAAGCCCAATAAAGCCAAGGTACTCCACACCTGCCCACAGGTAGAAAAACCAGCTGGCTGCCAGAAGCAGCATCCAGCGGATCTTTTGCGGCAGCAGGTAGTACACCACCAGCAAAACTGCCGCAAAAAGCAAAAAACTTACGGTCGTAAACTGCATATTATTCTTCCATCAGCCGTTCCACCAGGGCATACAGCGCCTGGGCGGAATTGAAATTTTCCGGGGTCAGCTCCACAGCGGGAATCTGCACATCAAACTCCCCGTCGATCTCTGCCACGATGGTAACGATGTCAAAGGAATCCAGCACTTTGTTGTCGATCAGCCCGGTCTCGGTCTCAAAGTCCACCTCCGGGTGCAGCTCATTCAGAATTTCCAGTAATGCTTCCATATTTCATTCTCCTTTTTATTTGGCGGTGTACATTGCCTTCAGACCGTTGCGGTCGATCTTTCCGTTAGGGGTCAGAGGCAGCGCCTCCAGCTGCTTGGTTACATTGGGCACCATATACCGGGGCAGCTTGCCCTTGATATAGCCGGTCAGCTCTGCCACCGCGATATCGCCGGTGTAGTACAGCACGATCTTTTTCTTTTCATTATCGAAAATGCAGCAGGCGCTGCGGACCTGGGGATGCATATTGACGATCACTTCAATTTCGCCCAGCTCGATCCGGTGGCCCATATGCTTGATCTGATAGTCCTTCCGGCCGGCAAATTCCAGCTCGCCCCGGGCATTGAGCCTGCCTAAATCACCGGTGCGGTAGATCAGCTCCGGGTAGAGGTTGTTCAGGGGGTTCTGGATGAAGGCCTCGGCGGTTTTCTCCGGGTTGCAGTAGTAACCCAGGGTCAGCCGGGTACCCCGGACGCAGATCTCACCTTGGCTTCCCACCGGGGGGACTTGATCGTTTTCGTCCAGCAAAATGATCTGGGTATTGGGGAACGGGCCGCCGATGGGCAGGGTCTCTTCTTCGGAAAACTCCCGGTCCACCTCATAATAGCAGCAGATGCCGGTGGTCTCCGTAGGACCGTACAGGTTAATAAACCGGGCGTTTGGCAGCGCCTGCCGCCACAGCTTAAACTGCTTGATGGGGAACACCTCGCTGGCAAAGGCGATAAGCTTCAAATGCTGTGGCTTTACCGTATCAAAGGTGCGGAAAGCAGAGATCATCGTCAGCGCCGAGACCACCCAGCACAGGGTGTTGATCTTGTATTCATTGAGAAATTCCACCAGCTTGATGGGGAACATAAACAGCTGCTTGGGGATCAAAATGGTGGTAGCGCCGTATTTTAAGGTGGGGATAACTTCTTTCAAATACGCGTCAAAATACAGCGGCGTCTGGTTGCCGAACACGGTGTTTTCATCGAATTTCAGCACGTCGCACAGATGCTCTACATAGTCGATAACGCTGCGGTGGCACGCCATAACCCCCTTGGGCACGCCGGTAGAGCCGGAGGTGAACACGATATAAATGGGGTCGATGTCCAGCTGCTGACTGCGAATTTGCGCCAAAGCCGGCGCATCGATCTTTTCGGCCAGCATATCGCCATACCGGTATACCTTGCCCTGATAGGCAAGCTCCTGGGCAAGGCTTTCTGTGGTTTCGTCGCAGATCAGCGCGCCGGGCTCCAGGGTCTTGAAGATCAGCTCGATCCGGTGCCGGGGCATTTCATCGTCCAGAGGCACATAGTAGCACCCGGCATACATCGCGCCGAAAAACGCCGCTAATGTGGCAGGCTGCTTCCGCATAAACACTACCACCGGCTGCTTATAAAAGCCCTCCCGGTGCAAAAATGAGCCGATTTTCCGAGCCTGGTCATAGGTTTCACCAAAGGTCAGCTGGGTCTTATCGTCGGCAAATGCCACCTTATCCGGCACACGGCAAGCCGTCTGCTCCAGATACTGCAAAATATTGGTCTGCATAGCAGTTCCTCTCTTTATCAGGTAATTAAGCAGCGATATTCCGGCTTCAAGGGCTTGCCGCACTGCAGCACGCTCTGCTGAGCAAGCACCTCCATCGCATCCACAAAGCCGGCGCCGATAGGGTTGTCCCGCTTGATCAAGGACAGCTCGGTGCAGCCTAAAATGATCGCCTGAGCGCCTTGGCTGCGCAAGTTTTCCGCTGCGGCAAAAAACTTGTCCATTTCCGCCGGAATGCCGGCTTTCACATTCTCAAAAATCAGGTGCATTACCATTTCCTGGTGGGCTTCATCCGGCACCACCGGGGTCAAGCCCTGCGCCTCCAGCTCCCGGTGGAAAATACCGGAAGCGACTGTGCCGTCGGTTGCCATAATGCCAGCCTTGGTGATCTTCTGCTGCTTCAGGTGCTGCACCGTTTGAAAAACGCCGTTGATGATGGGCACAGGGATCTCTTCCTCCAGACGGGAGAAAAAGTAGTGGGCGGTAACGCAAGGGATGGCAATGCAGTCTGCCCCTTGTTCGCATAACGCTTTGCCAAAGGCAAGCATCTGGGGCAGGGGATCTTCCTTTGTATGGTCCAGAATATAGGCAGTCCGGTCCGGGATGAAGGGCATATTATACACCAGCATCGGCAGGTGCTTCTGGTCGGTCCGGACATCGGTCATATCCATGATCAGCTTCATAAAATGAGCTGTTGCCATAGGACCTAAGCCGCCGATAATGCCCAGGGCTTCTTTCTTTTCAATCATTTTCGTTCCTCAGGGCTTGGCGTTTTTGATCTTCGGGTCATTCCAGGGCAGGGTGCTTGCCGGCAGATTTTCCGTAGGGGTCGCCGGATACAGGCTCTTATCCCGGTTAAAGCAGTTTTTGCAGGTTTTGGAGAACGCATCCAGCTTGGCATCCGTTACCAGACACAAGTATCTGGACCACACATTATCGTAATGGTAATAGGTCTTGCCGCCGTCGATACTGACCAGCAGCCAATAGTGGTTGGAATCCTCCGGGAAATTTTTCACCTTTTTCACATCAATGGTGGGAATACCCAGCCGCTGGAGCATCAGCTTCTGAATAGCGAAGAACCAGAAGCAGTCGCCCTTTTTGGTATCTAAGAATTCGTATGCCGTCTGCAGCCAATCCGTCCGGTCCGGCGCAGAGCCGTAAATCAGATGATCGCCCCGGTGGGTCCAGACATAGACTGCCTCCACCTTTTCCCGGTCGGTCATATCATCGGTGATAAACTGCTCCAAAATGGCATCCACCCGGGCATAGATCACCTCCGGCTCTACATAATTGTCCGGCTTTTCCTGGACCGTCAGCTTAACGGTGCGCTTGGTCTCGTTATTCGCGTGGTCCTTTGCGGTGTAGACCACACTGTAGCTGCCAGCCTTGGACAGGTCTACCTGAGAGCTGTCTACCTCCAGGGTGGGATTTTCGTCTAAATTGTCGGTTACGGTTACGCCGCTCTTATAAGCAACAGAGTCTCCCAAATACACCGTAATATCCGCAACGCCGGAAAGCTTGGGCGCTTCCTTGTCGTTAATCACGGTGATATGGGAGGTTACAGTGGTTTTGTTGCCGCCGGCATCGGTCAGCGTTATGGTTACCTCCTGAGGGGTGGTTACGGTAACATCCAGCGCAGGGGTAACTGTGGCGGTTACCTCGGTGGCATCGCTAAAGTTTGCAACCAAGTCCTTGGGGTCGGGATTTTCCACATTGTAAAGGGTTGCGGTCGTTCCCTCTGCCTTGGGGGCAACGGTGTCCACAATTCGCAAAAAAGAGTTAAAGAGCTTATCCCCTACCTGAATTTGCACAGGGTAGTCCCCAAGGGTTACCATAGAGATTGCGCTCATATCGGTTACAAACGCTGCCTTCTTCCGTTCCGCGGCTTCACTGGCAGGAAGAAAATCCTTCGCCTCCACAACGCTGCCGGCTTCTACAGTCAGGACATCGTAATACTCCACTTCCAGGCTGTCAATCAACAGAGGCGCGCCGATCAAAAGGGCTGCCGCTAAAGCCAATATCAGAACAATACTACCGGTGTTTCCGGATCTTTTCTTTCTTCTGTTTTGCTGCATAATCGTTTTCCCTCCGGTTTCTTTCAGCTGGAATACTCATAAAATCTCATCATAGATTATACCGCTTTCGCCCCAGAAAATCAAGTGTCAGTCCATGGTATTTCACCATCTTATTTCTTTTGCATATTTTTTACGGATGTGGCAAACAATACCTGCGAACACCAAACTTAGGAGGTTAGAAATTTATGCTTCGTTCCCGTTTTTTCTGCCTGCTGCTGGCATTTATTTGCCTGCTGGGCGTAGGCAGCACCGCGCTGGCTGCCCAGGTGGATTGTGATGCCACCTACTGCTTCACACCTGCAGATTTTTCTCAGGAAGATTCTCTTGCCGGTATCTGCATTACCGGGCTGCCGGAGCCGGCTGCCGGCACGATCGTGCTGGGCAACCGGGTCATTCGGCAGGGGGATATCCTCACCGCAGACCAGCTTGCCGAAATGACCTTCTGTCCCCTGCGGACAGAGGAAAACCAGGATGCAGTGGTAACCTATCTCCCCATTTATGAAAACCGGGTGGATAGCAGCGCCACTATGACCATTTCCATTCGGGGCAAGGAGGACAAAGCGCCCATTGCGGAGGATTTTGCCCTGGAAACCTATAAGAATTTGCCCAACAGCGGCAAGCTGAAGGTCTCTGACCCGGAGGGTCAGGCGCTGACCTATACCCTGGTGCGGCAGCCGAAGCGGGGAGAGCTCACCCTTTCGCCTGACGGCAGCTTCACCTATACCCCCAAGAAAAATAAGGTGGGCGTAGACTCCTTCACCTACACCGCCGCTGACCCGGCAGGCAATGTATCCCGGGAGGCAACGGTTACGGTGCAGATCGTAAAACCCACCGATGCCAAGCAGTACACCGACACGGTGGGGCAGTCCTGCCGGTTTGCCGCCGAGTGGATGAAAAACACCGGCCTGTTTGTGGGCGAAAAAATCGGCGATGCCGACTGCTTCCAGCCGGACAAGGCAGTCAGTCGGGGACAGTTCCTGGCAATGCTGGTAAATGCCCTGGAAATTCCGGTGGATGCGGAAAGTGTCGCCAATATGCCGGAGGATACGCCCAATTGGCTCAAACCCTATCTGGCGGCAGCGATCCGCTCCGGTCTGACCGCAGGTCTGCCGGATAATAAGTCCGCTTCCTTTGATGCCGATGCTCCCATTACCGGCGGCGAGGCGGCGGTGATGCTGCAGAATGCTTTGGATCTGCCGGTTTCTGCCGGCGCTTTGGAGGAAAACCAGGACCTGCCGGAATGGGCAGCTGCCGCCGTTACCGCAATGGCAGAGGGTGGCATCTGTCTGGAGGCGCTGGAGACTATGACCCGAGGGCAGGCGGCAGAGGCTCTGTATCAGGCTTGCCAGCTTGCCGACACCGCACCGGGTATGGCAGTGATCCGGATGCAGCAATAACAAAGGGGGCGTAAAAGAACGCAGAGCGCATAAAACAAAGTAAACACAGGACTTGTTTCAAAGGTTAGCCCTGCGCAAAAGCAGAATACTGTGGCAAAATGAAATTTTGCAGCATTATAAATGTTTTATGCTTTGAACAAACCTCACCTCTCGGCGTACCTCTGTACGCCTTCGGGCAAGGGGTCTGTTGCGAAAAAAGCAACAGACCCTTCGGTTTGTCCAATCTGCGTTCTTTCCCATCCCCCTTAAAAGAGAGCGTAAAAAGCAAAAGGGGCGGTCATTGACCGCCCCATGCTTATTTGAGGTATTTGGATAAAGGTGTGCGCTGCAGAAGGCTGTATACCAGCAAGCAAAGCAGCAA
This sequence comes from Faecousia sp., assembly GCA_045538605.1. Lineage (GTDB taxonomy): Bacteria > Bacillota > Clostridia > Oscillospirales > Oscillospiraceae > Faecousia. Next base: position 24,188 of record JAZSRR010000021.1, read on the forward strand.
GTCCGGCAGCATATAGGCGCCGTTATAAAGTGCCGAGTAGAACCAAGGTGTGGTCATAGTCATACCGAAAAAGCTTTCCGGCATATATTCTGCCCAAATGGTGGCGCCTACTACATAATGCACCAAAAAACGGGCGGTGCAAGCAACAATGGCTGCCGGATAAAACTTACCCTTAAACAGCCCGGCGATGCCCAGAATTGAATAGGCGATCAAAAAATCGCCCAAAATGCTCTGCCAGCCCAGGGCTATGCCCCCTTCAAACAGGGTCTGGAGCACTGCGTGGGCAACGCTTACCAGCATACCCGGACCAAAGCCCCAGCGGACGCAAAACAGAATGATGGGCAGCATTGCAAAGTCAATACTGCCGCCCCAGGGCAGCTTGTACAGCGGCAGAAAGCTTAAGATTTCTGCCAGGGCAATCATAATCGCCCCTTCGCATAGAACGATCAGTCGGTGATGCCAGTTGATTACGCGGTTTGTTTTTGTTTCCATATTGGAATCCCTCCAAAAAAATTTTTGGATCACATTGCAGCCGTCTAGGTGCAATGTGATCCGGAAGAATCCCATATATGCATCTTTTCCTACGACGGTACTGACCGTATCAGGTTCACGGGTCAGGACTACCCAGTCCAATCTCAGCCGATTGCAATCGGCTCCCCGAAGACGAATTTGCTATATGATCTAAATGTATTATATCCCAAACTATCGGTTTGTCAAGCCATTTCCAAAGAAAGGGGCTTGCCGCCTAAAATATGGAAGTGCAGGTGGTGCACCGTCTGACCCGCGTCAGCGCCGCAGTTGGAAACCACCCGGTAGCCGTTTTCCAGATTTTCTGCCTGGGCGATCTGGGGAATTACCTCAAAAATATGGGCAACCACAGCGCTGTTTTCCCCGGTGAGCTCTGCCACCGAGCCGATGTGCGCCTTGGGAATCACCAAAATATGGGTGGGCGCTTGGGGCGCAATGTCCCGGAACGCCAGAACACTTTCATCCTCGTATACCTTGGCGGAAGGGATCTCTCCTGCTACGATTTTACAAAATAAGCAATCCATAATTTTCTCTCCTTACAATCCGATTACGCTGAATACGCCGGTGCTGACTGCCGCCATAATGATACCGGCAAGCACCACGCCCAGGCTCACCGCAACAACAGTAGACTTAAAGCCCATATTCAAAAAGCTGGCGCCTAAAGTGCCTGTCCAGGCGCCGGTGCCGGGCAGAGGAATTCCTACAAACAGCAGAAGCGCCAAAAACAGACCACCTCTGCCGGTGGTTTTCACCAGCTTCTGCCCTGCCCGCTCCCCTTTGACGAGGAAAAAGTGGAAGAATTTGCCGATGTACTTTTTATCCGCGCCCCAAAGAAGGACCTTTCGCGCGAAAAAGTAAATAATGGGAACCGGCAGCATATTACCCACAACGCAGGTGATCAGCGCCGGAATATAGGGCAGGTCATAGCCTACCGCGTAGACCATTGCGCCCCGCAGCTCGATAATCGGGATCATAGAGATCAGAAAAATAATCAAATATTTCAAGTATGTTTCCTCCGAACTTATACTGGCTTTATTTTACCAAATATTTTACCGTTTGGCAAGCACAGATGACGAAAGATATCGCCCTTAGATTGCCACGCCCCTGCGGGGCTCGCAATGACAGAGGGGAATGTCAGTTTGCTGCGAGAGTATTGCAAGAGGGCGGCTGGAAAACAGCCGCCCTTTGGATTAGGATAATAACAATTTATCGTTGGCTTCGTCGGAACCGCTTGCCTTGCTAAAGAGAGCCAGCAGCTGCTCCACCGTCAGATTTTTCTTTTCCTCGCCGGACACAGCCACCACAATTCTGCCGTCGTACATCATGATTAGCCGGTTGCCGTAGGTGATGGCGTCGCGCATATTGTGGGTGATCATCAAGGTTGTCAGGTTGTTTTTGCTGACGATCCGCTGAGTCGCCTCCAGCACCTTGGCGGCAGTTTTCGGGTCCAGCGCCGCGGTGTGCTCGTCTAAAAGCAGCAGCTTGGGCTCCTGCAGGGTTGCCATCAAAAGAGTCAGTGCCTGCCGCTGTCCGCCGGAAAGCAGACCCACCTTGGCGGTGAGCCGGTCCTCCAAGCCTAAGTCCAGAATTTTCAGCTTTTCCTTATATTCCTCCCGCTCCCGGTTGGTGATACCGGAGCGCAGGGTGCGCGCCTTGCCGCGACGGGCAGCCAGCGCCAGATTTTCTTCAATCTGCATGGTAGCGGCTGTGCCCATCATCGGGTCTTGGAATACTCTGCCGATGAACTTTGCCCGTTTATACTCCGGCAAATGGGTTACATCCACGCCGTCGATGAGGATCTTGCCCTCGTCCACCGGGTACGCGCCGGAGACGGAATTGAGCATCGTGGACTTGCCTGCGCCGTTGCCGCCGATGACCGTTACAAAATCACCGGGCTGCAGCTCTAAATTCAAACCGTCCAGCGCAACCTTTTCATTAACGGTGCCGGCATTGAACACCTTCCGGACATTTTCGATCTTAAGCATGACTGTTCTCCTTTCTGCGGCTCTTAAATACCTTTCCCCGCAGGTTGGGAACAGCAAGGAAAATCGCCACGATCAGGGCAGAGATCAGTTTCAGATAGTTGGAATCGATATCCAACAGGCTGATAACTGCCTGGATGACCACATAGTAGATAATGGCGCCGATGCTGACGGCAGTCAGCTTCAGGGCAAAATTCTTAAAGATCTTACTGAAAACCACATCGCCGATAATAATGGCGGCAAGACCAATAACGATGGCGCCTCTGCCCATATTGATATCGGCAAAGCCCTGGAACTGGGCTAAAAGCGCGCCGGAGAGCGCCACCAGACCGTTGGAGATCATCAGACCCAGGACCTTGTTCCGGTTGGTGTTGATGCCCTGGGCTCTTGCCATATTGGCATTGGCGCCCGTGGCGCGAATGGATGCGCCCAGCTCCGTACCGAAGAACCAGTACAGAACCGCCACGATCAGAGCAGTGGACAGACCCACGGTGATCAGCGGGTGCTGCCAGAAGGGCTTGTCGCCTTTGGCAACGGCAGTTAAGTAACGCAGAGAAACCAGCAGATCCAGCTTATTAACATTCAGCGCCTGGTTTGCCTTCATACCCATAATCGCCAGGTTCACAGACCACAGACCCAGCTGGGTCAAAATACCGGACAAAATCGCCGGAATGCCCAGCTTGGTATGGAAAAAGCTGGTAACCCAGCCGGTGAGCATACCCACTAAAAATGCCGCCAGCATTGCTACCCACACATTATAGCCTGCCACCAGCAGCATCGCGCACACTGCGCCGCCGGTGCAGAAAGAACCATCTACCGTCAGGTCCGACAGCTCCAAAATCTTATAGGTGATGTACAGGCCAATGGCCATAATGCCCCAAATAAGACCCTGGGAGACTGCGCCGGGCAGGGCATTCAAAAGACTTGTCATATCTATCCTCCTACGATAAAGGGGCGAGGCAAGCTGCCTCGTCCCTTTCTGTTCATAAATCAGCCGATTGCGGTGTAGCCTTCCGGAGCGGTCAGGTTCAGCGCCTTGCAGATATCGGCGTTGTACTTCTTGGTGAAGTTCTCTGCGTAAGCGATGGGCATAGCGGAGATGTCTGCCTCGCCCTTGAGAATCTTGGCTGCCATCTTACCGGTGGTTACGCCCAGGTCATAGTAGCTGATGGACAAGGTCGCTACGCCGCAGCCCTTGCAAATGCCTTCCTCGCCGGCGATGATGGGCACGCCCGCTGCCTGGCAGATACCGTCGATAGTCTCGGCGGCGCTGGCGCACTGGTTATCGGTGGGGATGTAGATCACATCAGAGGCGTCCGCTGCCTTTTGGGTAACTGCCTGCAGCTCGTTGGTGTCCGCAAAGGAGTAGAAGGTGCAGGTAACGCCCTTGCCCTCCAGAATGCTCTTAACGGTCTCTACCTGGTACTTGGAGTTGGCTTCTGCCGAGCAGAACAGAAGACCTACATTCTTGGCATCCGGGAACCACTCCAAAATCATAGCTGCCTGCTGGTCCAGGGGCGCTAAATCGGAGGTGCCGGAAACATTGCCGCCTACGGTGCCGCCAAAGTTTTCGATCTCCAGGGCAACGCCATACTCGGTAACAGAGGTGCCCAGGATGGGGATATCCTCGGTAGCCGCCACAGCAGCCTGCAGAGCAGGTGTGGCGTGTGCCATAATCAGGTCCACCTCTTCGGCAACAAAGCCGTTGACGATGGGAGCGCAGGTTGCGGTGTCGCCGCCACCCTGTTCAACCTTAATTTCCACATTCTCTTCGCCCAGCTCTGCCTTCAGGGTATCCACAAAGCCCTGGGTAGCCGCATCCAGCGCATCATGCACCACCAGCTGGCAGACGCCGACAACATATTTACCGTCTGCTTCGTCGGCAGGAGCGCCACAGGCGGCCATAGAAACCAGCAGCATCGCTGCCAGCATAACTGCAAAAACTCTTTTCATAAAAAACTCTCCCTTTATATTTATGATTATACTACTATACCACCGGAAACCGGGAAAGTCAACGAAAAAATCCATTTTACGTGGACATTTATGCGCGGTGGAAACACACTTTTTTGTGCAAAATGGCAAATTCCCCCGGGAGAAAGTCCCGGGGGAACCAAAATCCTTTAGAAACCGCGGCTGCTGCCACCGCCACCGGAGCGACCGCCGCCTCCGCTGAAGCCGCCTCCGCCAAAGCCACTGCTGCCGCCAAAGCCGCCGCCGAAGCCACCGCCCCAGCCACCGAAGCCACCGTGGTAATACCCACGGCGGGAACGCCATTTGCCCGCCCACAGACCGGTGCTGAACAGCAGACAAAAGCCTACGACCCAAAGGGCGTTAAACAGACTTTGCAGCACCAGAGCGATCACCAAGAGCTGCACTGCCTCCGTTGCCCAGAACGCCGCCGTCAGCTTGGGTTTTTTCTTTTTCAGCAGGAAGACGCCCGACAGGTAGCTCAGCACCAGGCTTGCCACCAGACACACCGCAAAGGCAGGATCTCCTTCCTCCTCTTCATAGGAAATCGGCGCTTCCCCGGTGATGGACACATCATAAACCGCCGCTACCTCCTGCAAGAAGGCGCTGTAACCGTTTTGGATGCCCACATCAAATTTGTTCTCCTTGAGCAGCGGAATAATGTAGGTATCCTGCATTCTGCCGGTTTTTCCGTCGGGCAGGTCGCCCTCTAAGCCATAGCCCACCTCCACCCGGAACTGCCGGTCCTCTACTGCGCACAAAAGTAACACACCGTTATTCTTTTCCTTGTCGCCAATGCCCCACTGGCGGAACAGCTCTGTGGCGTATTCCTCCAGCGGCTGTCCTTCCAACGAAGCGATCGTTACCACCACGATCTGGGCGCCGGTTTTTTGCTCCAGCTCCGGGTTGGTGGTCAGAATATACTGCTCGGTGGCGCCGGAGAGTACCTGCGCCCCGTCATACACATAAAAATCCGAGGTAGGCGATACGACCTCCGCCGACACCGGGCATACAAACGCCCAAAGGCAGCATAGACCTGCCAGCAGCGCCAGAATTTTTCTTGCTTTCATAGGCGTATCAGAATTCTACATTGGGCACATTCTGGGCGCCGTCTGCCGCCTGGAAGTAATCCTTCTGGGCAAAGCCAAAGAGCCCGGCAATCAGGCTGGTGGGGAATTTCCGAATGGCGGTGTTGTAGGTCTTTACCGCATCGTTATAGTCCCGACGGGCAACGGCGATCCGGTTTTCGGTGCCCGCCAGCTCGTCAGCTAACTGGGTAAAGTTTGCCGATGCCTTCAAATCCGGGTAATTTTCTACGATGACCAGCAGGTTATTCAGCGCAGCTGTCAAAGCGCTGTCTGCCTCCGCCTTTTCTGCCACGGTGGATGCTCCCGTCAGCTTTGCCCGGGCTTCGGTTACGCTGTCGATGGCTGCCTGCTCGTGGGCGGCATAGCCCTTAACGGTGTTGACCAGATTGGGAATCAGGTCTGCCCGGCGCTGGAGATTGGTGTCGATGTTGCCTAGCGCCGCATCCACCTCCGCCTCCTTAGAGACCAGGCTTTTGTTGCCGGAAATCAGCAAAATACCCAA
>JAZSRR010000028.1:0-2251 GCA_045538605.1 Faecousia sp.
GGTGTCCAGCCCTGCTTTGTCCGCTTGAACAGAGGTGTCTGCAGCTCTTCCTCCAGCTTGGAAATGTGCTGGCTTAAAGCACTGGGGGAGAGGAACAGCTTTTCCGAAGCAGCCAGCAAGGTATGCTCCTTTGAAATGGTGATCACATATTCCAGTTGACGAAAATCCATAGTTATTCCTCACCTTATATATTCTTGTTTCGGAGATATACCGAATTGGGCCTTGTAGGCGCGATAAAAAGGACTGTAATCCCGGAAGCCTACTTTGTTGCAGACTACTGTGGGTGGTTCGCCCATCTTCAGCAGTTCTCTGGCAAGTAAGAGCCGCTTGGTGATCACATAATCCCACACGGAAGAACCGGTGGTTTTCCGGAAGTTTCGGTTCAGCTGCGCACGGCTGATATAAAATTCCCGGCACAGGAGTTCTATATTCAGTGGTTCAGTCAGATGGGTGTTAATATACCGGATAACCTCCGGCACCACATTCCGCGAATCGCTGCCGGGCTTCCAGATTTCTGACTGGGCATCGTGCAGCTCCTGTAGAAGTACCGTCAGATAACCGCAGGCGATTCCCCAGTTGTCCTGCATCTGATGCATTTGCCGCAGATAGTAAAGCCAGTTCCGGTCCGGGAAGGCTTTGGCAGGGAAGTAGCTATACTGTCCGGAGCTGCCAAATTCCCAAAAGTCCACCAATAGAGCCCGTCCCTCCGGGGATAAGGCATCTGCGTCAAAATGCACAACCAAACGTTCATAGGGCGTCTGACTGTCCAGCAGCAGAGAATGGACCTGGGATTTTTTGATCAGTATGATATCTCCCGGGTGCAGATGGTAAACCGCATCCTCTACCAAATACCGGGCGTTGCCCTCCAAAAAGCAAAAAAGCTCGTATTTCTCGTGGGTGTGGCGCTTGAACATTGTACCGTCCGGTGTTTCTGTGCGGATCTTTTGTACGAGGACTGTCGGATTAGACATTGTTTTCACCTCTTTTGTCGTATTGTAACAGAAGGTGAGCCGATTTGCAATACTCTGAAAAAAATTATACTTGCAAACTGTCTAATAAAATTGTAAAATAAGACTGGTATATTGTCATAAACGCCAATCATGAAAGGAGATTAGTTTATGAAGCAAGAAAACCCCAAAAACAGCAGAAAGAAGGTATGGCTGATAGTCGCGATCATTGCGGCTGTTGTTGCAATCGGCGTTGCCCTTGCATTTATCCTGCCCGGACTTCTGCAACCCCAAGAGCAGGGTGGCGAAACTCTGGAGAACCCCGAGATCTACTTCAATCTCGACAGAACCCAGATGATCGATCCCGAGACCACCCTTTCGACCCGTACCCCGGGTGAAGATGGTCTGTACCACGTTCGCTTCTCCGTTTATGGCGAAGTGAAGGAAGTGTCCGTGATCAACGATAAAAAGCTGATCAACTTTATGGATACGCTGGATGTTCTGTGCCCTGTGTTTGATGCCAACGGCGTCATCACGGATGTTCAGAGTGCAGACCAGTATTTTATGGTTACCAAGGATCTCTATGTTAAGAGAATGCAGAACGGAAACCTGGAAGCAAACTCCTCCACCGCCATGAACGGTATGGATATGAAGTTCCAGATGAACGAGGCTTCCGGCATCTACGATTGTCAGCCGACCGCTGCCAACCCCGGCACACCCAGCGAGGCTGACTGGCTGGATAAGATCATTGCAGTAACCGATAAGGAAAAGACCTTTGCTCACATTTATATTGTGGATAATGTGGCCTTTGAAGGCGAGGTTGCCTGGCGTGCAGAAAAAAGCATGTACGACAGCACCAAGCAGGCTACCAAGCGCGAACCCGATGAGAATGGCGTCTACACCATTCCGTTCTTTATCGACGGCAAGCTGGTAGAACGCAAGTCCAAGCTGAAGGACAAGGTCAGCCAGATCGACAAGCTGGAGCAGTTTGTCTGTGTCGTTGCCCTGGAGTACGATGAAGAGGGCTACATCATCGACTGGCATAGCCCCGCGCTTGCGCTTCGTGGCTTTGAGCTGTGCAAGGGCTATACCGTTACCGCTGTTGAAAACGGCACCTTCTCTGCTACCCGTTTGCTTTCCGGCACGAAGCAGGGCGATATGGTAGAGGCTACTTATGACGATACCTGTAAGATCTGGAATGTCTGCCGTGGCTGTAACGCGGATGTCCCGCATGCTACAAAGACCACTGAGCTGAAGGTCGGCGACCTGGTTTCTGTATACACCGACCTGGACGGCAAGCCCAT
>JAZSRR010000003.1:0-6144 GCA_045538605.1 Faecousia sp.
GAACGCAGATTGGACAAACCTCACCACTCGGCGTAACTCTGTACGCCTTCGGGCTAGGGGTTTGTTGCAGAAAAAGCAACAGACCCCTCGGTTTGTCCAATCTGCGTTCTTTCCCATCCCCCTTAAAAAAGAGGCTGTAAAAAACGAAAAGTTTTTTACAGCCTCTTTTTTTGATAATAAAGCCGGTATTTACTTTCTGCGCCGGGCGCTTCCGGAATTTGGGCGAACAAACCGTACAGATCGCCCCACCGGTTTTCCAAGGCTTGATAGGGATTATCCTGGGTTTCTCCAATGTTGGGAAAATTGCCGGTCAGCCGGAACTTCTTCAGAATCTCCCGGCCCTTGTCATTGAGCGCCAACACCCGCACATAAGGGACAGGGGCTTCCAGTATCTCCTTGGTAATTCCCAGAAAAGCGCAAAGCACCATCCGATCCAGCCGGGTTCTTGTGTAGCGTTTGGACTTGACATCCGTAAGGATTTCATCCAGTGTTGCAAACTTTCGGCTGGCGTGCATCAATTTGCGCCAAAGTCCTTCCGAACCGTAGGGGAGCGCTTCAAATTCTTCGTTCGTCATTGTGCGAAGCCTGGACAAAATCGCCTGCTGGCCAAAGCCGATATGGTGAACTGTAGCATCGGCAAACAACGCAGCAGCTTCCTTCGGAACATAGTGTTTCCACTCTTTTTGGGAAAGAATTTGCTGCCGCAGGGCGGTGGCAGAGGGGTTTTCCGGGTCTGGTGTAGTATCGTGGTAATCACCAAGCCTGGAAATGGGCATAATTTCCATAGCGCTGCCCTGGGATAGGATTGCTTTGCAATATTCCACTGCCAAAATATTATTGGGCACAGATAGAATATCGGCGCAAATACCCAAGTTTTCCAAAGCCCGTTGCCGGGAAGCCGGAAAAGAGAGACCCTTTGCCAACTCTGTCTTCAAAGCATCTGAAAAATCCGGACGCAGTAACGCCTGCGCCACAGACAGCAATTGGGATGCATCGGCAGTTTCTGCGCCAAAGCAAAGACGCTTACAAACCGGGGAAAGGATTTTGACCCCGGTTGCGGCAAATCCTTCCGCCGAAGAAAGAGCAGCGGTAACCGGCAGCTCCAGCACCAAGTCCGCGCCGGTAAGCAGCGCGGCCTTTGCCCGCTGCATTTTGTCAAAAATGGCAGGAGCGCCCCGCTGGACATAATTTCCGGTCATCAGGCAGACGATTCCTTGCTCCGGGTTTTCCTTACGCAGCAGAGCCAATTGCTTTTTATGCCCAAGGTGCAGGGGATTATATTCACAGATAATACCGGTGATCTTCAAAAAAATCCCCTCCTTTTCTGTAAAAAAATTGAAACAGGTCTTGAGAAATTGGGAAAAGTAGTATACAATAGCTTTAGCTATGGTCATTTTATCATAAAATGCGTAAAATGAAAACATTATTTTAGGAGGCAATCTAAAATGAACATTCTGATTATCAATGCCGGCAGCTCGAGCCTTAAGTATCAGCTGATGAATCCCGAAACCGGCGAAGTTTCCGCCAAGGGTCTTTGCGAGCGTATCGGTATCGACGGCCGGCTGAACCACAAGGTTGGCGAGAACAAGGTGGTTAAGGATATTCCCATGCCCACCCACTCCGAAGCCATTGCGGCTACCTTGGATATTCTGGTTGACCCGGTTGACGGCGTTATCAAGTCTGTTGAAGAAATTGACGCTGTTGGCCACCGCGTGCTCCACGGCGGTATGGAATTCTTTGACAGCTGCATCATCAATGATGAAGTTATCGCTGCGATCAAGAAGTGCATCCCCCTGGGACCTCTCCACAACCCTGCTAACCTGATGGGCATCGAGGCTTGCCAGAAGGTTATGCCCACTACTCCCCAGGTTGCTGTGTTTGATACCGCATTCCATATGACTATGCCTCCTAAGGCTTATCGGTATGCCATCCCCACCGAGTACTATGAGAACGACTCCATCCGCCGCTACGGCTTCCACGGCACCTCCCATAAGTACGTTGCTCGCCGTACTGCCGAGCTGGTTGGTAAGAAGGAATTCAAGATGGTCAACTGCCACCTGGGCAATGGCTCTTCCATGTCCGCTGTGAAGGACGGCAAGTGCCAGGATACCACTATGGGTCTGACCCCTCTGGCAGGTGTGCCTATGGGCACCCGTTCCGGCGATATCGATCCGGCTGTTGTGCAGTTCATCTGCAATAAGTACGGTATGAGCGTTGACGAGTGCCTGAATATGCTGAACAAGAAGTCCGGTATGCTGGCTGTATCCGGCGTTTCCTCTGATTTCCGGGATCTGGAAGACGGCGCCAAGAACGGTAACGAAGACTGCGCACTGGCTCGTGAGAAATTCTGCTACGAGGTCGCCAAGTATGTGGGTGCTTATGCCGCTGCCCTCAACGGCATCGATGTTCTGACCTTCACCGCCGGCGTTGGCGAAAATGACTGCAATGTCCGCGCCACAGTTTGCGAGTACCTGAGCTTCATGGGCGTTAAGATCGACCCCGAGCTGAACAGCAAGCGTGGTAAGGAAATGATGATCTCCACTCCCGACTCCAAGGTCCAGGTTTGGGTTGTTCCCACCAACGAAGAGCTGATGATCGCTCAGGATACCGCTGAGCTGGTAAACGCTGCAAAATAAAACAAAAAGGGGCGGAGCGATCCGCCTCTTTTCTTACGATCGGAGGTATTTATGGAAACAGTATCGGAGCGCTTTTTGCGCTATGTGAGATTCGACACCCAGTCAGACGAATATTCCGAAACCTGCCCGTCTACCCAGAAGCAGAAGGTGTTGGGAAAAGCCTTGGTGGAGGAAATGCTTAAAATGGGTATTTCGGATGCCTATATGGATGATGACGGCTATATTTACGGTACAGTCCCCGGCGACCCTGCAAAACCCACCATTGGTCTTGTTGCCCATATGGACACCGCTCCTTCCTGCAGCGGTGAAAATGTGCAGCCCCGGGTGGTCTTATACAACGGCGGAGACATCCTTTTGAACGAGGAGAAGGGAATTGTAATGCGCCGGAAGGAGTTCGAAAGCCTTGCCGGAAACATCGGCAAACATCTGATCGTTACCGACGGCACAACCTTACTGGGCGCAGATGACAAAGCCGGCATTGCGGAAATTCTGACCACCGCAGAAAAGTTGCTGAATTCTTCTGAAAGCCACGCCACCTTACGCATTGGCATCACCCCGGACGAAGAAATCGGCAGAGGCGCGGATAAATTCAATATAAAAGACTTTGGAGCAGACTATGCCTACACGGTGGACGGCGGCGCTTTGGGCGAGCTGGAGTACGAAAACTTCAATGCTGCCGGCGCAACGGTGGAGTTTTTTGGCATCAACATTCACCCCGGCTCTGCCAAAAATAAAATGGTCAATGCCCAGCTGATCGCAATGGAATTTAACAGCCTGCTGCCGGTGCACCAGCGCCCGGAGGCAACAGAAGGCTATGAGGGCTTTTTCCACCTGACGGATATGAACGGAACAGAAGAAAAGGCGGTTTTGCGCTATATCATCCGGGACCACGATATGGAAAAATTCCAGCAGAAGAAGGCGCTGATGACCCAAATTGCGGAATTTCTCAACGAAAAGTACGGGGCAAACACCGTGAAGCTGACCGTTACCGACAGCTATTACAATATGAAGGAAAAGATCGCGCCCTGTATGTATATCATCGACCGGGCAAAGGAAGCGATGCTGAAGCTGGGTATCCAGCCGAAGATCGTTCCCATCCGGGGTGGTACCGATGGCGCACGGCTTTCCTATGAGGGATTGCCTTGTCCCAATTTGTGCACCGGTGGTGAGAATTTTCACGGCAGGTATGAATATATCCCGGTAGAGGATATGGAAAAAGTCGTGGAGCTGTTACTCGAAATTTTGAAAGCATAATCAATCCGCCCGATACAGTTTGTATCGGGCGGACGTTTCTATATATCCTGCTTTTTCAGCATTTGGCAAATATCTGCGGCAAGCTGGGCATCGTCAACATTCTTTTCTACCGCATCGCACATCGCGGAAATATCGAACCGACAGCCGGTAAGCGCTTTTGTCAGCAGCTCCGGCAAAACCCAGTCCATTGCGTCAGAGTATACCTGCACCCCGGAGATTTCTCCACTTTTTACCTGCAGCTGCAGTTCTAAGCTTCCCCAGTCAAAGCGCTCCTGACAGGAGAAAGAGCAAGGCAGTCGTGTGCCATAAAGCCAGTCCCAGGAAGACAGCTCTTTTTCGTATTCTCCAATCTGCGCTTGCGTTTCCGGAGAAAGGGTCAAATTATTTGGAGCGAAACCGTAGACCTTTGCGAACGCCTCTTCCATAGCCAACGCCATTTTTTCGCAGGTGAGGGAGGTGGCAAGGGTCTGTAAATTGACCACCCGGGAACGGACGGATCGTACACCCTTAGCCTGAAGCTTGGCCTTCGACGGTGTTAAATATCGGGAAAGCTTTTCCATATCTGCGTTGATCAGTAAGGTTCCGTGATGATATGCCTTTCCTTGATAGTGGTAAAAAGCATTTCCGGAAAACTTAAAACCGTCTGCCAGCAGGTCGTTCCGCCCGGAGCGGCTGACGGGAATACCGATCAAATCGCAAGCAGTTTCAATTACCCGCAGCTGCTTGTCCAGGTCGTAATTTTCTTCAGCCACCAGAAAGGTGAAATTCAGGTTACCCAAATCGTGGAATACTGCGCCGCCGCCGGACAGCCGCCGTGCCAGCTTGCCGCCTTCTTGCTCCAAAAGTGTTGTGCGGCACTCCGCCCAGGCATTTTGATTTCTGCCGATGACGACCGTATTCTGGTTTTGCCAAAGATATAAAATACAAGTATCCTTGTCTACGGTTTCCAGCAGATATTTTTCGGTTGCGATATTGCGGTAGGGGTCAGTGCCCAAGCTGCGAAACACCAAAAGCTTTTCGATCATACCATCACCTCTTTGCTGGTATTGTATAACACAATTGGCTCCTTGGCTAGTGGAAAGTTGCAAAAAGCCATTGACAAATTCCGGAAACAGATGTTATATTTGTGATAGATTGTTATAATGTTAACATTTGGAGGCAGTATGTATAGTATTCGACAGGAACAGATGCGGGAATACATCGAAAAAAAGAATGTAGCCACCATTAAGGAGCTGCAGGCGATGTTTCCGGAGGTATCCCTTATGACCATCCACCGGGATCTGGACGCCTTGCAGGAGAGCGGCTATGTGGTCAAATTCCGGGGCGGTGTAAAGTCTGTCCGCTTGGCTGGGGATCCGGAATTTAATGTCCGTATGCGGGAAAATAATGTGGGAAAATCCGTAGTTGCCCAAAAGGCGCTGAGCCTGCTGCAGCCCCATTCCTCCGTATTTTTGGATGCCAGCACCACAAATCTTGCTCTTGTCAAGGTACTGCCGGACATCAATCTGAATATTTTCACCACAGGGCCCAGCATCGCACTGGAATTATGCCGTCTGCACAATCCGGTCGTAACCCTGTGCTGTGGCACGATCAACCGGAAAAATCTGGCGCTTTCCGGGCAAAATACCTTGCAAATGCTGGAAAATATCAACATCGATACCGCCTTTATCGGCGTTTCCGGCTGCTCGGTGGATGCCGGCTTTACCTGCGGTACAGAAGGGGATATGCTGGTCAAGCGGCTGGTGATTCAAAAGGCGCGGACCAGTGTGGTTATGTGCGACAAAGAAAAGTTCAATTGCCTGATGCCCTATACCTTTGCCAAGCTGTCGGATGTAGACTATCTGGTGTGCGATTCGGCTGTGCCGGAGACATTTGCCCACGCGGCAAAGACGGTAGGTTTGCGAATACTGTAAATCGGTCCGGAGTGGCAAAAACCACTCCGGATTTTCCTGTTTTCTTACCAATTAACTATTGACGAAAGCTGTTATGATAAGTTATAATTAACATGCTATAACATATAAGGAGGTTCCAAAATGGCAAATGCTGTCATTATGCCCAAGGCCGGTATTACTGTAGAGAGCTGCATTATCGGCGAGTGGGTAAAGAAGGTTGGCGACCAGGTCAAGGTCGGCGACATTCTGTTTACGTATGAAACCGATAAGGCAAGCTTCGAGTGCGAGTCCACTGCAGAGGGAACTTTGCTGGACATTTTCTTTGAAGAAGGCGACGAAGTACCCTGCCTGGTCAATGTCTG
>JAZSRR010000085.1:0-10789 GCA_045538605.1 Faecousia sp.
CTTCAAAGCTTTCCTCCTGTACAGCCTCAACATTCGTAATTTCGCTCATAGTCTTGTTGACCTCCTTTATAATCCACGCCGGCGTCGATGCGCCAGCCGTGACTCCGATAGAATGAACACCGCTGAAAAACGCCGGATCTATTTCCGATGCATTATCCACGAGCATAACCTTTTCGCAGTGTTCCCGGCAAATCATTGCCAAGCGACCTGTGTTGGAGCTGTTGGTATCGCCAACTACCACCATCGCCTGACAAGCTACGCTCAATTCCGCCGCTTCTTGTTGCCGATCTTCAGTCGCTTTACATATTGTATCAAAAATTTTCAAGTTAGTAAACAGTTTTTTTGCAATTTCCCTGCACGAATTCCACAAAGATTCTGTGGATGTGGTTTGGCAAACCATACAAATTGGCAAATCCGGGGTAATTTTCTCTGATTCTGCCCAAGAAAGCAGTTCCTCAGGGGTTTGAAAAATTTCGCACCGGTCGCACCAGCCGGCGATACCCTCCACCTCCGGGTGGGCTCTTGTGCCGATAATAACCGGAAGTCTACCCTCCTGACAAGCCTTGTCCACAATGCCGTGGATGCGCTTCACAAAGGGGCAGGTGGCATCGATTATATCCACCTGCAGCTGCTCCAACGCCTGGTACACCTGCCGGGTAACGCCGTGAGAGCGAATCACCACCGTACTGCCCGGCTGCGCCTGCTCCGGCTGTTCGATCACCTGCACACCCATATCCGCGAAATGCTGCACCGCGTGGCGGTTATGAATGATCGGACCGAGGGTTTGAACCTGTTTTCCGTCCTTTACCGCTTGCTCCACCAGCTCAACCGCCCGGTTGACACCGAAGCAAAAGCCAGCGCTTTTGGCTACTGTTATTGACATTGGGGAATTTTCTCCTCGATAATTTTCTTCATTGCGTCCAAAACACCGGCAATATCCAGATCAGATGTATCCAGCAAAACCGCATCCTCTGCCTGCTTCAGCGGCGCGATAGGACGGTGGGTATCCTGATAGTCCCGCTGCTGAATATCCTTCAGTGTCTGGGCGAAATCTGCCGGCTGACCCTTAGCAAGCAGCTCGTCGGTACGGCGCTTTGCCCGGACCTCCGCAGAAGCGGTCAGGAAAATTTTCAAGGTGGCATCGGGCAGAACGACGGTGCCGATATCTCTGCCATCCATGATCACATTGTGCTCCTTTACCACATTTCTCTGCATATCCAGCAGCATATCCCGGACAACCTTATGGGCAGAAACCAGAGATGCCTTCTGGGAAATGTCCTGGGTGCGAATCTCGTCGGTTACATCCATACCGTTCATCAGCATATGCTGCTTACCGGTTTCATCGTATTGGATTTGAATGGTCAGTTCGTCAATGTAGCGCTCCACCGCGTCTACATCCTTAGGGCTGACGCCCCACAAATCCAAAAAATACGCCACGGTGCGGTAAATCGCACCGGTGTCTACATAGTGATAACCCAATTCCTTGGCAAGAGCCTTGGCAATGGTGCTTTTTCCTGCGCCGGCAGGACCGTCAATTGCAATAGAATAAGTTTTATTCATAACGAATACCTTCTTTCTTAGTGTTTCCGAAGCTGACGCAAGGCAGCAGCCTCCCGTTGATTGACCTCTTCCGGAGTCAGGCCCAAACGGGCGGCTGTCTGTACCGCATCCAGCGGAGCCCCACCTTCCAGGCCGTAACGCAGGGACAAAAGCTTTGCGTCCGCTTCCGGTAGAACCGACAAGAGCTCTGCAATGCGCTGCCGCATCTGGAAATAAGCGGTATCCTCTACCGCCTGATCTTCTTCCTGGGGAATTTCCTCCTGTTCGGGGGTTTTTGCCCGGTGCAGTTGCCGGGCGCTGTCCAGCATCTTTGCTACGGTTTCCCCCTCCTCCGGGGTGATGTGCAGCGCCTCCGCAATTTCTGCAACCGTCGGATTTCTGCCTAATTCTGCCAGCAGTTTTTCATCTACCGAGCGATAGTCCTCCATTGCCTGGCGCAGCTTCTGACCAACGCCGGCGCTGTGCGCCTGCAATACCACCGTTTTTGCCATTTGCCGGTGGATACACTTGTCCCGGAATTCCGGGAAGCCGCCGCCTTCATAATCGCTCAGGTGCAGCCAAAGACCCATACTGCCCTCTTGAATCAGATCCATCAGCAGCACACCTCTGTCTGTGTAGCCGTAAGCCAGTTCCACCACCCGGCGCAGGCAGCTATTCATCATTTGGGTATGGACATCCGTTTCCGTCTGTCCTTCCCGATTACATCTTGCCAGCTCCTCTGCCAGCTCGGAAACATCCCCAACAGCAGCAGTTGCAGTCAATTCCTCCAAATAAAGGCGCAGAGGATCATTTTCTTCCAAGCTCTCTAAAAGGTTACCCTGCTTGGCAAGCTGTGCTTCCCGGCGCAGACGCAAAGCCGATGCAGAATCGGCAGGATACCTGGGAAGATCGGATACATCCAAATCGATCTGCTTGAAGTCTAAAAGCTCCATGACCGCTTCCACATCTGCATCCTCTGCCGTATCCAAAGCAGTCAGAAATTCCGCGCCGGACAAGGTCGCGCCCGACTCCAGATCACCCAAAAGGCTATAGACCCCGTCGTCATCAAAGATAAATTCTAAGCTGTTCATTGTAAAAAGTCCTCCAAACCAAAGTCCGCGCCATAATCCCGAAGTTTTTGAATCGCCCGGCGCTCAATTTGTCTGGCCCGTTCCTTGGAAATATGCAAAAGCTCTCCAATTTCCGCCAAAGAATGACAGATACCATCTTCCATTCCAAAATGCAGCCGCAAAACCTGCTGCTGTCGGTCATCCAGCATCCCCAGCAAGGTTTCGATGGTATGGGTCAGCTCCTGACGCACCAGTTCTTCTTGGGGCTGGGGTGCGTGGAGATCCTCCAAAAGCGCCTGCAGATTGTCATTTTCCGCACTTCCTGCAGGGGCGTCCAAAGAACAAATCTGGGGAATCATCTGCAAAAGCTCCGCAACCTTATCCTCCGGAAGCTCTGTTCGCTGGGACAACAGGTCAATACTGGGTTCCAATCCCTCCTGCTCCAAGGAAGCGCGCACTGCCAGAAGCTTGCGCATCCGCTCCATCGTGTGCCGGGGAACCCGGATCAGACCGGCGTTGTTTAACAGACACCGGCTCATACCCTGGCGTATCCACTGGGAGGCATAGGTAGAAAACCGATTTTCCATTGTATAGTCAAATTTTCTTGCCGCGGTCAGAAGTCCGATACTTCCCTCCTGAATCAAGTCCAAAAGCGGCACACCTCTGCCGGCATACTCCCGGGCAATGGATACCACAAGGCGCAGATTGGAATTTACCATTGTGCGGATTGCTTCCTCATCTCCCCGGGCACACCTTACTGCCAAATCCCGCTCCTGCTCTTTACTAAGCAGCGGAAACGCCCGGATCTCCTGAAGAAACTGCGAAACGGAATCCTCCCGCGTTGCTGGGATATTCTGTTTTCCCGGAAGAACTTCGGTCATTTTTTCGTTCCTTTTCTTTCCTGTAGCTTATTTCGAAAAGCCAGTAAATCATCGTCGGTACTGATTTGCTTGGCCTGGGTTACTCCTCGGATAACGGAAAGGCAGTCGGCAAAAGCGGCTTCACTGGCCGTTTCCTGCCTGCTTTGGCAGATACCGGTCAGGTGAGACATTTCCTCCGGCTGCAGCTCCGAAAGTACGCTCAAGCTCACCTCCAGACCCTGGCGATAACGGGACTGCAATTGGGTAAACACCCTACCGAACAGCGGCACCGAGAAGCTCTCGGCAGACAGATCTCCTGCCGCATCCAAAACCGCGGGGTCTTTGAGTATCTGGGCAATGATACCTTCTTCTGCCATTGCAGATCTCATATTGTCATAACGAATATTGCGGCTTTCCGGCTGCCGGGCCTTTACCGGCGCAAGGTCAATTTTCTCCTGCCGTTTTTTCTCCCGGGCGAGCCGCCGCTTAAAGGCTTTGGTAATCTCCATATTCATAGTTTCCGGAGTGATATTACCTGCCTGGGCGATCCGGTGGGCATAGATCTCCCGCTGGACCGCACTACTCAGAGAGGCGATCAGCTCTGCCGATTCCTGCAGGAACTTGATCCGCTCCTCGTCAATTTTCAGATTATATTTACCGGCAATATTTTTCAGCTGATATTCCACCCGATTGTCCGATTCTTCCAACAAAAGCCGGAACTTATCAGCGCCGAATTTATGCAAAAATTCATCCGGGTCTTTGGCATCCTTCATCTTCAGCACTTTAACGGCAATGCCCACCTTTTCGAGCATTGGAATTGCCCGCTGTGCCGCCTTCTGACCGGCTTCGTCGCTGTCATAGGTTAGAACCACTTGTTCGGTGTAACGGCTGATCAGGGTGGCGTGTTCCTCGGTCAGGCTAGTGCCAAGGGATGCCACCGCATTGTCAAAGCCGTACTGATGAAGCGTGATCACATCCACATTGCCTTCCACCAGAATGATATAACCCAGCTTGCTCTTTTTGGCAAAATTCAGACCAAATAGGTTTCGCCGCTTATTAAAGATCAAGGTTTCCGAAGTATTTAAGTACTTAGGCTTACTATCATCCAGAACCCGACCGCCAAAGCCGATCACATTGCCCCGAACATCAATAATGGGGAACATCAGACGGTTGCGGAAGCGGTCGTAAACTCTTCCGTTTTTCTGACCGACCAGGTCTGCATCCAGCAGCTCCTGGTCGGTATAGCCCTTTTGGTGCATAGCATCTACCAATGCATTCCAGCTGTTGGGGGCATAGCCAACGCCAAAGGTTGTCAAGATCGCCTTGCTCAGTCCCCGCTTCTGGGTATACGCCAGACACTCTGCCCCGGCAGGAGCATACAGCTGCTGATGGTAAAACCGTCCGGCTTCCTTCATCAGCGCCCACAGGCGCTCCTGCTGACGGTAGCGGCTTTGGTATTGGGTATCCTCCGGAACCTCCATTCCGGCTCTTTGCGCCAGCTTGCGTACCGCATCGGGGTAGCTTAGTCCCTCTACTTCCATCACGAAGTTGATCGCGCCACCGCCTTTGTGGCAGCCGAAGCAATAATAGATTCCCTTATCCGGCGCAACGGAGAAGGATGCGGTCTTTTCACCGTGGAAGGGGCATAGACCGAACATATTTGACCCGGAACGCTTTAAGTTTACATACTGCCCCACCACATCCTCAATGGGATTGCGGACCACCAGTTCATCAATAAAGGAAGGGGGAAACGCCATAGTCTGTGCCTCCTTTCATAAGATTTTATCCCCGGACATTCCAGCCCGCAGGAATAAACAGTTGGGTATACTTGTCCACGGCATATTTGTCGGTCATGCCGGCAATGTAGTCGCAGACGGTGCGCTCCATACCGTCAAAGGACAGCTGGGGCTGAAAATCCTGAGGAAGCGCCTCCGGATGTTCGTAATAATAGTGATACAGCCGTTGGAGCATATCCTTTGCCTTGCTCTCCTCGCCCTTTGCTGCCGGATTACGGAAGACCTTTTCAAACATAAAGCTTCGCAGCTCCTGCAGGGCGTTATCCACTTTTGGTGTCAGGACGATCTTCCCTTCTTCCTGGGAAGCGGTGATCAGATCGCACACCAAAGTATCGATTCGCTGACTATGGGTGTTTCCCAAAACATCGGTAACAGCTTTGGGCAAATCCCCGGCTGTGAGAATACCGGCGCGGATGGCGTCGTCAATATCGTGATTGACATAGGCAATCCGGTCGGAAAAGCGGACGATCTGCCCTTCCAGGGTTTCCGGTATCCGGTCGCCAGTATGCCCTAAGATGCCCATTCGCACCTCATAGGTCAGGTTCAGACCCTTGCCGTCGTTTTCCAATATGTCCACCACACGCAGGCTCTGCTCATTGTGGCGAAACGGCCTTCCAATACAGGAAGAAAGCGCACCTTCACCGGCGTGTCCAAAGGGGGTATGTCCCAGATCGTGCCCCATTGCAATGGCTTCTGCCAAATCCTCGTTCAGCTGCAACGCCCGGGTAATGGTCCGGGCAATTCGGGCAACCTCCAGGGTGTGGGTCATACGGGTGCGGTAGTGGTCGCCCTCCGGCTGCAAAAACACCTGTGTCTTATGCATCAAACGGCGAAAGGCCTTGCAATGTACAATACGGTCAATATCCCGTTGGTAATTGGTGCGCATATCGTTTTCATCTGGCATTTCTGGCCGCAGTCTACCCCGGGTGAGGTTGGAAAAAGCAGCTTTCTTATCGAAATGCCTGTGTTCTTGCTGTTCTAAATGTTGACGAACATTCATAGCCTTACCCCTTTCCGGTAATAGGAAATGCCCGGTATTGCTGACCGACTTCTAAACATTCCACTGCTCCGGCAGTTAAGTCCCGGACTTTCTCCATAAATGCCTGGGTTTGCTCCCGGGCAATCAAAATCTCCAATTCTACCTCAGAGCCAAATTGGGTATTTGCAATGACACAGTCAAAGGATTCTGCCAATAATTTCAATCTTTCATAAAAGGAATAGGGACAAGGCACATACAATTCTGTCCAAACCCGTTTTATAGATTTTCCAGCCGCATCAATGGCTATTTTTGCGCCCTTGGTATAAGCGCGGACCAAGCCGCCGGCGCCCAAAAGCGTGCCGCCAAAGTATCGGGTAACCACGCAGACAACATTAAATAGTCCCTCTTTTTGCAGCACCTGCATCATTGGATTGCCGGCTGTGCCGCCGGGCTCTCCGTCATCAGAAAACCGCATTGCGCCGTCGCGAATAATATATGCCCAGCAGTTGTGGGTGGCATCATAGTGCTGTTTCTTTATCTGCTGAATTTTGGCAAGCGCCTCTTCCTCGGTTTCCACACACCAAACTCTGCCGATGAAGCGAGATTTTTTCTCTATAAATTCCTCTTCACCGTAGCCGGTGGGGACCAGGTATTCCTCCACGGTCAATGCTCCTTTGTGATATATTCTTTCATTCTGCCGTATAAAATGGGGTCTAAAATCGCCTCTGCCAGAATTCCCTCCGGGGTGTAGTCCACCTGCAGAACCTGGGCGCTTGCGTGGAGAGTGTCCACCATGCCGCCCATCGTATACGGCAGCAGCAAACTTACCCGGTGGCGACTGTGTCCCAGCGTCTTTTCAATCGCTTGCAAGAGGGCATCCATTCCCTGCCCCTTGGCAGCAGAAATTTTCACCACATCTTCCCCAATAGGAATATCCTCGGGACTTACCAAATCTGCCTTATTAAAGCAGCGCAGGACCTTGGTGCCCGGCTTTGCCAGCTTGTTAATCAAACTGTCTACAACCGCAATATGCTCTTCCCGGTTGGGGTCGGCAGAATCGATTACATGCAGCAAAAGGTCTGCATATTCCAGCTCCTCCAAGGTCGCCCGGAAAGCATCCACAAGATGGTGGGGCAGCTTAGCGATAAAACCAACGGTATCAGACAGCACAACCTCCAGATTATCGGAGACCTTCAACTGACGGGAGGTGGTGTCCAAGGTGTCAAAAAGCCGGTTGTTGGCAGGGATACCGGCATCGGTCAGTCGATTTAACAAAGTGGACTTGCCGGCATTGGTGTACCCCACAAGGGCAACCACTGGAACGGAGTTTTTCATTCGCCGCTGGCGCTGCACAGAGCGGACCTGCCGCACCTGCTCCAGCTCCTGCTGCAAGCGGTTGATCCGCTCCCGGATATGACGACGGTCGGATTCCAATTTAGTCTCACCGGGACCCCGGGTGCCGATGCCGCCACCCTGCCGGGAAAGGCTTGCGCCCATACCGGAAAGCCGGGGCAGCAAATATTTATACTGGGCAAGCTCCACCTGCAGGCGGCCTTCCTTGGTCTTTGCCCGCTGGGCAAAAATGTCCAAAATCAGCGCGCTTCTGTCTAAAACAGGCAGACCCAAAATTTCTTCCAATGCCCGGATATGACCGGGAGATAATTCATTGTCAAACACCACCATCGTCGCCTCGGTGGCTTCTGCCAGCATACGGACTTCCTGTGCCTTGCCTTCTCCGATAAAGCTATGACTGTCCGGCGTGTGGCGGTTTTGCAAAATCTTTCCGGTGCAAAAGCCACCGGCGGTTTCTAAAAGGGCATCCAGCTCTTCTAATGTTTCATCCGTTGCGGTCTGTTCCCGGGTAAAGCAGTCGGCATTCAGTCCTACCAGCACTGCTCGTTCCTGTATATTCTTTTCAAAATTTGATTCCATACGAACCCTCCGGAGAGACAACACTTCTCCTTATATTACATCATCGTATATTATAACACATTATTTTGGTTCTGCACAGTATTTTTTAAGAAAATTACCGGGAATATGGAAACATATTTTTTGCAAAGAAAAAGGGGACGGAAAACCGTCCCCTTTGCTACTAATCGATATAATACACAATGTCTTTCTTATGCTTTTCGAAGAGTTCTTCGATATAGGCATCTTGCGCCCGGAGCATTTCTTCCGGCGGGTTGACTTTTGTAAAAGTCAGTCCGTTTTCCTCACAGTATTGTTTGCCAACGGCGTCCTTTAACTTTTGCCTTGCAATTGCACGAGGCGCTTGTTCCCGCAATAATTCAAAATAATCATCTATTGTTATTCCGGCGCCCTTGCAATATGCATCCAGCAATTCTTTTCCCTCTGGCATAGAATATGCGTAGGTCGTGTTCGCAACCATTTCTTCAATCTCTGCATCCGTTGCGGTAAGTCCCAATTTTTCTGCTTCTTCCAGTAATATGATGCTCTCAATAATCCGATTCGCAACAGCAATGTCCGTATTATATTCTTTTGCCGCTTCCTCGCTGCGGAACATATTCATCTTCCGCTGATATTCTACCGTATTGGCAGTAATGTTATGCCCGTTGTAGCTAGCGATGATCGTAGTGTCCTGCAGTTTGTTGTCATTTGCAGAGTTGAAATAAAGTCCGGCAAGGTGGAATTTATTATCCTTATTAGCCGCAACTGCCACACCAGTAATTGCCAACAATACGGATAAACAGACAACTAAACAAACAAGGGCCGTCTTCTTTTTCATAGCTCTACCTCCGACTATATAGGACACAGGGGCCGTCCCTGTGCTATTATCCTTCTGCCTTTTGAATAGCTCGGCTGATGATCTTTCCTATAAGAAAAATCAGCCCATAGACAACTCCAATAATGCAGGCAAAACACCAATTGGGCATATGTCGTCCAGAACCTAAAAATAGGTCCTCAAGAAACCTACCAACAGATGACATAATCATATGCGGAGCTACTGCTGCGAATGCAAAAATATTTACAGACATACGAAATGAAAGCACAATCAAAAAAAGCATATTCATTCCGCAGTCCAGTGCAACAACGCCTCTACTGATGCGTAATTTTTTAGAAAAACCACACAGCACCGTCAGCGTAATATAGTACAGTGCTGAGAGAATATGTAGTGCAGCTACAGCGCTCGGAAACAGGATCCACAGCAAACAGCATATCAACCGAATGCCAAACAATATCATCAGCGCCGCGACACTTCGTTTGATTACCGCGTTGCTAAAATTCAACATGAATGATTATCCCCCTTGTCCCTCGTTTCATCCGCCCCAATTACCAGGGGCAAATCCACAAGAAATAGCAATACCTTCCTGATTAAAGCGAACAACAAACAATTCCTCCATTGTCTTACCAAACCAGAACACCCGGGATTCTTTCAAAATATAACCCGCATCCGTCCCATAGAGCAAGCCGTCTTCTCGGTAGTCCCATTCCCGTCGATCAAATTTGCCGTATTTTTCTTCTATTTCAGCAGATGTCTTTCCAATGACCCATTCCTCATCATAAGGGTGCTGCGTACAAGCTGATAGCAAAACAGCTACACAGAGCACAAGCAAACAAACCAATGCCAGCCTATTCATTTTCATCCTGTGTACAGCTCCTTATGTCAATGCTTGTTATCTATTCTTTTTAAGACTCTATTTTGAAAAAGCAGCAAGGCTAAAATCACAAAGCCACTCTTCTGTTATTGTACCTAACGGCGCAGTGATAATAACCAAATATCCATCTGTTGTAAAAGAAATATACTCCTCTCCGTATTTTGTATGCTGAATTAGCATTGACCTGACAACACCGTCAATCACTGCATCATCTTCAAAGATCAGCGTATAGTTTTCCTTTTCTTGATAATTGTGTATATTAGGGGCTGTTGGCCAAATAGCTGCAATAAACTCCGAACAGGATGTCATACTCGCCAGCGCAGAATCTTCAGGAGATAACTTGGAAAGCTTGATTGCCACACGCTCTTCTTCTGTATGAAACCATGTCCATGTAAAATAGTAGAGTTCTCTATCCATCACTGTGATAGTTGAATAGCCTTCCACATCTCTGAGTACTACAGGCTTTCCGCGGTAATGAGGGATCATCAAAGTTTGTTGTTCGTTTCTAACTGACTGGATATAAGCTTTCATGCTATCACTGATATGTTCAGGCATTTGCTCAGCATTCTCCTGAAAAAAAGCAACATATTCCTCATATCCGGAAAAATAGATGGGCGAATGAGGCGGATAGCTACCATAACAGTCATAGCCTTCACCTCCCTCGGTTTCTGCGTTAATAAAAGGCTGGGTTCCAAGAATATCATTTTCTTTTTGACATGCGGACAGCATAATACTAGCAATCACCATCGCTATCATTAAGATATATTTTTTACACATACGAAGCCTCCTTAATGATGGTCATACGGATACTCTTTCATATCATTAATGCAGAACCCTATGCTAAAAACCGTTGTGTATCAAGGCAAAATTGGTAATGGTTACACTATCATTATAGCTAGCTGATCATAAACTGTCAAGATAATCTGCA
>JAZSRR010000053.1:0-9724 GCA_045538605.1 Faecousia sp.
TGGCTGTCGAGCATATGTGATTGGACAGGAGGTGTACACAAATGAAGCGTACCTATCAACCCAGCCGTCGTCATCGTTCCAAGGTTCACGGCTTTCGTCAGAGAATGGCTACTTCCAACGGCCGCAAGGTGTTAGCCCGCCGCCGTGCCAAGGGCCGCAAGGTTCTGTCTGCGTAAGCGCTTATGTCCCGTGGGAAACCACAGTGAATAATCGCTCATAGCGAAATGGGAGTCCATGCGGGGCGAATGAACTATTCGCCCCGCCCCCTTTTTATTTAGGCATAGTATCCAAAAAAGCTTGCTGGCTGAACAACGGGTATTTTTCCGCATCGGGGCGCTTGACCGCCTTGATATACACAAAGTATATCTGCGGCGCTCAAGACTTCCGCTACGAAAAAATTCCGCGTTGTCAACACAACAATATTTTTTCTCCACTATGCCGGAGGGGCCACGATGAAAACATATCGCAATTTGGCGAGAGATTTTTGCCCGGATGAAACCTTGTTTTCTGCGGATATACTTGCGTATATCAAAGAAAACAAGTGCGCAGACGGGTGAAAAGATCCGGCAAAGGGCGATGGGTCCCGGTCGTAAAGGTTTTTACGATATTGGTAGGGAGAGTGTGTTATGAAATTCTCCAAAGCGTTAAAACTGAATCATATTTTCAGGCGGCTGTATGCCACCTCCGGTTTTGGTAATGGCTATCTGGTGCTGTATGCCCGGAAGAATGGGACACAGACCAACCGGGTGGGCATCACCGTCAGCAAAAAGCTGGGCGGCGCTGTGGTGCGCAACCGGATTCGCCGCCGTCTGCGGGAGGTCTACCGGCTCAATGAGCATCGGTTTGCTAAGGGCTGGGATTTGGTGGTAGTGGCGAGAAGCCGTTGCCAGAATGCTCCGTTTATCAAGCTGACGAGCGCCTATCTTTCTCTGGCGGAAAAGGCCGGAATTTTGGAGCAAGACCAATGAAAAAGCTTTTCTTATCTATGATCGGTTTCTATCGGCATCACATTTCCCCCCACACGCCGGCATCCTGCCGGTTTACCCCCACTTGCTCCCAGTACGCTTACGAAGCCATCGAAAAATACGGCGTAGGAAAAGGTCTTTGCCTGGCGCTGAAGCGATTGCTGCGCTGCCATCCTTTTTATAAAGGAGACCCCTACGACCCGGTTCCCTAGAACCGGAACAAAAACGGCTGAGGGGCTGCCGTGATTTTGCGCCCCTTTGTGTTAGGAGGACAAACTATGATTCTCGCATTTAGCCTGGCAGACATTGTGAAGGTTCCTTTTGGTTACCTGTTGTCTTTGCTGTACCAGTTCACCAGCAACTACGGTCTGGCGCTGATATTCTTCGCTATCATCGTGAAGCTGGTGCTGCTGCCGGCATCTGCCAAGAGCAAGAAAAGCTCTATGAAGATGTCCCGGCTTGCTCCCCGGCTGCAGGCCATCCAGAAAAAATATCCCGATGACCAGCAAAAGCAGAACGAAGCCATTCGGGCACTTTATAAAGAAGAGGGCGTCAGCCTGGGCGGCGGCTGCCTGTGGAGCTTGCTGCCGCTATTGCTGCTGTTTCCGCTGTACGCCGTTGTGCGTCAGCCCATCCAGTATATGCTTCACGAAAGCGCGGAGGTTGCCGCAAAAATCGTGGAGATCGTAAAGCAGGGCAATGCAGAGCTGTTTACCGGCAACAATTTCTATGAGCAGATGCTTGCTGCGCCGCAGATCGCCAACTTTGCTGAGCAGATCAAAGCAGCCATTCCCGAAATCAGTGAAAAAACGCTGGAAGGTCTCAACTTTACCTTCCTGGGCATTGACCTGGGCGTCGTGCCCCAGTTTAATGTGTTTGCAGCCACCTGGAAATGGGACTGGAGCCACATTGGCGGCGCGCTGGTTCCCCTGCTTTCTTCCGGCTCTCAGCTGCTTTCCATGTTCCTGTCTCAGAAGATGAACAGCTCTCTGGTTACCAACGAGAAGGGTCTGCAGGACAAGGAAACCGCCAAGAATTCCCAGTCTGCCCAGCAGGGCAAGATGATGATGTGGATCATGCCCATTATGTCGCTGTGGATCGGCTTCTCCGTCCCCGGCGCTCTCAGCCTGTACTGGCTGGTGCAGGGACTGGTTACCACCGTATCGGATATCTATCTGACGAAAAAGTACCGGAAGATCTACGATGAAGAAGATGCTGACCGCCTGCAGAAAGCGCTGGAAGAGGAAGCCATCGAGGCAGAGAAGGAGCGCATCCGGGCAGAACGCCGGGCGGCAAATCCTGACGGCATTACCGCCAACACCAGTAAAAAGAAAATGCAGCAGGCTAAGCAGCGCCAGCAAGAGGCGGAAAGAGCCGCTGCAGCTAAGGAATATGCAGCACAAAAAGGTATCGTTACCGAGACACAGGAGGAAGAAAACAAACCCCTGTCC
The DNA here is from genome assembly GCA_045538605.1 of Faecousia sp. Taxonomy (GTDB): domain Bacteria; phylum Bacillota; class Clostridia; order Oscillospirales; family Oscillospiraceae; genus Faecousia. The sequence continues at coordinate 2,417 of JAZSRR010000053.1, forward strand.
GGAGTTGCGGAGCGGCCCTACTGTAAGGGACGCGCTTATGACCCCGATCGCTACAATACCCAAGCAACGGAGGAATAAACTATGGAAAAGACCATTGTTGTAACCGGCAAGACCATTGACCTTGCCGTTGAAAACGCCCTGACCCAGTTGGGTCTGACCCGGGACGATGTATCTGTTCAGGTGGTTTCCCAGGCAAAGTCCGGCTTTTTGGGTCTGGGCGCTGCCCCTGCCAAGGTAGAGGTAACCTACGAAGCACCCGACCCGGCGCCCAAGACCGCATTGTCTTCCGCATCCCGCTCCAAGCCGAAGCAGAAGCCTGTGGCACCCAAGGCAGAGCCGGTGCAGCCCAAGACTGCGCCTGCAGAAAAGCCGAAGGCAGCGCCGGTTGAAAAGCCCAAGGTCGCGGTAGCAGAAAAACCCAAAGCAGAGCCCAGGGAATATGCGCCTGCCCAGCCCGGCAGCGTGGAAGAAAAAATCGAGGTGTTTCTGAGGGGCCGGCTGGAGCATATGGGTGCTCAGGCTGTGCCTCATGACTGGAAGGAAAACGAGGACACCTATAATGTAGACCTGGTGGGCGAGGATCTGGGTTACCTGATCGGCCGCCGGGGCGATACCCTGGATGCTCTGCAGCACCTGGCAAACTACACCGTCAACCGTACCGTTGAGGGCCACATCCGGATCAATGTGGACGCCGAACAGTATCGGCAGAAGCGGGAGGACTCCCTGCGTCGTTACGCCCAGAAAAAGGCCCAGCAGGTGCTGAAGGCACACCGCCGGACCACATTAGAGCCGATGAATGCTTATGAGCGGCACGTGATCCACGCAACCCTGCAGGATACCGACCGTATCACCACCTACTCCGTTGGCTCTGAGCCCAACCGCCGGGTCGTGATCGAATACGAAAGATAACAAAAAAGAACACCGGAACATTTCCGGTGTTCTTTTTTATCCGAGAAGGGCGTCAGCAGCCTGCCGAAAATGTCCAAACTGTTCTTCGGAGCAGCGGACCTTTACCTGCAGGGGGCGGGAGTGGTCCAGAGAGAACATACCGATAAAGCTTTTACCGTTGACCTGCTGACGGTCGTTGCCAACCAGAACCTCAAAGGGCTGGATCATTGCCAGGGAAACAAAGTCCTGAATATGCCGGAAGGAACGGACACAAATATCAAATTGGTGCATCCAGGCACCTCCTACTGTACAAATTCTTGTTTTTGGAGTATAATGGGGGCACGAAAAACGCGCCGTTCTTTAGTATAGCAGAAATTCTTGGGAAAGCAATTAGGAATATATACGATATATACAAAGACGGGCAGATGAATTTGGTGAAAATGACGATGAAATTTGGATTTTATACCTTAGGCTGCAAGGTCAACCAATATGAGACCCAGGCAATGGAGCAAATGCTGACCGCTTTGGGGCACACCGTTGGGCGGTTTGAAGAGCCTTGTGATGGCTATATTATCAATACCTGCTCCGTTACCGCCGTTGCGGACAAGAAAAACCGGACGGTGATCCGCCGCTGCCGCCGGGAAAATCCCCAAGCGGTGATCGGCGTGTGCGGCTGCTACAGTCAGCACGCCCCGGAGGATGTGCGGAAGCTGGATGTGGATGTTCTGGGTGGCAGCGCCGGGCGGGAGGCCTTTGTGCAGCAAATGCTTCAAAGCATTCAAGACCGCACCCGGGCAGAGCTTTTGGATGCTGCGCTGAAGCGCCGGGAATTTGAGGCGCTGTCTGCCGGCGGGCTGGAAGGACGCACCCGGGCAATGCTGAAGGTGCAGGACGGCTGCTGCAATTTTTGTACCTACTGCATCATCCCTTACACCCGGGGCCCCATCCGCTCGGCAGAGCTTTCCTGGGTGGTGGAGCAGGCAAACACGCTGGAAGCGCGGGGATACCGGGAGCTGGTGATCACCGGCATTGAGATTGCATCCTGGGGTCAGGATCTTTCCGAAAAGCAGTCCTTGATTACCTTGATCGAAGGGGTTTGCCGGGCAGTTCCCGATATGCGTGTGCGACTGGGCTCTTTAGAGCCCCGGATCATAACAGAGGAATTTTGCAGCAGGATGCAAAGTCTTCCCAACCTTTGTCCGCAATTTCATCTTTCGATGCAGTCCGGCTGCGATACAGTTTTGAAGCGGATGAAGCGGAAATACGATACTGCCCGATACTTACAAAGTGTCGATCTGCTGAAAACTTATTTCCCCGGCTGCGCCATTACTACCGATATGATCGTGGCGTTCCCCGGCGAAACGGAGGAGGAATTTGCCCAAAGCCTGGAATTTATTCAAAAATGCGGCTTCGGGGATATGCATATCTTCCCCTATTCCCGCCGTCCGGGTACCCCGGCAGACAAAATGCCCGGGCAGCATAACAACCATACGAAGGAAGAAAGAAGCCGGCTGGCGTCTTCGATTGCCCGAAAAATGTCGGAATCATACCGGGAAAATCTGATAGGAACGACTTTAGAGGTGCTGTTTGAAGAGCCGGAGGGAGCATACTTTGTGGGTCATGCGCCTAACTATGTAAAGGTGTATGCCCAGGGAGAGAATTTACACAATCAGGTACACAATATGCGTGTTACCCAGGTATACCGGGACGGTGTGCTGGCGGATTTTGAAAAAAACCCAAAATAAGGGGCAGACAAGCCGGAAAAACTATGATATAATACTGTATAATGCATAAAAGACTACAGAAGGAGGAGAGTCCTTTGAAATATTGGCGTGGCTATCTGGTTGCGGTTATTCTTGCAGTCATTACCTGGGCACTTGTCCAGTTTGCCCAGGCGCACAGTGTGTTGGTGGATATGGTTTATCCTTATGTTACCCGTACCTTTATCAACGCCCTGGCGGATTGGTCCGGAGGGACATCTGTTTGTTTGTGGCAGGTGGCGATTGCGGGTATGCTGGCGCTGTTGGTTGTCAGTATTGTTTTGATGATTCGGAAGCGCTGGAATATAGTGCAGTGGTTCGGCTGGGTGCTGGCGGTGGTTATTTTGATCACAATGCTGCAAACCGGAATGTACGGACTGAATGAATATGCAAGCCCTCTGGCAGATGATGTGCGTCTGCAGGTAACGGATTACACCGTGACGGAACTGAATGAAGCGACGATCTATTTCCGGGATAAGGCCAATGCCCTGGCAGAGGAGATTACCCGGGACAAAAAGGGAAAGCCGGATTTTGGAAAGTTTAAGGATCTGGCGCAGCAGGCCGGCGAGGGCTTTGAATACCTGACCTATGAAGAGGCGATGTCCGTGTTTTCCGGCTCTACTGCGCCGGTGAAAAAGCTGGGCTTTGCCTTCCTGACCAGAGACACCGGCGTAACGGTGGCGCTGACCGGCGAGGCATGCGTAAATCCCAATGTTCCCAAGGTGATCTTACCCTTTGCCATGTGTAAGGAAATGGCGCACCGGATGAATGTTTATACCGACATAGATGCCCAATATGCCGCGTTTCTGGCGGGCACGGCGAACTCCTCCAAGGCGTTTCAGTATTCGGCATATTTGTTTGCCTATCAGTCCTGCTATGAGGCGCTTTCCAATGTGCCCACCGCTACGGCAAAGGCCTGCGCCCAGCAGGTGGACGCCGGCGTGAACCAGAAACTGCGGCAGGACCTGAAGGATTACACCAGATACTTCGGTAAGAATAGTAATGCAGCAGCCTCCCGGGTGCGGACAGCCGACGCAGAGCAGCCGATATCCAGAGATGCGGTTGCCACCATTACCTACAGCGAATATACCGGCGTGGCAGATCTGCTGGCAAGCTGGTATGTACAGGAGTTTATTACTCCGCTGCACGCGGAAGAGGAAAGGCCCTTTAACCCCTTGAGCCCTTCGGATGTTGACCTGACCAACATCGGTACTGTTGCCAATGAGCCGGATGCTTGATGCCCTGCAGCAGGGCCTGCCCCAATTGGGGCTGGAGTTAAAGGAAGAAACCTGCCAAAGGCTTTGCGATTTTGGCGAAGCGGTGGTAGAGCAGAATAAGGTGATGAACCTGACGGCGATCACCCAGCCGGATGCGGTGGCAAAACTGCATTTGCTGGACAGCCTGAGCCTTTTGACGGTGCTGCCCCTGCAGGGCAAGCAGGTGATCGATGTAGGCTGCGGCGCAGGTTTTCCCGGTGTGCCCCTAAAAATCGCCTGTCCGGAAATGAAGCTGACACTGCTGGACTCTCTGGGAAAGCGGATGCAATGGCTGGAGACCGTTCTGCCCCAGTTGGGGGTGGATGCCCGGTATATTACCGCCCGGGCAGAGGAGGCAGTTGCAGACCGCCGGGAAACGTACGATGTGGCAACATCCCGGGCGGTGGCGCGGCTGAATGTGCTTTTGGAGCTGACAGCGCCCTATGTCCGGGTGGGCGGCTATGTGCTGGCAATGAAGGGAGCGGCGGCCCGGGAGGAGCTGGCGGAAGCCAAAAATGCCATTACCCGATTAGGACTGAAGCTGGAAAAGACAGTAGATTTTCCAATGGACGACACTGCCCATACGGTACTGGTGTTCAAAAAGAGTGCCAAGACCCCTGCCCAATATCCCCGGCGGTATGCCAAAATCAAACAAAACCCGTTATAAAAACAGGCGATTGCTGCAATCGCCTGTTTTTTCTGCAATATATGGTTGCTTTCCGGAAAAAATACAACAACATCTTGTGTTTCGACAAAGTTCGTACAAAAAATGTGGTATGCTGTAGATGCGATGTGTTAATGCAAACCCTTTTGGCCCAGACGGACGGTAACCACCGTGGCATCGTCCTCTCCGCTGAACTGGGCGCGGTTCAAAAGAGCTCTTGCCAATTCCCCTGGCGACAGACCCACCCGCTCTAAGCAACACCGCAGGGCATCCTCTTCTGCCACACCGTCACTGACCAGCACCAGAACCTCTCCCCGGTGCAGGGACAGCCGATATGTCGTTTCCTGATTCCCGGCCACGGACAGGCCGGGAGGCGGCCCGGCTGTCCCAATTTTTTCTGCCCCGACGTGGCTCACCAGATAGCTGCGGGCAGCGCCCCATTTATACAAGGTGGCTCTGCCGGTTTCCAGCTGCAGCTCCAAAAGGTCCACGGTTACCGCGCCGGCACGACTGCGCAGGGCGCACAGACTGTTGAGGCTTTCCAAGGCGCTTTCTGCCGGATAGCCGGCGGTTAGCAGCCGCCGCAGCAGCTCCCCTGCGGTTTTTGCCTCTGCCACCGCCCCTAATCCGGTGCCCATTCCGTCGCAAAGCAGAACATAGTGCTTGCAGCTGGTGCCGGCAAAAATCAGGCAGCGGTCGCCGTTATCGGCGGCAGGTCGATTGCCGTAGACCTGTATCTGGGGCTCAAAGCAGGCGGAAAAGCCGGTGATCCGTCTGGCAAGACCGTCGGATAATGACTGGAGATATTCTGACAAAAAGTGATATTGCTGGATTACGGCAGTCCGGTATTCCCTCTGCCGTTCCCGGTCGGCGTGGATGGAACGAAGCTGTTCCTGCGCCCGGTGGAGTTGAGCCAGGTAGCGACCGCTTTTTCGGCACACCACCGGAAGCTCCTCCGGTGTCAGCAGCGGTTTATGCAAAAGCACGCTGGAGAGTTGAACCAGCCTGCGGCTGTCTTTGCAGTTTTTTCGGCAGGGACAGCCATCACAGGCCTGCTCTGCTGCCCGAACAACCAAGGCATCCTCGTCTACCGGAGGGTCCGATACTTCCGATAGCAGCTGCTCGGTTTGAGAAAGCACGCCGGCAACCATCTCCAGTCGAACCTGGGCAACGCCGGTCTCTCCCCGGCGGTTGGGAAGCCTCCTGGGTAAAGGCAGGAATGTGCCCAGAACACCGCCCAACAGCAGCCCCGGCAGCGGTAGAAAATCCCGATATCCGGTGAGGGTCATCACCATCAGATATACCGCCGCTGGTATCGCTGCCCCTGCCCATTTGGGAAACTGGGGCAAAAAACGGACCAAATAGCCGGCGCACAGGGCGGCGGTCATGGAAACCGGCGTGAGACCGGCTAAATCCAGCGCCAGACCGGACAGTGCCACCGCCGGGAAAGCGCCGGTTACCGCCCCGACACCCGCCGCCAGAAAACCCAGACTAAACCCAGGAAAAGGTGAGATCTGCGCTAAGGAGAGGACGGCTAAACCCCACGCAAGCCAGTCCAAAATGGGATTTCGGCCCTGTTTCACCCGGACAAACAGCCAGGTAGCGCCTGCACCTAAGCCTACCCGCATCAGATAGATACCTACAGATGCGGTATCTCCAAACCAAGTTTGAAAAATCACGCCGGCGGCAGAAACCAAAAGACCAGCCAGCGCCGGGAGCAGAAGAGGAGTTTCCCGGACAAGTCGCCGGTCGGTAAAAAACAGGCTGATCAGCAAGGCAGCCCCTACCCAGAGGACACCCTGATTGCCCGCATTTCCCCAAAACAGCCGATACCCCAGTGCGCCGCCGGCAGCGACCAAAACCGAGGACCAGCCGCTATCAGCGCAGGTCAGCGCCAAAGAAAGGGGAATGGGACAATTTTCCAGACTGGCGGCACTCAAGCCGAAGCCTGCCAAAAAATGCCCGGCAGCCCGGGCAAACAGATGCAGCTTGGGGTTCAGTGCCAAGTCTCGCAGTCGATATTTTCCCCGACGGACATAGCTTTGCAGGGATGCCATCATATGTAAACACAACCTTTCGAGAAATTAAGATTATGTTAGCACGGGGCGGCGGATTATTTTGTCGGAATAACCCCGGAAAAGAAAATTCTGCGGCTTTACATTGGGAAAAATTTCCGATAAAATAGAAAAAGAAATGAGGTGAAGCAATGGCGCAACCGGTTGTGGGCAGATTTGCCCCCACCCCCTCCGGGCGGATGCATTTGGGAAATGTGTTTGCCGCCCTGATCGCCTGGCTGGCAGTCCGGTCGGAAAAGGGCAGTATGGTGCTGCGGATGGAGGATCTGGATACCCAGAGAACCAGCGAAGAATATGCCCGGCAGCTGCGGGAGGATTTGCGGTGGCTGGGTCTTGACTGGGATACGGAAATGACGCCCCAAAGTCAGCGAAGTCCGGTTTATCAGCAGTATTTTGATGTTTTGCGGGAAAAGGGGCTGTTATATCCCTGCTACTGCAGCCGCAGTCAGCTGCACAGCGTCGATGCCCCCCACCAGACAGACGGAACCTATGTTTATTCCGGCACTTGCCGAAACCGGACGGATGCGCCGCCGGACCGGACACCTGCCTGGCGGGTTAAGGTTCCGGAGGAAAAGCGGACGGTGGTGGATTTGGTGCAGGGTGTTTTCTCCCAAAACCTTGCCCGGGAGTGCGGTGATTTTGTGGTGCGCCGGGCAGACGGTGTG
>JAZSRR010000059.1:0-2651 GCA_045538605.1 Faecousia sp.
CATCCGTCAAAAATCAAAGATTTTTGCCACCTTCCCCCCGGGGGAAGGCTTTTATGGGGCACAGAGCAACGCGGCCCCGGGGGAAGGCTTGGAGGGGGAAATGGGGTGTTCAAAAATAATTTATAATTGTAGGTATTGACTTTTTTAGCACTCTCTGGTATAGTGTGCTTAGCACTCAGAGAAAAAGAGTGCTAAAAAAGAAAAGTGAGCAGGGAGGTCCGGTATGGAGCTGACAGAACGAAAGAAAAAAGTGCTGCGCTCGGTGGTGGATTTGTACATTCGCACCGCAGAGCCGGTAGGCTCCAAGGCCATTACCGAACAGCCGGATATACCCTATTCCTCTGCCACCATCCGCAACGAAATGGCGGATTTGACCGCTATGGGCTATCTGGAGCAGCCCCACACCAGCGCCGGCCGTATTCCCTCGGCTGCCGGGTATCGGCTGTATGTTGACGAGCTGATGTCCGACTACCGGCTGAGTATGGACGAGACCAAGTCCATCAACACCGCCATTGAAGAAAAAATGCAGCAGGTAGACCGTTTGGTGGAAAAGGTTGCCAAGCTGGTCTCCCAGGCTACCGACCTGCCGGCTATTTCCGTTGCCTCCCGCCGTCAGGCTGCCATCGTTAAGCGGTTTGAAATCATCCCCGCCGGGGCAGGCAGCGTGATTTTGGTGGTGATGCTCTCCGATGAGCAGGTGTTCAACAAGCTCATTAAGCTGCCGGTGATCACCGATGACAGCCAGTACAAGGTGCTGACGGCGGTGCTGAATGCCACCCTGACCGGGCTGACTACCGAGGAATTTACCCCGGAGCTTTTACAGAGGGTGATGTCCTCCGCCGGGGAAAGCGGTGTGCTGGTGCCGGTGATCATGGAATTTACCACGCAGCTGCTCTCCAAGCAGGGAAACGCCAATATGGCGGTTGCCGGGCAGATGCGGCTTTTGGGCCAGCCGGAGTACCGGGATGTGGATAAGGCCCAGCGAGTGCTGACCACTCTGGACGAGGATATGCTGCAGAATTTGCCGGCGGTCATGCAGAATGCCAGCGGAACCAAGGTTCTGGTGGGCCCGGAGAATGTTACTCAGGAGCTGAAGGATACCTCGGTGGTTATGACCAAGTTTGATATCGGCGACGGTATGCAGGGTATGATCGGTGTGGTGGGTCCCACCCGGATGGATTATGCTAAGGTTACGGCAAGGCTTTCCTATTTTGCTGAGAGCCTGTCCAAGATGTTTGCCGCCCCGGAGCAGAAAAGCCTGCCCGGCGGGACGGATGAGGAGGAGAAACATTGAGCAAGAAAGAAAAGAAGGAAACTGCCCCGGAGCAGGAAGCGCCGGAGGTAGCGGAAGTTCCGGAAGTTCCGGAGGTTGACCCCTGGGAAGAGAAGTATAACGCCGAGCACGATGCCTACCTGCGTCTGGCGGCGGATTACGATAATTTCCGCAAGCGGAGCTTAAAGGAAAAGGACCAGTCCTACGGAAACGGCAAGGCTGACGCGGTGGAAAAGCTCCTGCCGGTGTATGATAACTTAGAGCGGGCGCTGAACCAGCCCACAGAGGATGAGGCCTACAAAAAAGGCGTGGAAATGACCATGACCCAGTTAGTTGGTATTTTTAACGGTCTGGGCGTGGAGATTTTCGGTGCGGTTGGGGATACCTTTGACCCCAACATCCACAATGCGGTGATGCACACCGAAGAAGAAGGTGTGGCGGAAAACACCATAACCCAGGTGTTCCAGAAGGGCTTTAAGCTGGGTGATAAAATCGTGCGGTTTGCTATGGTGCAGGTGGCCAATTAAGAATGCAAAATGCAGAATGCAAAATGATTTAGTAAACTATTTTCTATAGGAGGAAATGAAATATGGGTAAGATTATTGGTATTGATTTGGGTACGACCAACTCTTGTGTAGCGGTTTTGGAAGGCGGCGAGCCGGTTGTCATCGCCAACGCCGAGGGCGGCAGAACCACCCCCTCTGTTGTGGCATTTTCCAAGACCGGCGAGCGTATGGTCGGCCAGGTGGCAAAGCGCCAGGCTGTTACCAACGCTGACCGCACCATCGCTTCCATCAAGCGCCACATGGGCGAGAGCTACCATGTGGACATCGACGGCAAGGGCTACACTCCCCAGGAGATCAGCGCCATGGTGCTGCAGAAGCTGAAGGCTGACGCCGAGAGCTATCTGGGCCAGACCGTCACTGAGGCCGTCATCACCGTCCCCGCATACTTCTCTGACGCACAGCGTCAAGCTACCAAGGACGCAGGTAAAATTGCCGGTTTGGAAGTAAAGCGTATCATCAACGAGCCTACTGCAGCAGCTTTGGCATACGGTTTGGACAACGAAAAAGAGCAGAAGATTATGGTTTACGACTTGGGTGGTGGTACCTTCGACGTTTCCATCATCGAAATCGGTGAGGGCGTTATCGAAGTTCTTTCTACCAACGGTGATACCCGTCTGGGTGGTGATGACTTCGACAACAAGATTATCGACTGGATGCTGGCTGAGTTCAAGAAGGCAGAGGGCGTAGACCTTTCCGGCGATAAGATGGCAATGCAGAGGCTTCGTGAGGCTGCTGAGAAGGCTAAGAAGGAGCTTTCCAGCGCTACTACGACCAATATCAACCTTCCGTTCATCACTGCAACTGCAGAGGGA
>JAZSRR010000125.1:0-10241 GCA_045538605.1 Faecousia sp.
AGCTGAATTAGCCTTTGAACTATATGAGCGTATGATGGATGCTGGATACGATAATATCAGAGACTTCCTTGATCGGCCTTTTGATCTCTCCGATTATTATATCCTGGAGTGGTGGAACATTACTCGTCTTAAACTTGTTGATTATTATTGTGGTTGCGAACAGCGGAATTTACCATGCTTTACTTGTAACACTATATTTGATGTAGAAGGGTGATTGCGTTCTTATTAGTAGAATAAATGTGGCGTAAACATTTTGGCACAAACCCGTAAATAAATTGGCAGGTTGTTGCTCTTTACAAGTAAAAGGTAAGCTGTTACAATTTTATTGTCCCAAACTGGCAGATACCCCAAACTTATATCAGAATACTGAAGGGTCCTTGAAAAGGGCCCTTTTTTTGTTGCCCAAATTGCATAATGCCCGGAAATAGAAAGGCGCTGCTTCGGAAGAGAAATCTTTTCCAAGCGGCGCCTTTTGTTATTTCAAGAATTTTTAAGGAGGTGAGTCCAATGCACTAATCATCCACAAGCACAATCCCTGTCCGCCTATCCACTCAACTAGATTATGGAGGTAAAACTATGATTACTGACAAGTCCAATTTTGAAGGCGCGGCCAATTCTCTGATTGGTCGCTATACCGAGCTTTCCCGCAAGTCGGAGGAGGCTCTAGCGTTGTTCCAAAAGGAACAATACGAGGAAGCTTATGAGGCTATGCTCGACCTGGCCCGTAAATCGGAGAGGGCGACGCTGATCAGCCGCAAGCTTCCCACCCACACCGGAAACCCCAAAGCAGACGCAGAAATCGATACCGTCCTTGAGGAAGCCTGTCCTATTCAGATGGGCTTCATCATGCGAGACTGGTTCTTTCTGCGGATGCCGCCTCTCGCATACTGTAAGGATTTCGCCAACAAGGAGTATATCCGCGGTATGCTCTACCCGGCACTGCTTCGCTTTTGGATCGGCAAGCCAATTGCCCGAATCCCCAATGGCGTGATCGTGCTTCGCCATGTGTTTGCCTGGGATGACCGGGCAAACCGGCGGCGAGATTACGACAATGTGGAGACCAAGCTAGTGGTCGATGCGATCACCCTGTACCTTCTTGAGGACGATTCTCCGGAACGGTGCGAGGTGTTCCATTGCACTGCGTTTGGACAAGAGGCCAGCCTGGATGTCTTCGTGGTGCCCCGAGATGAGTTTTCCTACTGGTATGATGGTTGGAAAACAGATACGGAGCTTTGCATGAAGAATCTGCGGGGAACGATCCCCAAGTGTTGGCAGGTCTGATTACCAACGAGCAGGGCCCCTTCGGGGGCTCTGCCAACAGGAGGATACTATGGTTTATATTCGAGAGGGATCACATGTGCATACACTGTTGCTGATTCTGGCATTTGTAGGAGAGTATCCTGCAAGGTCTTTACATTTGCTGGGCAGTGAACGCACATGGAAGAACTTGATACAGAAGCTTTGCAAGACGGAAGAATACTGTCTGAAGAATACCGGAGAACGCTTTCGCTGTAAGCTGATCACTATCAGTGGCAAGGATCGGCTGAGAACAGTGCGGCTGCATGTTTCCGCACTGTTGATCCTGGAAAAGCTGAATGCGGAAGCATACCGGTATTACCAGACTCATTTTGATTGCCATCATTTCTCCGGAAACCGATTTCATATTGATCGGCATCATCGAATCGCAGAGGCATTTGTTATGTGCCTGCGTGCAGGTGTTGCTTCCTGGCCACACGAGATTCCAGATCCCAATAATTTCGAGGTCCGCCGGAATCAAGTGTCTAGAGCGTTGTTTTATCTGTCCCTTGCATTAAAGGAATTTTGGGAAGGTGAAATGAACAAGACCAAGTTTTCGAGGATGGTAGGGATGATCGTATACCCAAGAGGCTGCTATATGGTCTATAACAGCAGGAACACGCTGATGAAATGGAGCGGAAATGGTGAAAGCAAGGTGCAAAGCTATCTGTCAGTAGCATTTGCTATGCCTTCCTCAATGGACACAATTAATTCAGCGGTTCTTTTTGGTGAGGACTATCTGGTGGCGCTTCGTACACTGGAGGAGGCACAGCGACGCAGAAGATATGACCTTCGTTTCGATAATGTTTATCGCCACATCCATTTCATTCCATTAAATGAGTTTGGTATCAAGCAGCTGCGGACCATTGTTATGAGAGACTGGTATAGGACGCACATGGATATCATTTATGGTGAAGATGCTGGTGAGCAGTTCGGCTTCTTTTTTGAGCACGATGCACTTATAGAAGGTGTTGCTCACATATCTTTTATAGACGGCGATCTATGTAAGCTGATCAGAGTAAAGGATGCGCTCAAAGCGAATAAGGATCTGCATTATAACATTGTTTGCTATCCGGAACAGCTCAGTATGGTACGGGAATACCTGGTTGAGTTTCGTGGAACTGGTCGTCTGGGACTCCGTACAGTGAATATTGATGATGCCATCAAAGTCCTGTTTGAAGAATAGCTATCCCATACTCATTTTTAACGGAATAATCCTCCCGATTTGAAGCGGCAAACCGATTTTGGTTTGTCGCTTTTTTTATTGCCCTGAAGCAAGACCAATTGGGCAAGGGAGATTAGATAGCCCCAGCAGGCAGAATATTACGCAATGGAAGGAGGTGAGACAATGCCTAAGCTTTCTAAGAGGGAAAGGATGCTTTGGGCATTCTTCTTCAACCCGGCAACGGGAAGGCGAAGCTACAATGCTATTTGTCGGCGTTGCATCTTTGCTTGTAAGCAGAGCTACCGTGCTGTTTTGGAAGTGTGTCCACGATACATATCGCGGCACTCTAAGGCGGCAAAACGGGAAGGCTTGGCTTCTGACGCCAGAAAAGAGAGGGGGTAATACCAGAGGCTTCCTCCTACTAAAAAAGAGCCTCACGTCCGAAGAAAACGCGAGTTTTCCCACCTTATATGTAATTTAAAAGGAGCTATGATCATGAAAGAACTGAACGTTTCCACCAACATCCCTAAGTGTCTTAACGCTGATGACATTCAGGTGATCCTGAAGCTTTCCCGTGCGGGTGTTTACACCTTGATGCACCGGGAAGATTTCCCCACCATCCGCATTGGCAAGCGTATGCTTGTGCCTGAGGATAAGTTCATCCAGTGGCTGGATGAACAGTCTCAGCGGGGCGGTGATCTCTAAATGGATCAGACACCATTGGGAGACCTTGCTTTCCAGGTAAGGCATCGATTGATTGATTATCTCAAGGCAGCCAGGCTGCACATGGATGAGTCTAGTCCGGCAGATATCCGCACTACCTGCCCCTGCTGCGGTCGTGTAGCTCTTGTGCTTGAAGCCCTTCCCGGAACGCCAATGCCTACTTGGGAATGCGGTTTTTGTGGTCAAAAGGGTAACGCTATCGATTATGCGCGGGCCTATTTCGGTATGACAGAAAAGAAAGCCATTATTGATGTCTGCCGCAGGTTGGGTATACGCATCACACACCTGGAGACAATTACTGCAGCCAGTCTGATGGACAAGCAATTTGATCCCCAGCACGAGCTGATTGAGGGTATGTTGGCACCGGGATTGTACATCCTTGCTGGCGCGTCCAAAATCGGCAAGTCCTGGTTGGTGCTGCAAATTGCCCACTGTGTGAGCATGGGGCGGCCCTTATGGGAGCGGAAGGTCCAAAAGAGCGAGGTCTTATACCTCGCTCTGGAGGACACAGAGCGAAGGATCCAGAATCGGCTGATGCGGATCTGTGGTGGTGAGACCGGTGCTATCGCCTTTGCAACAGATGCAGAGAAGCTTAGCCAAGGTTTTGAGGAGCAGGTGACTAATTATCTGCGCAAACACCCGCAGACAAAGCTGGTGATCGTGGATACCCTGATCAAGGTTCGGGAAATGAATTCCAGAGGCAGCGCATACGCTGATGACTACGCCACCATGACCGCCTTCAAGCGGATCGCAGAACGGTATGGGATCACTATGCTGATCGTGCACCATACCCGAAAGCAGGAAGCTGGTGACATTATGGATATGATCTCCGGAACTACCGGGATCATGGGTTGCGCTGACGGTGCGATGGTACTGGAGCGGCCCCTGCGTCGTGTGCCTAAGGGCAGCATTTCCATGACCGGTCGTGACTTCCAGGATGCCAAAATCAGTCTAACACAGAACCCTGAGACTATGTGTTGGGAGTTCGTTGGCTACACGGATGAGTTGCCGGAGGAACAGTTGGATCCGGTTTTGTCGGCCATCGCTATGCTGATGGAGCAGCAGGAACTGTGGGAAGGCACAGCAGAGGAGCTGTGCGCACAGTTGCAGACGCTGAACCCCAGACTGAATTTGAAAGCAAATGCATTATCCAGGCGGTTGAACGCCCAGATGCAGGAACTGGAAAATCAGTATGGTGTGAGATTCACTCGGAGCAGAGGCACCAACGGCAGGCAAATACGGCTGGAAGCCGTTGTCGATATGTACGATAATGACGATGTTTCTGATATAGGATAATACCGTCAAAACCGTCAATATCGTCATGAAAATTAAATAGGAAAAACCGCCAAGGAGACATCTATTACAGGTGCATTCCTTGGCGGTTTTTTGTTTCAAGAGTTCACTATTTATTAATGTGTTTTTTGTGTCTATATGGTATAATATTGGTGACGAAACACCGTATTTGCCATAAGAAAGGAGTAATAATGGCAAGAAAACGGGCAAATGGTGAAGGTTCTCTTCGCCAGTTAGAAAATGGTAGCTGGATGTGCCAGCTCATGGTCGGGTATAAGCCTGACGGTACGCGTGATATACGCACATTTATAGGAAAAACCCAAAAGGAGGCTCTCCACAAGAGAGACGAGTTCAAGCGAAAGATGGCAGAAGGACTTCTGCTTGCGGAGGACCTTCGTTTTGAAGAGTGGGCGGATACGTGGTATGGAAACCACCAGGACAATATCAAGCCCACGACTCAAGAGAGCTATCGGTACACCCTGCGGATTCTGAAAGATCACTTTGGTCGCCGGAGACTTTCTGAGATCAAGGCGATGGATGTCGAGCAATTCCTAAAGAAGCTTCGCAAGGATGGAAGGTCTCATTCCTATATTGCGCAGTGCCGAGGTATGCTGTTCCAAATCTTCAACAAGGCGGTCGCCAACGACATCCTCATGAAGAATCCTGTAGCCTATGCGGATAAGATGCGTAAGCAACCGCCCAAGTCAAAGGAAGCTTTTACTGCAGATGAAATGCGGAAGCTGTTCGAGGAGCTTCCAGATGATAGGATCGGCTGGAGTATCCGTCTTTTGCTTGCGACTGGTATGAGAACGCAGGAGCTGCTGGCATTAGAGCCGAGGCATATTTCTGCGGACGGTTCCTCCATCAATATCGCGCAGGCTGTGGTACGGATAAAGGGCACTGTTGATATCGGAACGCCCAAGTCCAACGATAGTTATCGGACGATCCCAGTTCCGGAGTTCGTACGATACTGTGCTAGAAATCTGCGAGATACGGATAAGAAGTTTATTTGGGAGGTTGGAAAACCTGATATGCCCTGTACGCCTTCTTATTTCCGCAACCAGTTCAAGAAAGCGCTTGAACGAATTGAAGGCGTTCGTGTCTTGACACCGCATTGCTGTCGACATACCTATGTTTCTCAGATGATAGCGATGGGTGTTGATCCGAAAACGGTGCAAAGTATTGTTGGTCACGCAGATATCGATATGACCTTCTACTATGCACATGCGCAGGAGCCGCAGCGTCAGGAAGCGGTCCAGCGCTTCAGCGAGGCCTTTACGAAAAATGGACGCGGTGTCCATGGAAACATATTGGACTTAATAAAATCATCGTGATTCAATATGCGTTCAAGAAAAAATGTAGCGAGCGAATCACCTATAGCGAGCCGATTTTAGGAAAAGGCTCTATGGGTCAAAAACCACCATTTTGGCAAAGAAAAAATCCCGAAAACCAGTGGTTTTCAGGATTCTTTGGTGGAGATAAGCGGGATCGAACCGCTGACCTCTTGAATGCCATTCAAGCGCTCTCCCAGCTGAGCTATACCCCCAAATTGCGTCCGCGATTGCAGACAGCTTTTGTATTATAACTGGGGTGGCGCAATTTGTCAAGGGGGTTTTGCAATTTTAGCCAAGAAGCAAGCCCAGCAGATTGGCATCGGTCAGGGCGGGGGAGGTGTATGCGCCGGACAGGATAGCTTCCACATTGTCCGGGTCGTTTTCGATTTCTTTGGCGTAAAGCTGAGCAGTCTGGATGGTGTCGCCACCCAACGCGCCCAGCAGCAGGCACCCGGCTACAACCAGCTTTGCCCGGCAGACTAGGTCATAATCGGACACTGCCTGCAGGTAATACCGCCCGATCGTATACCGGGCAAAGGCAAGAATGTACTCGTTCCAAGCAGGGGAGACCGGCTTTTGGTTCAGCCGCCTACGCCAGCTGTCTGTGAGAATGTTTAAGCCTTGATAGAGGGAGAATAAAGTCTCCGGATCTCCCGGGCCGGCATAACGTCGGGCGTCGGCAAGACAAGCCTCCGGGTCAAATTCTGCCGCTTCGCCGCCGTCGATCTGCCCCTGTACGCCGTGGCTGTGAAGCAGGAAAATCGCCAAGGTCTGAGGCAAAGAATAGGTGGTATTTTCCAAAAAAGCCAGCATTTCCTCTCGCCCGGTACGGAGGATGTCCATCACTTCTGTATCATAGTCCGGCGCTTCTCCGCCGGGCGCTTCCCGGACACACAGCTTGCAGTCAGAAGCATTGAGGATCAGTCGGGCGGCTTCCGGGCAGGACAGCTCCAGCCCCAACTCGGCAAAGCTGCCGTAATCGTGCCGCAGCCGGGGAAAATCCCGGCAGGTTGTGCAAAGCGCATCGTGGCCCAGCTCCGCCTGAATACGGCACAGACCATCCTCGCGCCACATTGGGCATCTCCCGTTTTCCAGGGTCATCTGGGTACCGCCGTCGGTGTTGCACATCACCTGACGAAGCCGCGCGCCCAAATCTCCGTCCAAGGCTCGATAGCGCCGGACCGCGTCCGGGTCTAAATCCACCGCCCACTCCTTGCAGCAGCTGTCCTCGCAGGCGGCTGCGATGCAGGAAAAGCTGTGGTAATAGCCGGGATAATATATTTTCATAAAAACCATCCTAACAAAATTGGGAAAGCCAAGCGGCTTTCCCAATGGGTTTATTCTTCCCCGGGGCGAATGGCGTACATCGCTGCCACAGCCTCCTGCAGCTCCTGCCGGGACTTTTCCAGCTGCTGGGCAAGCTGAGTAGATGCCGCATTGAAACCGTCGGTAGCAGCCTCCAGCTTCAAGGTGGCGTCTGCCAAAACTGCATTGGACTGGTTGTACAGCTGGGCGGCACGGTCCCGAGCCAGACGCTCTGCCCGCTCAGCCCGGCGGTAGGTCTCCAGCTCGTCGCATTCCGAGGGAACGCCAAGCTGGGCTTCCAGTTGGGCACACCGGGCTTCGGCGGCCTCCAGTTTTTGCTGCAGCTCCGGGTCAGCGCAGCCGTTTGCCCGGCTGAGCGCCTCCTGAGCGGTCTGCAGCTGGGTGGTCAGCTGTTCGATCTCGCTTTTGTGCTGATTGTTCAGATATTCAATATAACGAACCACGTCTTCGCGGTTAAAGCCGCCTAAGGCGGAACGGAAATTTTGGATACTGGCCATAAAATTGCCTCCTTGTTGGGAAAAATCCCAGTTTGGGTCATTATACCACACACATTCGGGGAAAACAACCTATTTTCCCGAAGAACCGAGGAATTATTTTGAAAATGCCCTCTTTACAAAAGGAAAAAAACTTGTTATAATAGCGGGGCTATGCACCGGTGGCTCAATGGATAGAGCATCGGATTCCGGTTCCGAGGGTTGGGGGTTGGAGTCCCTTCCGGTGTACCAAAAATTCCAGATACCCCTTTGGGGTGTCTGGAATTTTTTATACACCGAGGGACTCGAATGATTAAATGCGGCGCGGACGAGCGCCGCCGGCGAGGGCTGGACCGAGCCGAACATTAATTTTCATTCCCTACGGGGAATGAAAATGCAAACGAGTCCCTTCCGGTGTACGCCGCCCTATGGGCGGCAACAATCCCTCAGTCACGCTGTTTGCGTGACAGCTCCCTTTACACAAGGGAGCCTTTCTGCGGTTCAAAAGTCCTTGATATTACTTACTTTTCCGTCAACTCCTATAAAAACAATCGTACCAAATAAAAAGCGGATACCCAAACGGGTATCCGCTTTTTATTTCGTGCTACGCACGGAAAGGGACTCGAATAATGTAAATCGCAACAGTCCGGTGTACGCTGCTCTACGGACGGCAAGGGAACGGATTGCCACGTCGCTGCGCTCCTCGTAATCACATCCCGGGTGCAAAAATTCATAAAACACTCCGCCAAATTCCACCAAGATTTGGCGGTTCTGACACTTGTATATTTTGTCCGGCGGTGCTATCATTTGGGAGTAAAACAACTTCTGAAAGAAGGCGCAATTCAATATGGAAGTTTCTTTGGTCTGTTTGGCTGCGGCGCTGGTAGGCGGCCTTATGTTGTCCCGACTGACAAAGCGGCTCAATCTGCCGGCGGTTACGGCGTATCTGGTATCCGGTCTGCTGTTAGGGCCGTTCTGTCTGGGCGCGCTGAAGCTGCCCGGCTTTGGATTTAACTCGATGCAGCAGGTGGAAGGCTTGGGGATCGTAACCCAGACTGCCTTGGGCTTTATTGCCTTTACCATCGGCAATGAGTTCCGGATGAGTCAGCTGAAGGCAACCGGCGCAAAGGCCATCACCATTGGCGCTTTGCAGGCGGTGATTACCACCTTGCTGGTGGATGTGGTTTTGATTGTGGTGCATTTGTGCTTCCCCAGCATTTTGTCCTTGCCCATAGCCATTACCTTGGGCGCAATCGCCTCTGCCACCGCTCCGGCGGCGACCCTGATGGTGGTGCGGCAGTATAAGGCTCACGGCCCTTTGACCCGGCTGCTGATGCTGGTGGTTGCCATTGACGATGCAGTGGGACTTTTGCTGTTTTCTGCGTCCTTTGGTATTGCCACCGCCCTTTCTGCCGGGCAGGTAAGTGTGTTGGCTGTGGTGGTAGAGCCGATTTTGGAAATTGCGCTGTCGCTGCTTTTGGGCGGTGTGATGGGCTATTTGCTTAACTGGGTGGAGCAGTTTTTTCACTCCCGAAGCAAGCGTATGACCATATCCGTTGCCTTTGTGCTGCTGACAGTCGGCTTGTCCACAGTGAAATTCCAGTTGGGTCCTGTGCATTGCGGCTTTTCCCTTTTGCTGGTGTGCATGATGACCGGAACGGTGTTCTGCAACATCTGCGACACCTCCGAGGAGCTGATGGAGCGTGTAGAAGGCTGGACAATGCCGCTGAACATTTTGTTCTTTGTGATTTCCGGCGCGGAATTAAATCTGCAGGTGCTGGCGCAGCCCATCACCTTGCTGCTGGGCGTGCTTTACATTATCGCCCGGTCTGCCGGTAAATACTACGGTTCCAATGTCAGCTGCCGGCTCACCGGTCAGCCGAAACCCATTGTGGACAATTTGGGTATCACGCTGCTGCCTCAGGCAGGTGTTGCCCTGGGTATGGCAATGACGGCAGCCTCTTTGCCGGATGGAGGATTGGTACGCAATGTGGTGCTGTTTGCCGTGCTGGTCTATGAACTGATCGGACCGGCGCTTACCAAGCGCTCCTTGCTTGCCGTTGGCGAAATTCGCCCGGAAGGACGCACAAGCGCCCGTCGCAGCAATACTGCTTCCTGAAATAAGACGCGTTGCCAAGCTTGGCAACGCGTCCTTTTGCTTTTGATTGCATTTTTGGTGGCGGTGCTTTATAATAGGATGCGGAGGAAGAGCCAATGAAAAAATTCTTGAAAATTACAGCCACTGTGTTGTGTCTGGCAATCCTTTTGGGGATGACGGTGCTGCTGAGCATCAATGCCATTGTGATACATAGCGGCGGAAACCATATTTTAACAATCCAACAGGCGGCGGAGCTTACGGATGTAGACTGTATTCTGGTTCTCGGCTGCGGCGTTCTGCCCAGCGGCAGACCCAGCGCAATGCTTAGAGACCGCTTGAACCGGAGTGTGGAGCTATATGAAGCCGGTGTGTCGGAAAAGCTTTTGATGAGCGGCGACCACGGAGATGCTTATTACGATGAAGTCAACACAATGAAAAACTACGCCATTGACCGGGATGTACCCTCAGAAAATGTGTTTATGGATCATGCCGGTTTTTCTACGTATGAAAGTATGTACCGGGCAAAGGAGATT